>DYOB01000019.1 GCA_020720765.1 Borreliella garinii
ATAACATCAAGCCGACAAGCTTACGTTCTTGTCCAGCTCTGTGGGTCCATTATAGGTTACCTAGAAGCGGATATCTCGCACAAAGTTTTCCGGGCTTTGCATGTGGTTCATGAGGAATTGGGTCCGGGGCTATTGGAGGCTGTTTACGAGTCGGCTTTGTTTGTCGAATTAACCGCTAAAGGCCTTAGGGCGGAAAGGCAGGTTCCTTTTAAGGTTTTCTATCGAGGGCAAGAGGTCGGTCATTATTATGCTGATTTGGTATTGGAGAAACGTATCATCGTTGAAATAAAGGCTGTGAAACAGCTGAATGAGGTAATGGTTGCCCAGCTGATGAACTACTTGCGTATATCCAAAATCTCCCTGGGTTACCTTGTTAATTTCGGCGGCCCACGGTTGGAATGGAACCGTTATGTTCTTTAGCCGAAGGCGGGAGTGTGCCAGGGCCGTGCGCGGCGAAGCCACACGGGCCGAGCAAGCTCGGCACACGACCCCCCTCGCATACCCTTAAGAAAGTCCTCTGCCAATCCATCCGATTTCCGCGAAGAATCTAAAATCCGATTCACGCAGACCGACGATTTGCGTCGCCTGAGAGGCTGAGACACTGACATATGTGTCTAAAGCGGGAATAAGTTGGGAAAGTAAAGAGGTATAACCCCGATCCTACCCGTCCCCCTTCCACAAAGCTCCCCACTGTCCACTAACTTAGCACCATTAGAATAAAAAGTATCGAATAAAATTCAATGAAATTTTTACTTGACAGAAAAAGCGGGGGGGGGGTAGAATAGTGACTAGATAGTATCCTTCATGATTGTTCCTATTGCGAATGGAGTAATTTGGGCAGGGTGCTGTGAGAAAAGACAAGGGGGAAGAAACATGAAGGTGGATCAATTTCCAAAAGCAGTCGCGGACAAGTTGGACTACTACGTTTACAGGCTGATCGACCCTCGAAACGGCGAAACGTTCTACGTGGGCAAATGTAAGAACAACCGTATTTTTGATCACTTGAAGTCTGCCGCCAAACCGACCCAGGAGTTTGACGAAGAAAGCGATAAGCTCAAGGTTATCCGTGCGATCCTGAACGAGGGCTTGGAAGTGGTTCATGTGATTCACCGCCATGGAATGGATGAAAACACGGCCATGCAGGTAGAAGCGGCCTTAATCGACGCCTATATCTACTCCACCAATGAAGCCGGCGGTGTGGGGAGCGACGACTTCGGGCCGCAAAATGCCCTGCAAATTATTAATCAGTATCAAGCCCTTGAGGCTGATTTCAAGGATAATTGCCTCCTGATCAATGTGAATCGAAGTTCCGAAGTAACAGATTTGTACTCAGCCGTCAGGTATGCTTGGCGTATAGACGCAAAGCGGGCGGAACAAGCTGATTATGTCCTTGCAGTGACTCATGGGATCATCATCGGTGTTTTTAAGGCCGACCGGTGGCTGGAAGCAAACAAAGAGAATTTTCCTGACTTTCCTGAGAGAATTGGCAGGTACGGTTTTATTGGAAAAGAGGTCACAGGAAAAAAGAGGGAACAATACATCCAGAAAAGACTTCCCGAAGGGTACAGGGCAAAGGGAGCCGCAAATCCCATTAGGTACAGCTATGAGATGACAAAGTAAAGGCACATTGACTGAATGAATTTCCACAGGAGGATTTTATGTTGGCAAAGTTGGTAAAACCTTGGGCTGCAGTGGCAGCACTGTTCGTACTTTTCGGTTGTCCGCAACCTACTCCCACCCCCGACCCTGTTCCGCCACCTCCGGTTTCAGACACTGTCATCGACATTATGGTTATTCCGGGCGTCACTGCACCCGTGACAGGTGCGACACCCGTCACCACGATTACGGAAACTACCCAGTACACCGGAACGGTAAGTTGGAGCCCGGTACACGCGACCTTTGCCGCCAGCACTGTCTACACCGCGACCATCACGCTCACACCCAAGGCTGGATTTGCGCTGATTGGAGTTGCGGCTAACTTCTTTACGGTGGCGGGTGCTACAAGCGCGACGAACCCGGTCAACTCAGGGGAGGTCACGGCAGTCTTTCCAGACACCAACGCCGCCGTCATCAACTTTGCGGCTATTCCGGGCGTCACTGCACCCGTGACAGGTGCTACACCGGTTACTTCGATAACCGAAACTGCCCAGTACACCGGAACGGTGAGCTGGAGTCCGGTACACGCAACCTTTGCCGGAAGCACTGTCTACACCGCGACCATCACACTCACACCCAAAGCTGGATTTACGCTGGCTGGCGTTGCGGCTAACTTCTTTACGGTGGCGGGTGCTACCAGCGACACAAACTCTGCGAACTCCGGAGTAGTGACGGCGGCGTTCCTGGCTACAGCTACTGTCGTCAATATTTCTACAATTAACGGGGTAACAGCACCGGCACTGGCAGACACGCCCGTCACGACGATTATAGAAACCGCCCAGTACACGGGAACGGTAAGCTGGAGTCCGTCACACGCAACCTTTGCTGCAAGCACGGTGTACACTGCCACCATCACGCTAACTGCCAAGTCTGGTTATACCCTAACTGGCGTTGCGGCTAGCTTCTTTACGGTGGCCGACGCTACCAGCGACACGAATTCTGCGAACTCCGGTGTGATTACGGCGGCATTCGCGTCAACATTATTTACATTGACAATGATTAATGTTCCCGCCGGGCGTTTCCAGCGGGATGCCACGGCCACCAATGTCAGTGTGATTACCCTGCCCTACCGCATGAGCCAGCACGAGATCACACGGGAGCAGTTTCTAGCTATTATGGGCACCGATCCTAGCAACACTACCTATTCCTCTGGAACCACAGACCCGGTACAGATGACCAACTGGTACCACGCTATTGCTTTCTGCAATAAATTGAGTATAGCCGAGGGCTTAACCCCGGTGTATGCGGTAACAGGAGTAAACTTTACCACCTTGACCTACGCTGCCATTCCGACGGGAAGTAATGCGAACTGGAATAATGCAACGGCTACATGGACGAACAACGGCTACCGTTTGCCCACGGAGATGGAATGGATGTGGGCGGCGATGGGAGCGCCTGCGGATGGACAGGGTGGGGGAACGAATACCACCGGCTACGCCAAGGCCTTTGCCGGGAGCACAGGAAGCAATGCAATCGGGGATTATGCGTGGTGTGAAAATGTAACTGATGGCAAATCGCGGCCCGTAGGCGGTAAACTACCCAACGAGCTTGGTTTGTTCGATATGAGCGGAAATGTGTATGAATGGTGCTGGGACTGGTGGGCTACTGCATATCCTGCGGGAACACAGACCGACTACCGGGGTGCCGCTTCGGTCACGACCCGCCTCTTACGAGGTGGCAGTTGGGGCCTCAATGCGAATTACTGCGCCGTGGCTTACCGGCTTAGCGACAGTCCGTATAGCCAGGGCGCCAGTTTCGGGTTCCGGGTTGTGCGCAACTAACTCCTGAATGTCATAATTTGTTTCAACCCCGGTTCGCCGGGGTTTTTTTGTGGGGGATAAAGCAGACGAGCGGTGCAGTCGGGCGGTAATCGGGCGGGTACCACGGTGGAGAAAAAGGATATATAAGAGATATTGGAACCTGTAACCACAATGGTTCGCACCCACTTTCCAAGCCTTTTCTTTGTGCGAGGTTTTGCCGAAGGCTGGAGTGTGCTGGGACTGTTTAGCGGGCAAAGCCCGCCAGTGTAGCCGAACGAAGTGAGGCCTGTGGTTGAAAAATTTCTTGACCACAGGCGCCGGCGGCGCTACACAGCCTTCCCTGCTGGAAGGATACAGGGATTAATATTACCGAAGGCCGAAAGTCCTGTGAGGCCCATAATCCCCCACTTTGCCAATTTCTGTCATTTGTGCTATTCTTTTACCTATGAAGGCTGAATTAACCGCTGTTATTGAGGTTGCTCTTGAAGGCGGGTTCTGGGCAGTGTGTCCTGAAATTCCGGGCGCGAACGGCCAAGGCGAAACCATGGTAGAAGCAAAAGAAAATCTTAAAAAGGCCGTGGAGCTCATTTTTGAAGACCGAGTTGAGGATGCCTTAAGAGGCCTTCCAGTGGACGCTATCCGCGAACCGCTTCATGTAGGATGAAGAGGGCTGACTTAGAGAAACGGCTTCGTCAAGCTGGTTGTTATTTAAAGAGAGAAGGTGCGTCTCATTCCCTTTGGATTAATCCCGCAACTGGAGTAATTGAAGCCATTCCGAGGCATTCAGAAATTAAAGAAAACCTTGCAAGAAAAATCTTGAAAAACCTGGTTCCCTAGGACTAGGGGTATGCGCAAGCCCCGTGCAGCCGCGAAGCGGCCCCGTGAACTTTGCGAAGCAAAGCCCGTGGCAAGATTCTCTGTGTTCTCTACGATCCATGCGGTTTACAGGGGAAGCATTCCAAATTAAATTTATATCAGGTGATTTCTTCAGGATCTGGGGAAATTTTCCAGGCTCTTAGGGTCTCAAGCGCCCTTATCTCTTCCTGACCTAGGACACTCTGAAGATTGAGATTTTCCTGGGTATAGGGATGAATAAATTCCAGGCTTGTCGCCATCAGCCAAAGCCTGCGAATCCCGAGGATGGGCTCAAGAAAGGTACCGAGTTTGAGGTCCCCGTGTTTGATATCCCCGATAACCGGGTGTTTGATGGCCTTAGCATGGAGGCGGATTTGGTGCCTCCGTCCTGACTTGGGCTGGGCCATAACCCAGGTCAAGCGGATTTCCGGATAAGGCGGAAAGGCCATAGGAACTCGAAAATAGTCGAGGGGGATGAATTCTGTGACTGCATCCTTGCGCACTAAAGTGTCAGGTTCTAAAAGCGGCCGGTCTACCGTTTGTTTTTTAACCCAGCCACGCAAAAGGAGATGGTAGGTTTTTTTCATGGTGTGTTCACGGAATAGCTGCCCCATTTTTGCGGCCGACTCCGGGTTTAAGGCTAGAATGAGAATCCCCGAAGCGGCGCGGTCGAGCCTATGAACCGGATACAGCTTCTGCCCAAAAGAGTCCTGGGCGTTCTGCAGGAAACTCCGCTCATAAAGCGAAAGAGCCGTAGGGTGTGTGTGGATACCCGGAGGCTTGAAAAGTGCGACAAAGTACTCATCTCGGTAAAGAATTTCCAAAACCTAATATCGGCCCTTTTCCACCAGGTAACCCGCTAAAGTTTGAAGCATACCCAAATCCATCGTCTCACCGGCTTCATTGATAGCGTCGCGTATGATGTCCCATTCAGCGTCGCTGAATTCGCGCTGTATTTCAGAAATAAGCCCGTGAAAAAGATTAATCACTGCACCGGGCATAAGTGCGAAGTCGTAAAGAGATTTTTCTTCCCTCGTATCAACAAGATAGGTTTCCCAATAGAGCTGAAAAAGATCGGACTTCAACTCGTCGCTCACCTCGGGAAGAAAATCTTCCATGGCCGAGCGGATGCCGGCAACGGCCTTATCCGCGTCTCCATCCGCCTGGATAATGATGGACTTAGCCCTTTTGAAAAATGCGTCAGATGGTATCAGTTTTAGGCCCCCACGGAAAACAAGACTATTCCTTCCCTATTGTGCTTATTTCTGATCACTTCGACAATCTCCCTCAAGACGGCTTCCTCACCCTCGGAACAATAACTGAACCAAAGGAAGTTGGACTCCGGCCAGATTCCGTCTCCGAATTTATACCCGGTCGTACCCTTTCCCTGAACGTCCTGGAGTTTTGTCCAGAAAAGTTCTCCCAGCTTCTCATCGAGCCCATCCATAAGGTCTTGTTCCACAGAATGGTTACCTATTATTTCAACCCTGCGCATGATTTTCCTCCTCCAGTACGATATCTTTTTTCTTAAAAAGCCCGCTAAAAGGAAGTTTGAACTGAAAGTTCGCAGAAAATTTATTCACTGCAAGGTAGACGAGCGGGACGATAAGAAGCGTCAGGAGTGTCGAAGTTGTCAGTCCACCGAGAATAGTTTTTCCGATGGGACTCACAAGGTCGGTTCCTTCACTTTTAACAAAAGCCATGGGGAGTAATCCAAGAACCGTAGTAAGTGTCGTCATGAGAACAGGCCGCAACCTGCTCTTGCCGGCTGAAATAACGGCCTCGAGGATGGGCATCCCCCTCTTCCGTAAAAGGTTGGTGTAATCGACGAGAACGATACCGTTATTTACCACGATACCCACAAGCATGATCATTCCTACGGCCGTGAAGAGGCTAAGAGGAGTTGCTGTCAGAAAGTGGACGACGAAAACCCCTGTCACGCTAACGACGATTGTAAACAGAATGATAAAAGGGTCGAGGAAACTTTCGAACTGAGCTGCCATCACACCGAAGACGAGAACGATTGCCACAAGAAGGACGATGAGCAGCTGAATACCGTAGCGTACGAGATTTTCAAAGTCCCCGCTAAAATCAATAATAACCCTGTCGTCTGCAGGAATATTTTCACGGATAAGCCTTTGCAATTTTGCCACAACCTGGTCAAGTTTCGCTCCTTGGGCAATCCCCGCTTTCAGGTGAATCGTGCGGCTCTGATTCTCGCGTAAGATGTCGACAGGACCCGTAGTCGACTGAGTGTCGGCGACGTTAGCTATACTGATCCTCTGCCCGGTAGGTGAAAGAACGAACATCCGCTCAAGGTCCCTTGTAAGGACACGGTCTTTAGGGTCGAGAATGACGAGGATATCTTTTTCATCACCGCTTGAACGGTAGCGGGTGGCGATAACACCGTCGATACTGGCTCTCAGTTCCTGACCTATCGTTGCCACGTTTAAACCTAGGGAGTAAGCCCTGTCCCTGTCGACGACGATATCAAGCTGGGGTAGTCCCTGTTTAAGGTCAAGAATCGGCTCCGTTACTTCAGGCACTTCTTTTTTTATAAGATCCCTGATCTGGTTACCTGTTTGAGCTAGAAGGTCCAGGTCTAAACCTTTAATGACGATATCGATGGGTGATGTACTGAAACCGCCACCGCCGCCGCTGCTGGCAAAGGAGAACACGGCACTCGGGTAGTCATCAAAATATGGCCTAAGTTTTTCCTGGACCTGTGCGGATGTGAGCTTGCGCTTCCCGGCCGGAGGAAGGGTTACCGTCAGTCGTCCTGTATTGGTTTTTACAGCACCAATACTGAAAAACCCGCGCCCCCCTGCACGCACGATAATATTCTCATAGACGCCTTCCAGTTCTGTCTTCACGGCGGTTTCCAGCTGGAGCATCATGTCCTTTGTAACTTCCAGTCGTGTTCCTACCGGAAGCTCGACAGCGATATTGACAGCATCCTGCCCCTGGGCCGGTATGAGTTCGAATCCCACAACTCCGATAAGAAAAAACGAAGAAAAGAAAAGGATGGCAACGGTGCCTAAGGTAACTAATTTATTTCGGGTGTTTCGGGTTATCCACCGAAGCACTTTCTCATAATTGTTATTAAGAGAATCCAAAGAATTTTGAACAACGGTGTCCATCTTAGCCCATATTCCCGAAAGCGGCTTTTGAACACGTGTGTAGAGAACTAAGTATTTACTCGAAAGGACCGGGACGAGGAGAATAGCTGTGAGAAGAGAGCTGGATAAACTGATTACTACTGTAAAAGCCAGACCCTTAAAGAATTCACCGTAGAGACCCAACTGGCTTTGGAACATTATTATCGGGAGAAAAACCACTATCGTCGTTAAAGTAGAGGCGCTGATCGGTAGAATCATCTCGGTGGTGCCAAGGATGGCCGCGGGAATAGGCTTGGCACCTTTTTCCCTATAGTGGTAAATATTCTCAAGAATAACAATGCTGTTATCGACAAGCATACCTATACCGAGAACAAGTCCCGTCAGTGTCATAATATTGAGAGTAAGACCGGAAAAGTACATCAGCATCAAAGTGAGAATTATACTGATCGGTATAGCAATACCGATAATCACCGTACTTTTTATATTTCGCAAGAAGAGGAAAAGTATAAGCACCGCTAGAAGACCGCCGCTTATAGCACTGCTCCCGACTTGGTTGAGGCTACTGCGAATAAAATTTGTCGTGTTGCTCAATACTTTTATTTCAACACCGGCCGGCAATTCTTTTTGAACGAGTTTTATCCTTTCGAGTACAGCATCTGCCACTGCAACCGAGTTCGTTCCGCTTTGTTTCTGTATTGAGATTTCAACACCTGGTTTTCCGTTAATAAAAACCACGCTGTCCTCGGGTTTGTAAGCCTCTGTGACGAGGGCGACGTCGGAGAGTTTTACGGTTCTTAATCCAGTTTGAGGGGTCCCCCTGGTGGCAATGACTGTGTCGCGGATTTCATCGAGGCTGTTAAAAGCACCCGCCGTCCTCACGATATAGCTGTAATTCCCTTCCTTGATTTGTCCGGCTGAAAGTTCGGCGTTCTGGATTCTCAACGCTTGAGAAATCTGGGTCAGGGTAAGGTTATAGGCTTCAAGCCTGTTTTGCGGAACCTCCACCATCACTGCGGGTACCCGTCCGCCGGAAACACCCGCCTGGGCAACACCTTCCACCTGTTCCAACCTAGGTTGTACTATCCTTTCGGCAAGTTCTCGTAAATCTTCTGCGCTTCGATCTCCAACCAGTGTAAGGTTCATAATTGGAAGAAGACTCGGGTCGAACTTAAAAATGATGGGCGTGTCGGCTTCTTCGGGCAGGGCCTGTTTTCCAAATTCAAGTCGGTCACGCACCTCGTTCGCAGCCTCCGACATATCCACCCCCCAGAGAAAATTGATTTGGATAGTGCTCGTTCCAATGCTCGAAGTCGAAACCATCTTCTCCACGCTGGATACATTGCTTAAAACATTTTCCAAAGGTCTCGTGATCTGTGACTCCACCTCCTGAGGACCGGCACCGCTGTAGTTGGTTATTACAAGAAGAATGGGTGGGTTGATTTCCGGGAAGAGATCTATTGCCACATCCGAAATAGAATAAAGCCCCAGAGCCAAGACAACGATGAAGAGGATGGTTACTGATGTCGGCCGCGCAACGACGGATTTCGCGATCATGGTGTTTCCTCTTCATTTCCTCCGACGATCCGGACAAGGCTGCCTTCCTCCAGCAGTGTCTGGCCACGGATAACTATCTTATCACCCGCACTTAAACCCTCGACTATCTCGGCAAAGTTATCGACCTCGAGGCCTTTTTTGATAAGCCTCTTCTCAGCGCTTCCCTCACTTCTCACAATGAAAACAAAGTCGTCGCCAAACCGGGAAACTATCGCCTCGTTAGGAATCCTTATCACATTCCGGCGTGTGTCTGTCACGATTCGGATTTCTGCAAACATTCCCGACCGGATCGATTCTGTATTACCATCGAGTCTGATCTTCACCTCGAGTGTTCTGGACAAAGTGTCAATGACAGGTGAATAAGAGACAACCCGGCCTTCAAAAGTCTTCCCGGGAAAGGCCTCGAATTTTGATTGGATCCGAAGGCCTGCACGCATCTGGGCTACATAGCGTTCAGCTACATTGGTCACGATTTCAAGATCGCCGCTCTGAGAGAGTCTCGCTATAGGGGTTTGGGGAGAAACAGTAGCACCGACAGAAAAGGGAAGTGCAACCACGGTCCCGCTTATAGGTGCTCTAACAGGGCTTGCAACGTATTCAAGGCCAGGCCGGCTCGGATCAACAGTGCCCAGTATCTGGTCACGGGAAACCCTGGCGCCTAGAGAGACATTGAGGCGGTTGAGCCGTCCGCCTACATCGGGCAGAACGTCCACCGTAGTACCGCTTCTGACCTCGCCATTTACACGGATATAATTATCTAGATCCCCCTGGGCGACGGTGAGGACCTGAACAGCGAACACCGTAGCTTTTTTTTCACCACCTGCAGCAGGACCTCCACGAGGACCGCCGCATGAGCCAAATGTTAGAAGGACGAGCAGAGTGCTCCAAAAATATTTCTTCATCGACATTACCATTCCTCCCTGGGGGTATTTAAAGCGTATTCCAAATCTAGAACCGTATTGTTAAAGGATAGTTTTTCATTGAGGAGCTGCAGCCTTGCTGTCTGGAGCTGTAGGTCCGCTTCCTGGACCTCAAGAAGACTTTGACCTCCTGCACGGTAGCTCGTTTCCGAAAGGCGGGAAGCTCTTTGTGAAAGTTCCACATTGAGCTCCAGGGCGCGCAGGCTTTCTTGTGACTTCAAAAGCCGCCGTAGAAGACTTGTCACCTCCATTTCACCTCCTCTGATCGCTTGCGCCAGGCCAATTTTTGCCTGTTCGAGCTGGTCCTTTAGGTTTTCATTGCTGACCCAAGTGGTACTTCCTGGAATCCAGCCGTCAAGTTTCATACTGAGGTTCAAGGCAAACATCCCGCTTCGTTGTTTCCAGTTGTCAGTCTCCCAGGATTCGGCCTTAAAAGGCTCGGCGATTCCTGGATCCATGGAAAACATTAGGAGAAGTGTAGGGAGCATAGAGTCGTACTGGAGTTGGAGCACAGTTTCCAGTGATTTAACACCACCCAGGGCGGCCTGGACATCAAGGCGCTTCGAAACCCTGTCAATAAGGCCGTCTTCAAGGTTAGGCTGTTCGACGGCGTAGGGTTCTATATTTCCATTGAGTTGTATCTTTTCGTCAAATGGTATTCCAATAAGAAACTGGAAATTCATCAACGAGTTCTCTAATGCCTGTTCCTGTTCCCTCAGTGCGGGTTTTCGATTTTCCCAAGACACCTGTGCCTGCAAGACCGTAAGTTCAGGGCTTCTGCCTGCACGGAAGTTGGCTTCCGATTGTTGGTAACGTTGGAATGAGTTCTCAAGCTGAGACCGCGTAAGGTTGACGGCTTCCTGGAGGGCAAGGATTTGGTAAAAGGCTTTTCTGACATCGCGTTCCAGTTTTCTCAGAGCTGTATCCCTTGTGAGACTCCCGTTCTCGAAATCAATAACAGTTTGTGTAATGCCCCTGAATAGCGCCGGAGTCAAGGCCAGCTGGAAATTAAGGCTCAAACCGAGGGACCACTCATCGATATCAATAGTTTTCTGGGTTACATAAGGCGGTGATGGCAATGGAACGAGTGTTGAAAACACTTGATCCTGGTTTAAACGTGAAAGTGCTGTACCCGCTGTTACTGACGGAATAAACATATTCCAAACAAAGTTCTTTTGCCTCTCAAGGATGCTCAGCTTTCTGGCCTCTATTTGCATCCCCAGGTTTGTTGACACCGCCTGCTCGACAGCTTGTTCAACAGTCATACTTCTCGGTGTTTGTGCAAAAAGTGCGATTGTTGAAAAAGTCAGGAGAATGCGGAGAACATTATTTTTCATAAAAAATTACCTCCATAAATGTCTTGATAAAGTCCTTATTTTTTTTTGGTTCATCCGGAAAACTTATGGGAAGAAAAGAAACGAGGGCACGAAAAGCAAGTGCCATACGACCCGGAAAGTTCATGGCAAGCCTTTCGAATCCAGGTCCTGGTTTAGCATCTAAGATGAGCTGCTCGATGGTCTTTGAAAATTTTTGCCAGTCCTTTTCCATTTCCTGCATCAATTGTTTTCCGATTTCAGCTCTTTTCAGGACCTCCCGGTCCGTAAAAAAGTCGCGCCATAAACCATGTCTTTCCCCCACGGCAGACATTAATAGGGTGCTGAGTTGGAGGAGTTTTTCCTGGGCAGAACTCGCCGAGTTGAAGATTTCCTGAACATCTTCCCGAAGCGATTCGCGCCATACCTGGGTGACCGAAAGAAATAGATCTGATTTAGAATGGAAGTGGCTGTAGATACTGCCCACAGAGATTCCGGCCTCGGCGGCTATGGCACGGATGTCCGCCTTGTGATAGCCTACCTGCAAAAAAACAGCAACAGCGGCATCGAGTATCTTTTTTTCAAGTTCCGGTATGATTTTTGGCATTTTTTTGAACACACGTTCATTTGAACGTTGGTTCATATTAATAAACCCACTACCAAGTGTCAAGGGAATTTTATAAATATTTGGTGCGAGAACCACACAGTTAGCATGCAATTCTTATGCCAGAAGCTTAATACTGCAATTTATCCCTGGATAGAGAGGCCACCTCTAAAATTGAAAATTTCGATCTTGCTGCAAAAGTCTCTTGATAGTTGTAAGTATCTGTTATGATATAAAAAAACCTCCTGGGGAAAGGAGACTACCCCAGGAGGAAAATAACGGGTTAGGAGAACCCGTAGGAGGAGTCAACCGCTACCCTCAAGCAGCAGACACAAAAAAAACCCCGATAAAAAGGAAGGGTTACAAAAATTATTAAACTTTTCCGAATGCCTGTTCCAGGTCCTCCCAGATATCCTCTATATGTTCCAAACCAATACTCAGCCGCACAAGGCTGGGATCCAAACCAGCTTCCTTCTGTTGGGCTTCCGAGAGCTGGCTATGCGTGGTCGAGGCCGGGTGGATAGCCAGGCTTTTTGAGTCACCCACATTCGCTACGTGGCTGAAAAGTTCAAGCGAGTTGATAAACTTCGGACCATTCTCCATAGGACCTTTTAGACCGAAGACAACCATCCCTCCACCGCCGTGAGAGAGGTAGGTTTTGGCAAGACCCTGATTAGAGTCACCTTCCAAGGTTGGATGAATCACCCATTCCACTTTAGGGTGCTTCTTTAGGCGTTTGGCAATTTCCAGAGCATTCTGGCTATGCCTGTCCATGCGCAGGTTCAGGCTTTCGAGACCCTGGAGGAAGACCCAGGCGTTGTCAGGACTCATCGCTGCACCCAGATTACGGAGGGGAATAAGCCGCATCCTCAGGATATAGGCCAATTGTTGCAGCCCACCCAGGTCGTGGCCGAAACGCAGGTTATGGTAGCCCGAGTCGGGGTTGTTGAAGAGGTCGAACCTTTTCTGGGTCCAATCGAACTTTCCGGCATCAACCACGATTCCACCAATGGCGGTTCCGTGGCCGCCTATCCATTTAGTCAAGGAATGGATGACAATATCTGCACCAAAATCTATGGGCCTGCAGAGGTAAGGCGTTGCGAAGGTCGAGTCGACTATAAGTGGAAGACCGTGTTTGTGCGCCCTCTTAGATGCCTCGCTCAGGTCAGTAACAGTCAAAGTGGGATTCCCGATAGTTTCAACATAAAGGGCCCTGGTCTTATCGTTGACAGCCGCTTCATACTGTTCCCAGTTATTGGGCTCAATGAACCTCACTGTGATTCCATGATGGGGAAGAATGTCGGCGAACATGCTGTACGTTCCGCCGTACAAGTTATTAAAAGAAATGATTTCATCCCCGGCCTTGGCAAGGTTGATGATGCTGTAGAATATTGCCGAGGTTCCGGAAGCGAGTCCTAACGCCCCAACACCCCCCTCGAGTCCAGCTATCCGCTGTTCAAGGATATCGGTGGTAGGGTTCATAAGCCGGGTATAAATGTTCCCCAGTTCCTTTAAGGCGAAAAGGTTCGCAGCGTGTTCCGTATCACGGAAAAGATAGCTCGTGGTGCGGTACACCGGGACAGCACGGCTCTGTTTACCCTCACCCCTATCCTGGCCCAAGTGCAAGGCAAGCGTTTCAAATCGATATTTACTCATAAGTTATCCTTTGTTTAAACTAGAATAGTGTTTTAATCTTCAAAAAGCCAGGTGCTGAGGTAACGTTCTCCCGTATCGCAGATAACACTAACGATAGTCTTTCCCTCCATTTCCTGACGGGACGCAAGCTGGAGGGCGGCCCAGACATTACCGCCCGCACTGATACCGGCAAGTATTCCTTCTTCCCGGGCAAGCCGGCGGGCAGTAGCACCAGCATTCTCGGCGCTGATGGTCATAATCTCATCGATAATGGAGCGATCCAGGATATCGGGGACGAATCCTGCTCCTATACCCTGTATTTTATGGGGACCTGCGGTTCCGCCGCCTAAGACAGGGCTCACATCGGGCTCAACCGCAACGATTTTCACAGAAGGATTATTTTCTTTAAGAAATTTACCCACACCCGTGATGGTTCCTCCGGTCCCCACCCCCGCAACAAAGGCATCCACCAGGCCGCTGGTGTCGTCCCAAATTTCTGGGCCAGTCGTCTTGTAATGGATATCCGGGTTAGCTTGGTTGGAAAATTGTGTGACTTCGACGGCGCCAAGTTCTTTCGTGAGTTCTTTTGCCCTTTCTACGGCCCCGCGCATTCCGTTGGGCCCTGGCGTAAGTTCCAGCTCCGCCCCGAGGATTTTAAGAAGTTTACGCCTTTCAAGACTCATGGTTTCAGGCATGGTGAGAATAACACGGTATCCAAGCGAGGCACCCGCAAAAGCGAGGGCTATGCCCGTATTCCCCGAGGTTGCCTCAACGATAACTCCACCGGGTTTTAATTGCCCGCTGAGTTCGGCTGCACGGATCATAGCGAGTCCGATCCTGTCTTTCACCGAACTCATAGGGTTAAAGGATTCCATCTTTAGGAGAACACGCCCCGGCAGACCCTGATCCAGTTTGGTAAGAGCCAGCAAGGGAGTATGACCTATAAGCTCCAAAATATTCTTAGCTATTCGCATTTTGCGCCTCCAGAATAAAATTAATCCGGAATCACAACAATGTCAAGCGATTAAGTCAATTTTCTAGAATCGTTATTTCGACCCTTCGGTTTCTTGCCTTGTTTTCTTCGGTATCGTTAGGGGCGTTGGGCCTTGTAGCCCCCCAACCCCGGTAGGTCATTTGTTCTTGGGTACGAACCTGGCGCTGAAGGAAAAAGTTACCCACGGATGCCGCACGTTCCTGACTGAGGGTCAGCCTTCCGGACTCGGACCCGGCCAAAGCCGTATGCCCTTCTATGATGAGATCCCTTCCAGGATAATTTTTTAAAATGGTCCCAAGCCTTTCAAGTTTCGCCCGTTCGCTGGGCAAGATTTCCGCGGAATTAGGCGGAAACCGAATAAAGTTTTCAGGAAGCTCGATTGTTACACCCCTGTCGCTGGGACGCACGGTAATATCGGGGTCTCCGGTTTCTCTCAGGGACTCCCTCAACCGTTCCGCTTCCCTTTCGCGGTCCATGGGTGGCGCTTCAACAACCTTGGCGCTTGCGTCTCCTTCAAAACGGTACACGTTGCCGTTTGTAAGCCGCAGGGCAAGGACATAATTTTCCTCATAATAGACCTGCCGGCCTAAATTCTGGTCCCAATAGATCGTCTGGACGGTTTTTCCGGCAAAGGTCAGAGGTATCGGCTGTGATCGTTCGATAGACGACCGGAACCCCGTACTGACTTCAAAGGAATATTCGGCCTGAAAGGTCTGGTAAGACTTCCCCTCGAAACTTTTTATCCCTGAATCCTTATAGCGGGCGGTAAAAGGAACACGCAAGGGTGTAGTGATGGAAAAATCCCTGCGCATATCGTGCACTTCCTCGCCGGGAGCGGACCAGTCACGGATGGGATCGACGGGAAAATACGGTACATTGCGTACAACCGGCATATAGTACTGGGATTCAATCTCGTATCCGCCCTGGGTGTCGCGCCAGAATTCGCTTTCGTATTCCTCGGCAAGCATAAAAATGGAGGAACCACCGCCTCCTTCTGGAATTTTCTGCTGGGTCACCTGAAATATTCCCCTGAGTTTGCCTCGCCCCCTTGCATCGACTTCCAAGGTTTCCTGTTGAATCCGGTTCAGCATTTGAACGGTCTGAAGGAGAGTCCAAGGTTGACGGGGGTCGGTGGCAGCTTGTAGAATGCTCGTCCTGGGATCCAGCGAAGGCATACCCCAGACACGCTGGTTCACTATCCCTAAGAATCGGATTTTTTCTCCGGCGGTGTGCTGAAATCTATAAAGATTTTGCGGCCATACAAAAGTAGCCAAGGTAAAGAGAACCGCAAAGATCAATCTCATAAGGAGCCCCCTTATTAATATCGGCACATTTATCTTTCTTGACAAAAAAACACCGCAAGGTTAGTCTGGAGATATACACCATGAACGGAGGGCGCGATTGGAAGAGGACGGGGAGAATCTGGGTCTTCAGCTGAAAGAAATCGTTAAAAAAATTCAAACCGGCGAAAATATTGAGGAACTGGACCAATTTCGCAAGGTGTTTAGAAAAAATGTTTCCTTTTGGATGCGTTCTTACGTTGCGGCCTACCTTTTCAGGCAAATTCTCCGGAGTGGAGGCAGCTCTCCTCTTGTGAAAAAGAAAATCGATCCCGTTTCCTTGTTTTTTGGTGCAGGCCGAAGCCGGCGTGTTGGCCCCCGTGACGTAGTCCACACACTGATTCAAACAGGTTTGGCCTTAAAAGAAGATATCGGTGAAATCAAAATCCTTGAGAACTACAGCTTTGTGGACGTGGAAAAAAAGATTGCCGAAGATTTAATAAAAGCCTTGGATAATTCAACGTTCAGGGGAAGACCCCTTAAAGTGAATTTTGCCAAGAAAAAAGAAGCCGAAGCTGAATAAATTGGGAAAAATCCTTTATGCGGTTAGATCGAAAAGGATACCTTTGCCTATTTGCTGGGTATAAGGTCCATTTTTATTCTGAAGTTCCCGAAATTTATTGACCATGGCCCTGAAGGCATCCATACCATCACCATCGGCCTCGTGGTTATTTCTAGCCGACCTGATATTTGAAACAATAGTATCCATGACTTTGAGGCCTGTCAAACTCATCCCTGTCATTCCCTCGGGTGCGGGAATTCCTTTAACATTCGCGTAGCTGGCGTACATGGATTGATTAGGGTTAACCTGGATATGGAGTTTTCCGGTGGAATGAGCTGCCGTGCTCAAGAGAAGGTAGTTTAAATTGATTCCAGCGGAAGGTCCCATATCTTATATATCGGTAGAATTTAGGACCAAGAGACAAAAATTGACTATTTTCTCGATTTTTCTCTTAAAGCTTGGGCTTCAACGGTGAGAATAGCGTAGGGAATGGCCTCTAATCTTGATCTTGGTATTGGAATACCTGTATCTGCGCAAATCCCATACATACCACTTTCCATCCGCGAAAGGGCTGTTTCAATCATCCTCAGCCTTTTTAATTCCACAGCACCCAGGGCTTCAAGGTTGCTTTTATCCACGTCATCCGAGGCAGCATCCACAGGATCCTTGGGTGCTTCATCATCGACAATGGACCTATAGTCCTCGTCATCGTTTCTCAAGTGCTGCAGGATCTCGGCGCGCATTCTGAGAAGTTCTGATTTCATTTTGTCCAAAAACTCTTGATCGAGCATTTGCCCTCCGTAATTTGAGAAAGTACCATGTGCATTTCAGCAAAAAAAGTCAAGCCGTTGACAAAGCCATGTATTTGAACATAAACTCATCCAGAATGACAAAAGATGACGAAATAGAAGTAGATGGACTCGTAACAGAGTCTCTTCCCAGTACCAAGTTTAAGGTTACCCTTCAGGACGGACATACCATTTTGGCCCACCTCAGCGGGAAAATGCGCAGAAATAATATTAAAATCGTTCCCGGTGACAAGGTAAAAATCGCACTTTCACCCTACGACCTCACAAAAGGCCGCATAATCTACCGCGAAAGATAAAGAGGAATAAGGTCGGAATCCTTCAGCCAGCCTTCCAGCCCATATCCTGTTTTAATCCTGGTAAAACCTTCGGTTTTTCCCAAATACTGAACAGTTGTCCCGCGGCTGAGCGTACTCCAGGTTTCTGCACCGTTTTCAGGAATTTTTCTCAGCTGTGCAGCCTCAGGTCCCACTATCCCGGAAGATTCTGAACGTGCTTTAAAAAGTGAAAAGCCTAAGGTACCCGAAGCCAGTGTTCCGAGAAAAAGGAAAAAGCTGATAATTACCGCCCATGGGTATCTTTTTCTCATGCCCAGTCCTAGAAGCAGAAATCCCAAATCAAAGCTCAAGGCAAACACGATAAAAAGGTTGTCACCTGGAACGGGTACCAAGGGTTTATACTGGCTATCCAGGCCTTCAAGTATTTCAAGCTCCTTCTCCAAACTTTCCGCCCGAGGATGCTGGAGCCCCTCAAGTGCTAACCTTCTCAATTCCCTGACAGACATGGCACTTTGGGAATCCTTGTAATAACAGAGTGCCATACTGAGTCTTAACAGGGGTAAATCGGGATTTTCAGAGAGAACCTCCTCGACCTGAACCCTGGCAGAATCAAAATTTCCCTTTTTAAAATTTTCCCTTGCTTGCTGGTAGCGTAAAGGCTCCGGGTCCCCTGGTACTGCGAAGCTTAAATAAAATACAGATACCAGTAGTACAGTACCCGTCTTTAGGATCGATTTGGGCCAGAAAAGAGCCGCAAAAAAAGCTAAAAGGCCGGGGAGGAGGGAAAGGTACTGGATGGGGTCGAAGAAAAGCCCTTGTGAACGGAAACTCAAGATATCTTCCCACTGGGGAAGTTCTTCATTAACTGCATTGGTCGCTTCCCTTTTGAGCACCTGGTCAACCCGCTCAACACGCGGATTTACGGTCACTATTCGACCAGTCTCGGGATTCCAGGATACAAATCCCGGCAAGGTTATTTGTGCCTGTGGAGGATCTCCAATTGCAAGTCGGTAAACCTTTCTGCGTCTCCCCTCATAGCCCGAATCAGCAGGAGTAGATTCGTCAATATCTTCTTCACCCGAAAGAATAAACCCCTGGAGATCCGGTTTGGGGAAATTCAGAATCGGGAAGTTCCCCCTTCCTTTGATTTCCAAAACCAGGAGTAATAACCCTTCTGTTTCCGATGCCTGTAATTCAGCACCGTATTGAAAAACTCCTACAGCCAGAGAGTCCCTTACAGACTCGGGTAAGGGTGAAACTTCGAAATTTAAAAGAGGTGTTGTTTTGTTGACTTCCCCTATGACAACAGGGAAGGAGGGAATAGTGATTCTACCTGCCCTGGTCGTGGTTACTAACCACCTGCCCCAAACCAGGTCCAGTGCTGTGGAGTTCCCTATACGTTTTTCAACAACGTCACCCCCTCCTGAAAGTTGGATGGAGATGCCGCCGCTCCCTAAAGGTAAAATTTGTGTCGATGGTTGCGGAACAAATTCTATATTTTTAACTCTTAGGCTTAGAGGGAAACTCCTTCCCATAAGCATCGTACCCTCAGGAAGAACCCACTCAAGCTCGAGGGGAAATTTTAATCCAGCCTCAGTTCTTGAGAGCACACTGACTATGATGGGGCGAACCGAAAAATCCCTGGATCTTATTTTCAAAGCTAAAGAAGAGATTTCCCATATTCCCGGACTACGTCCTGCGAGGTCCCATGTGGCGATCACCCCTGAGAAGGCTCTCCCTATAGACTGGGTCCAAGTTCCTGTTCTAATGTTTGGTCCAGAAAGAAGCTGGAGACCATCAGCTATTTTTAGACGGTCAAGAACAATATCCGCCGGTGCGGCATTAGGAATCCGAAGTTCTAGTCTGTACCTTTCTCCAACTAATACTCTTTCAGTAAGTGAAAAGAATTCGGGTGTCTCCTGGGAAAAGAGCAGTTGAGATAAAAGAAAAAATAGAAAGGTTACCAGTCGTTGGGTTTTGGTGCGGTGTTTTCTTTTGAGTTGCTCAACCATCGGTTTCCCTCCAATCTTTTAATATAAGCCATTAAGGTTTCAGTTTCCTGACGTGAGCTACTTCTAACAGATGCGGTTGGCGAAGGGAAACTATCAAGAGAGGTATTCATGACGCTTTGAAAACGCAGAAGGCTGAGTTCGAGATTTCTTTTGGCATCTGTATCCTGGGGGAAAAATATCAAAGCTTCCTTGAATGCTTTATAGGCTTCCTGAAACATTCCTCTTTCGTAATAGAGATTACCCAGATTAAATGCCGTACGATATCCAAGTTCAGAATCCTTCTGTGCCCGTATTTTTTCCCAAAGCGTTCTTGCGCTTGGGTTCTCTCCCAAGGTCCGGTAGACGTTAGCAATATTATAGACCATTCGTTCGGTTGAAACCTTAAGAGCCCTTAAATCCAAATAAATCTGGAGAGCCTCCTGGTAGGAACCTTTCAGGTAAGCGTCATTTGCACCCATAACCTGCCAATTTTCATTCCAACCCGAACAGGATACAAGACCTGTGACAGCCAGAATTAAAAGAATTCTTTCCATTTTACCGACCTCACTGTCCAAGAAAGCAAAATAAAGACCACGGCCCACATAAGAAAAAAACTTCCTGTAGCTTCTGAACGGAGCACCATGGCTATCCCGCTTCCTTGAAGTTCAGAAAGTTTTCCGACAAGGTTTATTATGCCATCTTCCATATTGATCACATCGACTCCATCTTGGTCAGCAAAGACACGCATAAGGGATTCGTTCCTTCGGCTCACCACTAAGTTTCCTGCTTCGTCAGTTTGAAAACGCCCGTCTGAAAGGGGTATCCGGCCGCCTTCTTCCGTTCCCAAGCTGAGGATGACTACCTGAACACCATCACGTACGGCCTCGCTTAAAGCTCTAGAGGGTTGGTCGTACTGTGTTTCAGCATCAGTGAAAACTAGAAGAAGTTTTCTTCTTAATGTCGAGACCCCGAGCGAAGCGGCCGCAGTACGGATACCCTTTTCAAGAGAGGTGCCCGGTTCTTCGATAAGTGCAGGACTTAACCGGTTAATAAGGGTTTTTACAGCATTCAGGTCCTGAGTGACAGGGATTAAGGTTACAGCTACCCCCTTGAAAGCCGTTACAGAAAACCAGGATTCTCTGAGGTTTTCCATGGCCGCAAGAGCTCCGTTTTTAGCCAATGCCAAACGGCTTGGTGGTGTATCACCGGAAAGCATACTATTGCTGATGTCAAAACATAAGGCCACGTTCATTCCGTTCGGGGCTTCCCTGTCGGGTATTTTATTCCAGGATATTCCCATTAACTGAAAAACTATCGACATAAGGGCGAGAACATAAAACATACCGATAAAAAAACTTTTAAGCAGATAGACACGCCTGAGTGACTGGTACCTTGAACCACCGCTTAAAAGGTAGAGACTCTTTTCACCTGAGCGGTAATTTGTGACAAGTACAGCTATAACCGGGAGAATAAGGAATAAGAGAAAAGCTGCCTCGGGAAATTCCGCTCTCATAGGACCTCCTTGAGAATGACTTTACGGATAAACAGACTTAAAAGAAAAAACACAAGGAGAAAAACGGAGACGTGTTTCTGATAACTGATAAAATTGACACGTGTCGTCGAACGGCTTTCCATCACTTCTCGGGATTCGATGGACCTGATAACTCCCTCAAGTGAGGTGGAATTATAGGCAGAGAAGTATGTTCCTCCGGCAAGTGCAGCAATTTTCCGAAGTTCATCCTCACTGAATGCACCTTCAAGTGTTCCCGTGATGGGCAACCCTGTTTCGGGGTTTATCAGCTGTGTAGCCACACGTTCCTTTGAACCGACTCCAATGACATAGAGTCTAATCCCAAGGCTTTTAAGCGCCAATGCTGCTGTCTCCGGCTGGATTTCTCCGGCATTGCTTTGACCATCAGTAAACAGAACCATGACCTTGGAACCCCCGAAGTCTTCCAAATGCAAACTCCCCAAAGCTATTCCCATGCCTATGGCAGTACCGATTCCGAGATCTGCAAGTTTCAAATCCCAAAGTTTTTCTGTAAAAAAAGGATAGTCCAGGGTTGATACCACTCTTAAGGCCGCGTTCTGTGCAAAAGAGACGAGTCCGACAGAAGTGTTAGTCTGCGCCTTTACAAAACGCTCTATCACCCCGCGTGCGGCGTCGAAACGCGTGCCTGGAGGAAAATCCTGGGCGGCCATCGAGGGACTTTCATCGAGAACGAACATGATGCTGCCACCGTTTTCCAAATAGACATCCTCACGCACACTATAACCAGGCCCGGATAGGGCAAGGATAAGCATAATAAAACTTATCGCTTCAAGTACGTCAGAAACCGCCTTTATACCACGGATATGATATGGGGCAGAAGGATGGGCTGGCCCGTTCCAGGTCCCCAAAGCCAGAGTTAATCTCCCGCCTTGTTTTAAAAGATACCTGCGGAGGAAAACCAAAATAGGGAGGATAATGAAAAAGCTTAAGAAGAAGGGTGTTTCAAAGACGAGCATTTTCTTTCCTTTCCTTCTCATCCCTTTCTGCAGTTTCCAGGGCACGCTCCAAATCCCTGATCCTATTTTCTTCCAGGTTTTCGCCCCCGCCGTATATCCACCTTTCGCACCGCTGAAAAATATCCACCCAAACCAAAGGTTCGTTCTGTTGGAGCTCTTCAAGACGCCCGCTCCATTCATCAGCTGTTAAACTCAAAAGAGTTTTGTCTTTGTGGCATTTGCCTAGCCATTCCCGGATACTCATTGATAACGAACTGTAGAACTCGGCTGTACTCATGCCATAACAGCGTTTCCTCAAAAATTTTAAATCATTGAAAAGAACGCTATAAGGATGGAGAAAAGCCCATTGGCTTTTAGCTTGTCTGATGAATTTCAAAAAGAAATTGAAAAGGAAAATTACCAGAAAGGGAACAAATACTAACAATACCACGATAAAAGCAATTTGGGTTTCTGATCCTGGCAAGTTCAAAGGTTCACGGTATGGTGCAAGTGTAAGCTGTTCATCATTAAGTACCGAGAGGGTTGATATACTGAGTTTGCTAAGTATTCCCGCACTAAGCCTAATAGGAGGAAAGGCCCGGGTGCCAGGAGAGTAGGAGACAAACCTGATGACAACAGTTGAACCTTGGTCGTCTTTTACAAGCTCGACCTTCCGTATGTCGAGCCAATCCTGGAGAGGGTAGTCGGAGCTTGGGGTTAATAACTCCGGAGATGGAAAGTTGATGTTCACCCTCATTTCCACCAGATCGCCCACGTAAAATTCTGGGGGAAGAAAGAGGATGTCAGTTACAGGAATTTCTTCCTGCGCCCACAGGGATTGTAAGACAAGAGGAAAAATATAAACAAGAACTTTCTTCATAGCGCTTTCCTATGTTGGAAGAACTCAAGAAGTTTCAGAGCAGGGTCTTCGTTGGTTCCGACCTCAAGAACCCGGATATTTCGTTTCTGGCACTCTCTCTTCCAGATCAATCTCTGGAGAGCGTTGTAATCGTGGTGTTCTTTTCTGAAGCCTTCTCCGCACCCCCAGGTCTGGATGATTTGATTGCTCTCGGGGTCCATCACTTCCAGATACCCCATGGACGGGAATTCTGTATCGATGGGGTCATGTATCCTGCAGGCGATAACATCGTGCCTCGCCGCTAAACGGCTCATCTGCCCCCAATAGTTCCCCACTTTAAAGTCAGAGAGAATGATCATGATTCCCCTGCGCTTTACAAATTCCTGCGCTGCTAGTAGGGCCCCTCCCAGATGTGTACCTTTATTATATGCTGTCAAACCCAAGCAGTTCTGAAGAAGCCTCGATGCGTGGGTTTTTCCACGGCGGGGGCGGAGGGCGCTGAGAACCTTGTCAGCGAAAAAGACCGCACCGACCCGGTCGCTGTTAAGTACTGCGGCGTAAGCAAGATGGGCGAAAACGACTGAAAGGGTCTCCCGTTTGCTCATCATTCCGATCCCCTGGTTGAGGCTGAGGGAAAGGTCGGCTATCATCGTAAGGTTCATCTCGCGCTCTTCGCGGAATACCTTCGTGAAGGCCATGGACATCCTTGATGTCACGTTCCAATCAATAAATCTGCTGTCGTCTCCTGGTACGTACTCCCTTACCTCGTCGAACTCCAGCCCGGGCCCTCTGAAAGCGGTTCGGTATGTTCCCGGAAAGAGCCCTTCAACCAGATGCTGGCTGGTTAGTCTGAGGTGCTTTATGCGCGGATAGAAGCCGGATCTGTCCATAAGGTCAGGGAATCGAGACTGCGCTGAGTAAGATGGAAATCACATCGTCAGGTTTCAGTTCCTCGGATTCTGCCTCGTAACTGAGGATGATTCGATGTCGAAGGACATCATGCGCCACCGATTTTACGTCCTCGGGTAATACATAGGAACGTCCGTTCATCAGCGCCTTGACTCTCGCAAGCCGATATAGAGCTATGCTCGCCCTAGGGCTTGCTCCATATTCAAGGAAACGGGCGAATGAGTGTGCTTTCTTATCCTGTTCCCTTGTGGCCGAAACAATACTCACAATGTAAGTCTCAATGCGCTCATCTACCCTTACAGATTCCACAGCGCGGCGTATGGTAGAAAGGCTCTCGTAGTTGAGAACAGCTTCTAAGGTATTTTGCGGTTCGGTAACTGCCGCCACAGTTTTTAAAATTTTTAACTCTTCGGCTGGAGACGGGTAATCAACCCGTAATTTCATCATAAAACGGTCGAGCTGTGCTTCGGGGAGAACGTAGGTTCCTTCTTGCTCAATGGGGTTCTGCGTCGCAAGGACGAAAAATGGGTCGGGAAGTTTGTGTGTTTCCTCTCCGATGGTCACTTGCCCCTCGCCCATAGCTTCCAGTAATGCACTCTGAACTTTTGCAGGGGCCCTGTTGATTTCATCAGCCAGAACAAAATTGGCAAACACAGGTCCCTTACGGACGACGAACTCGCCCGACTGCGGCCGGTAAATCATTGTCCCTATCACGTCTGCAGGCAATAAGTCCGGGGTGAACTGGATACGGTGGAAATTCACACCCATGATCTGCGCCAATGTTTTTAAAGATAGCGTCTTTGCAAGTCCAGGAACCCCCTCAAGGATAACGTGACCGCTCGCAGCTATAGCCAGAAGAAGCCCATCTACCAAAGAGTTCTGGCCGACAAGTCGTTTTGCCATTTCCCGCTTGCACGCCTGAAAAAGGCTCTGTGCTGTTTGAATCCGCGCGTCGCGGTAACTGTCATTTTCCATTCTAACTCCTGTAGTCAGCATTCACCGAAATATATTCATGAGATAGATCGCTTCCCAGAACCACTGCGCTTGAATTCCCCTGGCCTAGGCGTACATGGAAATGCACAGCCTTTTCGTGGGGCGGGAAAGATTTCTTTTCATCCATAACCGCCTCTTTCATATAGTTGAAAAGCGCATCCTCTTTTTCCCCGTTGAGGTCGAACTTTCCGCTGTGAAAGACTTTGAGTGTGCCAATATCCAACTCAAGTTTTGACACATCCAAAGGTATTGCGTTGTTTCCAAGGTAAGATCCGACAGCAGCCAGAATCCTGCCGATATTTGGGTCGTTGCCGAAAACCGCAGTTTTTACAAGGGGGCTGTTTACCACCGCCTGCCCGACAGCCCTGGCTGTTTTTTTATCCAGTGCCCCGCTTACCTCGACCTCAAGAACGTGTGCGGTGCCTTCACCGTTCCGTACAACATCACGCGCGAGCTGTCCGCAGACATCTCTTAACGCTTGTCTCCAAACATCGTCTGAAACCGGAGGTTTTAAATTCGAGGAAAAAATCAGGGCTGTATCGGAAGTACTCTGGTCGTGGTCCACGGAAATTGTATTATAGCTCTCATCGACCGCCTCTGAGAAAAGCATCCTCAGTTTATCCCTCTCAATCTGCACATCTGTCATCAGAAAACTCAACATGGTCGCCATATTCGGTTCGATCATGCCCGCTCCCTTGGCAACACCCGAAAGGATACCGGTGCCGACTTTTGCAGAGCGGATCTTGGGGTAACTGTCGGTGGTCATGATTCCCTCGGCAAGAGCGAGAACATTCTGTGTACTCAAACCACTGTAGATTTCAGGGAGGGCCTTTTCCATAGCTTCAACCGGAAGTCCCCAACCGATGATACCCGTCGAAAGGACGAAGAGTTCTTCAGGCTTGCATTCGGCTAATCCGGCAAGTACCTTCTGGAGACGCAAAGATTTTTCCAAGCCGGAGGGAGCTCCGACATTGGCTATTTTAGTGTTGATCATAACTCCGCGGGAAAACGGCTCTTCGATGAGTTTTCGTCCTAAAAGAACGGGTGCTCCGGGGAAGGCGTTTCGGGTAAAAACCCCGGCAAAGGACGGCGTGGGCTTATCCAGAAGCAAAAGATTC
Source organism: Borreliella garinii (assembly GCA_020720765.1). Lineage (GTDB taxonomy): Bacteria > Spirochaetota > Spirochaetia > JABEVK01 > JABEVK01 > DYOB01. Next base: position 25,694 of record DYOB01000019.1, read on the forward strand.
ATCGCCATTTTCAGAGGTTTTGCCTGCGGTTTTTCTTCTGGCACAAATTCGAGTTTTCCTGAGGCTATTCTGAAACCGCCGGGAAGTTCTCCCCTAACCTTTAAAGCCTCACGGTAGGAGGCAGAATCTTGAAACACCATAACTTCCTGTATACTCCACATTTTTTTTCATGACAAGGCGGATAAGGACCGGAAAGTGGTCGGAAACGCCGTTTTTGTCCTGAAGACTCCATCGTCGCGGCTTACCTTCCGTGTTTTGAAGTCTGGAAGGAGCCCAATAATCCGCCTGAACCTGGATAATAGGTTCACCGAAAACAGCACAGTGGTCAAGCCTATTCCACTCATCGGCGTACCAATAAGAACCAACACCGCGTTCAGCAAGGTACCAGCCTTCGAGTGCTTCTTTTCCCGTCAATTCTGAATTAAAGTCCCCTACAGCAAGGATCACCCTCGTTTGATCTTGGGAAACCAGGTATCGGGCTCTTTCTGTAAGAAGTTCTCCAGCTTCATGACGGCTTGCGAAAGTGATTTGCGGGCTGGGCTGGCGGCTTTTCCAGTGGTTGTTGAGAATCACAAGCTTGCGGCCCAGGACTTCAATCTCCATTTCGAGGATATTACGGAGAGGCTCGCCCTGAAAGTCCCGCTGACGGAGAACGTGAACTCGCCGAGGTTCGAGTTTAGTCAGAAACACCGTTTGAACTGTACACCTAGGTTCGGGAATCGAGATCACCCGGTAACCGCGCAGGGCAAGGTATCGGTCACACAGGGTCTGGGCTACATTTGTATTTTCAATCTCTTGCAAGGCCAGTATATCGGGTCCCCCGGGGAAAGACTCAAGAATCACTTCCGAGGCGCGTTCCAGACGGGACCAAAACTGAGCCCTGTTCCAATGCCCCCGTGTTGGATCAAACTCAGGGTACTCCGTACCGTCGTCAACCTCATCGAAAAGATTCTGGGCATTCCAACTGAGAATTGTCACTTCTTTTGCCTCATAGAATACATCAAGAGCGCAGGAATCCACTAAAAGGACGAGAATTAGTATGAATTTCATCGATACCTCCAAATTAGATAAGGAGGTAAAAGATCGATTTTGCTTGTCTATTTTAAATTATTCTGGTTTTACCGGCCAGAGCGATATAAGAATTCGGTCAAGACGCTCGGCCCAGACGCGTTCGTTATGCCCGGTTCCTGCGACTTCTTCGTAAAATAAGTCGCGTCCCAGGCTAAAACCCTTGCCTACCAGCCCGTCGCGTAAAAACCTTGCGCCCCAAAGCAGCTCCGCGTCGAGTTCCTCGGTGCCGCAGTCAAGCCAAAGTACCACCTGGGGTTTGCGCCCGCGGATTCCAGCTAGAAGTCCCTGAAAATTTCTATAAGTATTTTCCGTTCCGACCTTGGGTTCTTCCCCTTCCGGCCAGGCCCCGGCTACCGAAAGTCCCGCCGCCCTTCCGAAGACCTCGGGGTGGGTGAGAGCCATCGTGGGAGCCCAACAGCCGCCGGCACTTGAACCGCCAGCACCCGTGGAAGCTGCAGAGGGCTGCGTCCTGTAGCTTGCGTCAATCCAGGGTTTGAGCCCCTTAATCAACCAATCCGTATGGGCTTGAAACTTGGTTAGCGCCTCGGCGTCGGGCGCCCCAGTTGCCCGATTGACAATGCCTAAACCCATATACTCTTCGCTTCTATAGCGACTATTCGTAATCCCGACATGGATTATGGCTGGTATTTTTCCTTCGACAACCAGCCTGTCGCTCGTTATATCGAGTTTCCATCCACCCCAGGGTGAATCTTCATTTTCCCAGAGATTCTGGCCATCAGCCCAGTACATCACGGGATAACGTTCTGTGCCTTCGGGGGTGTACCCTGGAGGAAGGTAAATCCAAACGTCGCGAGCCGGCATGCCTTCCGGAAAGGCGGGAATCTCTTCCTTTTTTATCAACACCAACTTTCCGTGACCGGCCGGCTCGGCCCAAACCCTGGAACGCAGCGTGCGCCCGCCCTGAAGAAAAACTGAATGCGGGTCCGTTACCAGACTCATGCCCGAAGCGGTCTGAATAAAAAAAATATATTTGTAGTCCCAACCCGACAGACCATCGACCACTAAAAACCAAAGTGCGGAATTTCCAGCTCTCAACATCCTCACGGGTTCATCAGCCGCCAAGAGATCTCCCCCTAAGGCCACGAACTCTGTCCCCTCGGGAGCGGCTAAAATAAAGAGTGTCTGTGTTCCCGAAACCCAGGGTAAACCTTGCACAGTAGTTTTAACCCAGGTTTCAAGGAAACCTGCCGACTCTTCGGCTATAAGCCCTTTTGCATGATTGACCACAGTGGAAATTTCCGATGTCCAATCCTTTTCCGGGGTTAAAGTCAAACCTTCAAGCAGGCTTGAAGAAGGCGGGGTTCCGGCGCAGGAGAGAACAAGCCAAAAGAGCGGGAGAAGCCCGAGATAGATTTTCATTCCACCGTTACGCTTTTTGCCAGGTTGCGCGGTTGGTCAACATCCCGTCCGAGTTCGAGGGCGCAGTAGTAGGAAAAGAGCTGAAGCGGAATTACTGTAATCAGGGGATTGAAGGCTTCGGAAACATGAGGTACTTCGATAAAATCGTCGGCCAGGCGCTGGACTTCCGCATCGCCCTCTTCACAGACCGCAATAACAAGACCGCCGCGGCCCTTGACCTCGTTCATGTTCGAAATAACCTTTTCCCTCAAGCTGTCGCTGGGAACGATGAAGAGACTAGGGGTATTGGGGTTAATCAGGGCTATCGGCCCGTGCTTGATTTCAGCGGCGCTGTAGCCCTCCGCGTGGATGTAGCTGATTTCTTTAAGTTTGAGCGCGCCTTCGAGTGCGACGGGGAAATTGATCCCCCTTCCCATAAAAAGGAAGTCGGGATACTTGGCGTACTTCTTTGCGAGTTCCTTGATTTTTTCAGCACCTGCGAGAACAGTCTCGACCTTCAGGCTGATTTTTTCGAGTTCGTCGATAAAGTTCTTCCCCTCGGGCCAACTCATGTGTTTCATTCGGGCGAACATCAGGGTTAAAAGATAAAAAACAGAAATCTGACTTGTAAAGGCTTTTGTGCTCGCCACAGCAATTTCCGGCCCCGAATGGATATACACACCCCCGTTCGACTCTCTGGGTATGGTAGCCCCGACGGCGTTACAAATTCCCAGCACAGTCGCACCTTTGCGCTGAAGTTCCCGCATGGCATAGAGGGTGTCGGCAGTTTCACCGCTCTGACTCACAGCGAAATACAGACAGTTTTTTTCGATGATAGGGTTGCGGTAGCGGATTTCGGAACTGAGTTCGACGTTCGCAGGAATGCGGGCCACACTCTCGAGAAGATATGCTCCCACTAGGCCAGCGTGCCAGCTTGTTCCGGCTGCTATGATTTTAATACGTTCGACGTGCAGAAGCTGTTGGCTGGACATATTAAGTCCGCCGAGTTTGGCTGTGGCGTTCTCGTGGTCCAAGCGCCCTTGGAAGGCCCGCTGGATACTCTGGCTCTGCTCGTGAATTTCCTTGAGCATATAGTGGGGATAGATGCCCTTTTCCATTTCGGACAGTTCAAGGGTTATAGTCTCGACCTTTTTATCGACGCTCTGCGACCGCAGGTTGGTTGTCTTGTACCCTTCGGGTGTTATGACGGCCATTTCCCCGTCCTCCAAATAGACAACCTGTTTTGTGTAGGCTACTAAGGCAGAAACATCCGAGGCGAGGAACATCTCGTTTTCACCTATGCCGATAACAAGCGGAGATCCGTTTCGAGCAGCTACGATGAGGTCAGGGTGGTCCAGATGCATCACAGCAATACCGTAAGTACCCTTGAGCAGCTGCAAAGTCTCACGGACGGCGTCTTCAAGGTTACCTGAATAGAGTTCCGCTAGAAGCTGGACTATCACTTCGGTATCGGTCTGGCTACGAAAAACCACGCCCTTTTCCTGAAGCCTCTGCCTGAGGATTTCGTAGTTCTCGATAATGCCGTTGTGCACTAAGGCAATCTTATTGTGTGCGTCGAGGTGCGGGTGGGCGTTGGCCTCCGTGACACCGCCGTGGGTGGCCCATCGGGTGTGGCCTATTCCCCAGCCGCCTTTCATGGAATCGGGAACCGCTTCGGATAAAACCCTGAGCTTACCCACCTTTTTAATGAGGTCCAGCCCCTTTCCCGAAGAAACACAAATGCCTGCTGAGTCGTAGCCCCGGTACTCGAGGCGTTTTAAGCCCTGAAGCAGAATCTCTGGAGCCCTTCGAGGTCCGCAATACCCAACTATTCCGCACATATTAACTTTCCTTTCGGTAGAGATTGACTAAGGTCGTAAACCCTTCAAGGTCTTTCAGGATGAGTTTATCGGTTTTCCGTTCAATCAAACTTTTTGCAATAAGCGAATCGATCTGCTCCTTCACCTTGCTCTGCGGGAGCTGGAGTGCAAGAGCGATCTCTTCTTCGACAAAAACAGAGTCGAGCTCCGCATGGGCGCCGCCTTTTTCTTTAAAAAGATAGAGAACCTGCGAATGGACGGTTGTAGTCGTATTCTGAGCGCTCAATTCCGAAAGCTGGGAATTAGTCCGTTCCAACCTGCGGCAGAGTTTGTCGATAATTGCCATGGCCAGCTTGGAATTTTTTTCAATCATCTGCTGGAAACCCGCCCTGTCGAAACTCAGGAGCTTGAGTTCGCCTAAAGCCCTAGCCGTAGCAGACCTTTTTATGCGGCTGACTATGGCCATTTCCCCGAAAAAATCACCTTTTTCCAGAGTCGCAAGCAAATGATCCCTATTATCTATTTTTTTACTAATCTGAACGCTGCCTTCCTGGATGATGTACATCCTTTCGCCATCGTCTCCCTCAAGGAACACAACATCCCCGCTATGGAATTCGGTTCCCCAGCGGTCAAATAATTCATTTGTACTCATAGGGAGAGTCTAACATAAAGGAAGGTGTAAGAAAAGGACTTGATAGGGGACCAGGAATACGAAATACTCAAGGACAATGCTTTCAAAGTTTATGGATCTCCTCCACTCTAAGCAAAGTCTCGCGTCCGAAGGATTCTTTGTTGCGGAAGGGAAAATCATCTTCGAACGTCTACTTTCTAGCCGAGTCAATATTTCCACGGTGCTTTGCGTCGATTCTCTCAAGGCTGAAATGGAGCTTGTAGCGGACTCAAGATGGCCAGTCTATTCCATGCCGGCTTCCGAGATTTCAAGCATTGCGGGCTTTCCTTTCCATAGAGGGGTTCTTACACTCGGGGAAAGACCCGTTCAAGCTGAACTTGAACACTTTCTTGACAGCCTCCCCGCCGAAGCCATTCTGGTCGCGTGCCCGGCTGTCACCGACGAAGCCAACCTTGGTTCTTTAATTCGCAATGCTTCAGCACTCGGTGCTTCAGGAGTTTTTCTGGGTTCTAGGTCGGCAGATCCTTACTCACGCCGTGTAATCCGGACCTCGATGGGGAATGTCTTCCATCTACCTCTCTTTTTTATGGATGACGAGGGCACGTATGCACAAATTTTTAAAAACAAAGGCTTTAGAGTCACGGGAGCTGCACTTTCTCTGGATTCGGTCGATTTAAACAAATATATCAGGGCTCCACGGGAAGTATTAGTCTTTGGTCACGAGTCGGAAGGACTTCCCCGGGAGTGGCTTGAACGCTGCGACGCGCTCGTGAGGATACCTATGCAAAACGGTACAGATTCCCTCAACGTTATGGTGAGTGCGGGGATCCTGCTGTATGCACTTATGGCGTGACTTGGATTATCAAAGCCGCGACCAAATTTTCCATTCGTTGACGCACAAGGGGCCAGGACCATCCGTTCAGGTAGAACGGGTCGGGTTCTAATTCCGCGTCGTCGAACCAATTGAGACTCCTGATGGCCAGAAAGCGTCCCGCAGATCCATATTTAGCGCAGAAGAAATCCAACGACTCTTTTATCGATATACCATTTTCATGTAACAGAAGCAAATCCGAAAAATCCTTTTTTGAACCGCGATTGGTCACTGCATTAATTTTCATGGCGGCCATATCCTGCGTTGATATAAATCTTAAATCGTCGACGATGGAATAATCGCTGAGTAATGGGTAGGAATGGAGAAGAATATCGAGTTTAACTGATCCCAACGTTGCGCATAGGCTACCATCGGTTCTGTTGGTCACGGTAAAATCCTTGAATTTTTGCGCCAGGGAATCCTGGAGAAGGATCGAATCAAAGGGTTCGGTAAGAAAAAAGTCTATATCGAGTGATTTTCTATGTCCGAAGACCAATGCTA
>DYOB01000481.1 GCA_020720765.1 Borreliella garinii
TAACAAGGTAGCCGTAGGGGAACCTGCGGCTGGATCACCTCCTTTAAAGATATAGACGGATGATTTGCGCGGGCACTCGTACAATTTACCTTATTTACCAACGAGCCGGGATTAGGCCATGTAAGAGACGTGGCTTAAATTCTGGTTAGAAGATGGCGTGCCGTGTGCTTTATGAGCGGGTCTGTAGCTCAGGTGGTTAGAGCGCACCCCTGATAAGGGTGAGGTCGCTGGTTCGAATCCAGCCAGACCCACCAAATTGAGTGTTAGTTGTCAGTGTGGAGGTTTGGCGGCGTATAAATTGCCACTAACTGCTGTTGGCTGGTCACTGAACAAGGGGCCATAGCTCAGATGGGAGAGCGCCTGCTTTGCACGCAGGAGGTCGTCGGTTCGATCCCGACTGGCTCCACCATAATTGAATTTAGGCGGAGGCGGTACTGCTATAGATTGAGATGTTAGGCTAGGTAGAGAGTTTTGGGTTGTTGAATGGATTTGGCACTAATAGGGCAAGTATGACATAAGAATATAAAATAAAGTCTCCTGCAAGTAAAGCGCAAGGAAATTTTAATTTATATTTTTCGCAAAGCGAATGATTTAAAATGATTTAATTTGTTTTGCGATGTTCTTTAACAATATAGAAGATTATTTGGGTATACACTGAATCAGCACAGTGATGTGAAGTGGTATATGCACTATATAGCCAGGTGTTTTGGGGTTATATGGTCAAGTGAATAAGCGCATACGGTGGATGCCTTGGCGATAGGAGGCGATGAAGGACGTGGTAGCCTGCGATAAGCCTCGGGTAGTCGGCAAACAGACGTTAAACCGGGGATTTCCGAATGGGGGAACCCACCTCTAAGAGGTATTGCATACTGAATACATAGGTATGCAAAGCGAACGCGGGGAACTGAAACATCTAAGTACCCGTAGGAAAAGAAATCAACCGAGATTCCGTCAGTAGCGGCGAGCGAAAGCGGAACAGCCTGCGCGAGTTAGCATTAGGTTTAGTGGAACAGTCTGGAAAGTCTGGTCATAGAGGGTGATAACCCCGTACACGAAAAACTGGATGTGGGACTAAGCGCGCGACAAGTAGGGCGGGACACGAGAAATCCTGTCTGAAGATGGGGGGACCATCCTCCAAGGCTAAATACT
>DYOB01000482.1 GCA_020720765.1 Borreliella garinii
TCTATGGGCGAGACGGTATCCTTTGTAAAAAAACCGACTATTCCGCACATTATTTTTCACCCCTTAACCCACCGAGCCTCATCAGACTGGTGGCATATATCCTGGAGCATCGACGCAAACTCCTGTTTAATGATAAGAACATTATATTTGTCCTTAACTTCCTGAAAAGCATTGTCTGCAAGCCTCTCCCTCAAAACTGGATCTTCAAGAAGCATTGCGATTTTTTCACTGAGATCTACCGAATCCATCACTTTGGCAATAAGCGCGTTTTCACCATCACACAACACCTCCCTAAGCCCGCCTACATGCGTCGATACAATGGGAGTACGGGTCGCCATAGCCTCAAGAATCACATTTGGCACACCTTCCGTATGGCTGGGAAGCACAAGTATTGTACTCTCATGAAGAACGCGCACCTTCTCGGCATGTTCAATCCATCCGTGAACAATGACAGAGTTCACCAAGCCCTTCTTCGAAACATATTCCCGAAGACGATCTATCTCTTTTGTCCCATAAAAATCAAGATGTACCACATACCCGCGTTCGACAAGAAGCCCAATTGCGTCCACAAGCTCATACACCCCTTTCTCCGCAACAAACCAGCCAAGAAATAGAATCTGTCCATTTTTCCGGCCATACCCTCCCGTATTTTTCATGCTGTTCAAGTCCACAGGATTCCTGAGGACTTGAACCGGGATTCCTGGAAACAGAGAATGCATTTCTTTGCGCATTCCTTCAGAGAGAACGACGAAACCAGAGACACGTTGAAGAAGGGGGAAAAAACAGATGCGGGAAATGCCAGAAAGATCTTGTAAAAAATCAATAAAGAGGTCCGGATGAATATGGAAAAGTACCGTTCTTCTCATTAACACCGCAGGCAATAGGAAGAGTGCTTTCCGGGTAAAACTCCTGTGCGAAGCGGAGTGAATATAAACAAGAGAATTGTGCCGGAAAAGCAAAAACAAATAGGTTATGAGCGACCTCAAAGTACCAACAATCTTGTTCCTTGCATTCACGGACACACTGGGAATATAATAAATCCCATGAACATCAAACATGCCGTTTTCCTTCCAGGTCCTGACCACCCTTGAAATACCGCCAAGGCCGTCAAGGCTTGGGCCGACCATAAGAATGCGGTATTTCTCATC
>DYOB01000483.1 GCA_020720765.1 Borreliella garinii
GACCAGTGAGCTATTACGCTTTCTTTAAAGGGTGGCTGCTTCTAAGCCAACCTCCTGGTTGTCTGGGCATTTCCACATCGTTTTCCACTGAGCATACAATTGGGGACCTTAGCCGACGGTCTGGGCTGTTTCCCTTTCGACTACGGATCTTATCACCCGCAGTCTGACTCCCGGGGTATACGTTGATGGTATTCGGAGTTTGGTTGGGTTTGGTAACCTGGTGAGGCCCCTAGCCCATTCAGTGCTCTACCCCCATCACGGAACCCCCGAGGCTATACCTAAATATATTTCGGGGAGAACCAGCTATCTCCGAGTTTGATTAGCCTTTCACTCCTATCCACACCTCATCCCCTGGCTTTTCAACGCCAGTGGGTTCGGGCCTCCACGAAGTGTTACCTTCGCTTCACCCTGGACATGGATAGATCACCCGGTTTCGGGTCTACTCCTACTAACTAAACGCCCAGTTAAGACTCGCTTTCGCTTCGGCTCCGTTCTATGAACTTAACCTCGCTAGTAAGAGTAACTCGCTGACTCATTATGCAAAAGGCACGCCGTCACACCTGATATACATGGTGCTCCGACTGCTTGTAGGCATACGGTTTCAGGTTCTATTTCACCCTCCTCATCGGAGTACTTTTCACCTTTCCCTCACGGTACTAGTGCACTATCGGTCAGAGGTTAGTATTTAGCCTTGGGAGATGGTCCTCCCAGCTTCCCACGGGATTTCTCGTGTCCCGCGGTACTCGGGGTTCCTCTAGGGTGAATCTTGGTTTCGCATACGGGGCTATCACCCACTATGGCCGGACTTTCCAGACCGTTCTGCTACCAATCATCAATCCCATGTTGAGGCCCCACAACCCCGGAAGTACCGAAGTACTTCTGGTTTGGGCTTCTCCGCGTTCGCTCGCCGCTACTGACGGAATCACTATTGTTTTCTTTTCCTGCGGGTACTTAGATGTTTCAGTTCCCCGCGTTCGCCTCATGTGGCTATGTATTTACCACACGATTCCAGAACATAACTTCTGGAGGGTTTCCCCATTCGGATACCCCCGGATCAAAGCCTGTTTAGCGGCTCCCCGAGGCTTTTCGCAGCTTACCGCGTCCTTCATCGCCTTCCTCTGCCTAGGCATCCACCGTACGCCCTT
>DYOB01000137.1 GCA_020720765.1 Borreliella garinii
TTAGGGCCATATTTACCAAAACGGGGTCCGAGGACGAGGACCCCGGCAAGAGCTGCCCATCCGCCTACACTATGCACCACGGAAGAACCTGCGAAATCCCAGAAGCCCATCGTCTGGAGCCAACCGCCACCCCATATCCAGTGGCCTGTAACGGGGTAAAGAATGGCGACAAGTACGAAGGCGAAGATCATAAAAGCGGGGAACTTGATACGCTCGGCTACAGCACCGGAAACGATGGTTGCGGCGGTACCGGCAAAGACGAGCTGGAAGAAGAACTTGGCCCAAATAGGAACCTGTGTCCACGCTAGGGCAAAGTATGCACCTTCTTTTGTCATATCAGCCAGGAAAAAGACCCCGTCCGTCCCGAAGTACACGTTGCCGTTTCCGAACATCAGTCCGAATCCTACAACCCAAAACGCTAGGGAGGCCAGAGCAAATACGACGAAGTTCTTCGTCAGAATATTCACCGTGTTCTTGGAACGGGCAAGTCCCGATTCGACAAGACCGAATCCGAGGTTCATAAAGAACACAAGGAAAGCGGTGACCATCACCCATATCGTGTCGATTCCTACGGACAAAAGGTTAACCTTGTCAGTTACCTCGGTCACTGGGTCAACGGTTGCTACTACCTCAGCGGTGGTTTCCTCCACTGTAGGTGCCGGCGCATCCTGTCCGAAAACCGAAGTCGTCGCAGACAGGATGAATAATGCCAGAATTGTGACCAGCATTTTTGATGATTTCATAAAATCCTCCGCAATTTCCCCGCAACTCTTGTGCTAAATATCAAAATAATCATAAAATCGGCGATATTATTGAAAAACGGGAAAAATTCTTACACTCGTGTAGGGTTAGAATTCTTAGAGTCGACGATTATGTAGGTGAATCTTAGAATTCTGACAAAAATGTTTGAAATAACCTAAGCGGAAGGTTTGCTAAAATGTTCAGCTGGAAATCTGATTAGAATCTGCGCCCCGCCTTCGGATGAATTCTGGAGGGTTATCTTTCCCCCGTTATGTTCAACAGCGATGGAGACGAGGGAGAGCCCCAATCCCATCCCTTCCTGGTGGTGAAAAACGTCACCGGTCTGAAAAGTGCTAAAAGGGGTGTTGAGTATATCAGTAGCAAAACCCGGGCCGCTGTCGCGGAAATCCATTATATAATCTCCATCTTCCGTCCGAAGGCTGTAATAATAGGGAGCATTTCCATATTTTTTAGCATTTTCCCAGAGATTTTCCCAAACGATTTTGCAGAAATAGATTCTGAAAAAGACGGTTCTTTCTAGAATTTCAGGCGGAGTAAATTCACAGCTCTGAAGCATGTCTGTAGGAAAAATCTCTACCAGGGGAAATTCCTGGATTCTCACCTTATCGTCTTCGTGGACACTCACTATCTCAAGAGCTTTTTTTGTGCTTTTTTCGAGCCGTAAGGCAGAGCTTTCTATATGCTGGATATAAACGTCCTTCGATTTATCGTCGATGTTAGATTTCAGAAGTTGGATAAAGCCTAGAAGTCCGTTGATGGGGGTTCTTAATTCGTGGCTGACAAGTTTAAGCATATTCTCACGGGCTTTTTGAACAGAAATAAGGGCTCTGTTGGCCTTTGTTAGTTCCTGGGTTCGGAGCTCAACCTCCTTTTCCATCCGGGTGAAATACTCCTTCTCCTGTTTTAAGGCGTGGATAATTTGAAGTTCCTTTTTAATAATGTGGAGTAGGTGGGGGAATTCAACAGGTTTAAGCACAAAAGATGAAACCCTGGCGTTGATCAAGGAGATCAGTTTCTCTGAATCGCTGTGCGCACTGATTATGATGATCCGTTGTTCGGGGTTTTCTTTTAATAAGAGTTTGCTAAGTTCTAGCCCATCCGTCTCCGGCATGCTCAGGTCGGTGATAACAAGGTCAGCCCTTTTTTTTAACCAGCTTGTCCACGCCGCGTGGCCATTATCGAAGACTTCAAATTGGGTAAAACAGGTTTTTAAAAGTTCTGAAATAGAGTTTCGAATGTCCTTATCGTCCTCTGCATAAATTAAACTTACATTTTTACTGAGCTCTCTCAGTTTCTTGAGCATCTCTTTCACAAGAAACAGTATATCAGATGGGATATGCAATTGCCAGCAAATCATATTTACATGGGGCTTGCCATTCTTGTTGAAATTGGGTAGTGTTACTACACTTTTTATTCGGAAGGCGAGGCCATGGCAAGACGTTGTGATATTTGTGGGAAAGGAACGGTTTTTGGGAGAAATGCACCCCGTAAAGGTCAACCCAAGAAACAAGGGGGAGCCGGACAGCACATTGGTGTTGTTACTGCAAGGGTTTTCAAGGCGAATATCGTCTCGGTTAAAACGCTTGTAAGCGGCACTGTTAAAACTATTAAGGTCTGTACAAGCTGTCTCAAAGCCGGAAAGGTCGTTAAGGTCTAAATTCCTTCTGTGGACATCCAGGTTCATCCCGGCCATCTAAAAGGTCGGGTGCGCATTCCAGCGTCGAAAAGCCATACAATCAGGGCTCTTCTCATTTCTTCCCTTGCAGAGGGTGAATCTGTCATAAAAAACCCGCTTCATTCAAGCGACGCCGTTTCCTGCGTGGAAGCCTGCCGTCTTCTCGGTGCCAGTGTGGATACAAGGGGTGATGATTGGGTTGTAAAGGGTAGGGGAAACAACCGAAGCCCTGCAGAGAATATTATTGACACAGGAAATTCGGGCACGACGCTATATCTCACGGCGTCCATTGCCGCCCTCAATAAAGGCTGGACTTTTTTTACTGGCGACCATCAGATCCGTAAGCGCCCTGCTGAAAATTTACTTGCCGCCTTACGCGGTTTGGGAGCCGAGGCTTTTTCATCCAAGGATAATGGCTGTGCCCCCTTTGCCATCAGCGGCCCCTGGAAGGGCGGGAAAATCAGTATCAGCTGTCCGACCAGCCAGTTTCTTTCAAGCCTTCTTATTTCTGCACCTTTGGCCGAAAAAGAGGTTATCACCGAAATCGATGTTCCCCTCCTCTATGAAAAACCTTACGCAGAAATGACGCTCCGCTGGCTCGAGGAACAGGGAATAAACCTAGAAAAAAAAGAAGACCTAAGCTGGTTTAGGATTCCCGGCGGGCAAGCGTATAAACCTTTTCGGCGTTCCGTCCCCGCCGACTGGAGTTCAGCGACCTTCTTTCTAGCTGCTTCGTGCGTCACGGGTGGTGAAATATTTCTTGAAGGCTTGGATACCGAAGATTCCCAGGGGGACAAAGCAGTCCTGGATATGATGAGGGCGCTCGGTGCCGAAGTCGAGGTTTTTCAAACACCTGACGGCCAAACCGTACGTATCCATGCTGCAGAACTCAGAGGTACCGAACTTGATCTTAACGCCACACCTGACGCCTTACCCGCCCTCGCCGTCGTGGGGTGTTTTGCTGAAGGCGAGACACACCTTGTGAATGTTCCTCAAGCAAGGTTAAAGGAAACCGACAGGATAGCAGTGATGGCCCGTGAACTTGCCTCCCTTGGGGCCGACATCAGCGAGCGACCCGACGGCCTGGTCATAAGAAAATCAAAACTTACGGGAGGCTTGGTTAATTCTCACCAGGACCATAGGGTTGCGATGAGTATGGCCTTGGCTGCCTTGGGTGCAGAAGGTCCAGTGACCATTAAGGACGCAGAAGCGGTCTCTGTCACATTTCCTGATTTCTTCTCTCTTCTGGATTCGCTACGTCAAAGCTGACTGGTTTTATGTTGGGAAAATCTAGAATAAAACTTGTACCTTCTCCCTCCGTCGAGAAAACCTTGATCTGGCCCGAAAGTTTTTGGGAGACTAGATTATAAACAATGTGCATTCCCAGCCCTGTTCCTCCTCGGTTGCGTTTGGTTGAAAAGAAAGGGGTGAAGATCTGCCTTTGGATTTCAGAGCTCATGCCCTTACCGTTATCCCGAAATTCAAACTGCATACCTTTTGCACTAAATTCTAAGTTGGCAAAAATAGTTCCTTCATTTCTGTCTTCAAAAGCATGGATACACGAATTCATATAGAGGTTAGTAAGGATTTGTGAAAATGCACCTGGGTAGCTTGAAATAACTGCCGATCTATCACCTTCAACCTGGATATCAAGTCTAATTTTTTTATCCGGAGGATGAAGGCTTTTGAAGACATCTTGAAAGTATAACACCGGGTGGAAGTTTCTCAGTTGATCCGTGCTCTGATCGACGCTGATGAGTTTGAAACTCTGGATAAGTTGACTTGCCCTTTCCAGGTTGCTTAGGATTACACGACTCGTCTGGCTGGCCTTTTTTATGTAGAGTTCGAGCTCGCTGCGGGTCATTTTGTTTTCGTGGAAGCGGGTTCCAAGTAGATTCGTGAGTTCTTCCATAAGGCTTGCTGCTGTTACGCTGACACCGATGGGTGTATTGATTTCATGGGCAACACCGGCAACGAGGCTTCCGAGACCAGCCATCTTTTCTGTTTCAATAAGCTGGTTCTGGGTTTCCTTTAATTCATCTATCGCAATCTGAAGGTTGACGTTTGTATTTCGAAGTTCCAAGGTCCGTGATTCCACCCGGTTTTCCAAGTCCCTATTGAGAGTCTGAAGCTGAGTTTCAGCGAGGTGGAGTTCTGTGATATCGAGAAACGCCACCATCACAGCGATAAAATTATTTTTGAAGTCGTGAACCGGCCCCGAGTTCACAAGGACATACCTTTCAGCCCCATTCTTTTTTCGGATGATCATCCTGTCACTTGTGGTCGCACCTTGGAAAAAAGCCTTGAAAATCGGGTTTTCATCCGTAGGAAAGGGTTTTCCGTCGAGGGAAAAAAGCTGCCATTCGAGTTTCTCGAAGTTGATGCTCCGACCTGTAAGGTTTTCGTATTCAGGTATTCCTAAGAGTCTTTTTAATCCTTGGTTGATCAGTTTGATGCTTGCTGTATTTCCGTCAAGAATAATCAACCCCAAGGGGCTTTGATTGATGGTGGCCTCTAAAAACGCCTGGCTTTCGCTTAAAAGCCTTTCCTGAACCCTTCGTGGACTTACATCGAGGATGATTCCGGCGTAAAGGTCCTCACCTGTTGTGACGAGTGGAAATTGCCAAACCTCCCACTCACGGAATTCTTCTGGGTATTTCTTGGAATATGCACGCAACTCTGCCGGAATACGCGAGCTTTTGATTCGATTGACAACGGGTTGGGTGGTGAATTGATGAAGTTGAGGGAATTCCATGGATTCAAAAATGGCTTGCTGGTTTTGATACAGTATTCTACCACTTTTTTCTTTAATAAAGGCGCCTCCTGGAATTCCGTCCAGGAACTGCTCCAATTGCCTCTTGGTTTGTGTAAGCTCCTGGGCTTGCTTGAACTGAAGAGTGTAATTCCTCCCGAATATAATCAGGTAGTCCTTTTTTTCGTAGGGGATTTCGTTGAAAACAAGTTCATAAACAAGTTCAATTCCATCCTTATAAATGGTGATTTCTTTTCTCACTTCGGGTTCCTGAAGGAGAAGGCTGCGAATACGGCGCATTTCTTCGGGAACGAGGGAAGGAAAAAGAGCGAAGATAGCCTGACCGGCAGATACTTTTTTAGGGAAAAAAATTTTCACTGTGCTTGAATTAAAAGCCTGAATTAAATGATTATCATCGACGATAAAAATCATTTCATGGGAAATATTCAGACTTGCTTCAATAAGGTGTAGCCGTTTTTCGTCTTCGGTTGAAGCCTTGCGTCTGCGGTAGGAAACCCATTTGAGAATAAAAATCGCAAGGACCATTATGCTCATGACATACTTGAAGTCGACCGAAATGAGATTCATAACCAGGAGTAGATGGAAGATAGCAAGGGAACCTAAAAGTATTCCAAGGATCCAGCGGTGATTTCTCTCCTTCATATCCTTGAGTATAAACGAAAAACCATCTTTAG
>DYOB01000138.1 GCA_020720765.1 Borreliella garinii
ATCGGCTTTTGGGGATAACCGTTAGGTTTTTAGAGGGGGCCTAATGTACCGGTTCCCTGATCCGCAGTTCTTCTTCTATCAAATCAAGCTCTTGGAGTATGACACCACGCTGATGCAGGATGTCCCTTTCGGTAAAATCCTGGTAGAGGAAGGTTCCGCCACCTGCTAAGGAGGCCCCGCCAAGGATGGCTGTTGTCCATGAAACAGCGCTCAAGGTTATTAGAGTGAGTCGGAGATCGGCGGCCGAGTCGTCCACACGTCCGAGGTAGTCCGAATAAACCTGGTTTCCAGCCCAAATGGAAACCCCCATTCCTGTAAGCAGGATGGCCCCGGCTCCGACGCCTGTCCATCCTAAAGAGGACTTTGATTCGTCGAGCTTCACTTCGGGAAGTTCGGAAAAATTCTTATCGAGAATCTCTTGGCGCTTTCTGAGCCGCTCCTCTTCTTCGAGTCTTGCTTGTGCCAGAGCTTGGAGTCTTGAGATCTCGAGAGTTTCTTCGCGCGTTTCGGCGTTGTTAATGGCAACCTTAAACAATGATTCCCATTGAGGCCTTACCCAGTACCCTTTGATGAGGTAACTTTGAGCCTCGCGTAAGGCTGAATTGATTCGCGGCATTTGGATTATGGCGGATACATCCTGTGATTCTGAATCCGGAATCCGGTCCGGGGCAGGAATTGACGCCAAATTCCAGAAATGGGTGAAGGAAGTACCCGTAGATGAAGAAAGTTCAAGTTCGGCTGTATTATTTGCGAAAACCAAAGTTAGAAGCCTGGGGTTATCGGTTTCAAAAACTAGGGTCATAGGTGTATAACCCAAGGAGAGATTTCCCGAAAAGACCTGGCTTGGACCAGGTTTAGAACGAAGTATCAGCCAATTCCGTGGTTCATAAGTGGCTTCCCTTGCTTGAGGAATAAAATCCTGACTCGACTCGTCAAGCGCCGCTATTTTACGGACAAAGTCGGGGTCACCAGCTCTAATAAGATCGGACTCGTACTCGCGCACTCGGGAGGCATCGTTCAGAAAAAAATGGGAGAGAAAAATGAGTTTTCGTTTTAATTCGAGTTGCGTTTCCTGGGTTCCTCCCATGCTCAGGGACTGTTCGTAATAATCTGCAGCAGAATCCGCATTTCCTTCTGATTCAGAAATCTCACCGAGAATGAGTAGTGCGCTTGCTTTATCTTTTTCAGAGGCGTTGGAGGAGATGATGCTTAATGCAAGTTCTTTGGCTTGTTCCGGTTGTAATCTTTGTAGAAGGGCCCGTGCCTTTTCAGAGGAAGTACCGGTCAGTTCCCTTTCTCTCTCTAATAATATCCCTGAAACTGCGTCCCTCATCTTTTCAGCTGTTTCGGATTCTTCCGTTTCAGGATAGCTTTGAATGATCTCATTAAGATTCGAATCTGCTTCTTGAAGCCTTCCCTGCATCACTCGACAAAGAGCGAGGTGGAGAAGTACGGGCGGATAGAGCTGGGGATCGAGATCGGATTTCAATACTTCCAAATAGATGGCTTCTGAATCCTTGTAACGTCTCACTCTTTCGAGAATATAGGCGCGTTCGACCTCGCGGAGACCCCGGGTTTCTTCATTTTCCTTGAGGGCTTCTTTACCGAGACCTGCGCGCAGGGCGTTGATAAGAAAAATGGCCGGTGGCCAAAAAGCTTCCTCAGGGCTGGAATTTTTATTCTCTTCGCTCATCAGGTTTTGAAGACGAGCTTCGAGAATAAGTTCTTCCTTAGGTGCTGACTGAGCGCTCAGTCTAGCTAGAAGAATTTCCATCCTGCCGAGAACGATGAGGTTTTGCCGGTTGCTTATTCTCTCACTATAGATTCCCAAACTTGTGTCAATCTCCCTTTCCCTGATGGTTCTTAAAGAAGTGTTAAGATGAATAGTTCCGGTCAGAACGAGACCGACAAGTATGAGGTAGAGCGGTGCGCGGGCAAGGCTACGCGTCCGGGCCACGGAGGTCCTCCGCATAGCCGGAACCGTCGGTTTTCTTTGCGAGTTTTTTTACTTCCGCAGCGGCCTGGACGAGTTCGGCGTGGTGTTCGTAGTTTCTGTACCGATTACTGACGACGGCGATGGAAATGCTCATAAGCGGAAACTTGGCCGGCACTCCTTGCCTTGTTACACTTTCGATATACCCGTTCCGGGCATCGGCGTGGTTGTAAAATGCTGGAACACCAGCGTCAAATATTTCAAGAAAAGCGTCGGCAAAGGGTTTCCACTGCTCGTAATCCATGACCGCTACAAAGTCATCTCCGCCTTCGTGGCCTAGAAAAATATGGGCTTCGGAATTTTTCCCCGCTGCTATAGTCAAACAATCCCGGACGTAGAGAATCGCCTCGTCTCCTTTTGAAAAACCGTATTTATCATTATAGGCTTTAAAATTATCCAGGTCCGAATACAGGACGGCAAAAATTCTGTGGTCGCCGATTCGATTATCGATTTCCTCCGCAATTCTGATATTTCCCGGCATTCCTGTGAGAGGGTTGGCCCCTTTTGCTTCGTCGTGCATCCTTCGTATTGCGACACCCATCTCGTTAAAAGCCAGAGCCAACTCTCCAATCTCATCCCACTGTCGGATATTGACCCGGACTTCAAGGTCGCCCTTTTCTATCTTTCTGCTTGCCTTGACCAAGATGCTTAAGGGTTGAAATATCTTGACGAAGAAATACAGCGCAAATCCGCCATTGATAAATATAATAAGCACACCGATAAAGAACACCTGGCGGTAAAGCCGTGACAGCCATATATCGATCGATTCCATAGGGAGGGAAAAAATCAGGACACCCAATTGCCCCTGGCCGAATAAAAAGGTGATAGAGATTTCAAGATCCTGGCCGACAAGTTTCTGCATAATGGATTTATTCTCAAAGGCCCGCCGGGTTAGGGCTTCGTTGATAATCTGGAGTTCTTTTATCGTAGCTTCAGTAATTTCATCATTAACGGAACCTTTTCGTGATAGAACCCTGCCTTCTTCGTCGAATATTGAAAAGGTCTTGATATTGTTATCTGCAAGGTTGGCTGTGATGGAAACCTCAACTGTTTCCCAGTCTGAGAAGTCGTCGACAACAAGGGATTCAATTTCCTGCTGAATATTTCTCGAGGTATCTTGTGTTTTAAGGAGGGAGTTTTCAACTATTAAATCCAATTGATTTTCAAAAATCATCAGAATGAACAGGGCTATGAGAAGGACTGTCATCACGATGTACATCATCCCCGTTCTGAAGGAAAGCGAGTTTGCTATGCCTCGTAACGACATTCAGGGAACCCCCGCCGAAGCACGAACATTCTCGAGAATATGTTCTAAAATCGGGCCGAACGCCTCCCTGTACCTGTCGAAATCCGCCAAGGTCACGTGACCCATTCCCGTCGAGAAAATCGATGAGTTGTTGGGAAATCCTTTTGCGCAGAGCGGGAGGTTATATTTCCAATCCACCACTTGGTCAGTAGTATCCTGGTGCAAAATTACCGGCAAGTCAAAATTCGGGCTGAGTTCGAGGTTAGCACTCCACCGGCCGAGTGCGTTGGCCCAGTTGGTCGGAACTGCATAAATACCCACAAGGCTGTCCGGACTAACGATGGGTGCTATCGACTTGAGCCACCAGCCGTTGAGTAAGGCCACCGACTGACCCAATTCCCAGTAGACATGGTGGATCAATGGAGCACTGAGGATAAGTAAATCCCACGGAGCTTTAAAATGACGTGTATGCTCGATAAAACTCGACCCTCCGGTGCTGTGACCCAAGGCGACCCAGGGATGGGGTAAATTTTGTTGAAGGGGGTGGAGAGCGTCAAGCCAAGTTTGGACAGCCTCCCCGTACACTCGAAAATCCTTAATATCGGCGCGGACGCCGCTGGAAAGACCGTGACCGGGAAGGTCGAGCGAAGCAATGGCCCAACCTTCCTCAAGCATTACCCTGATAATACCTGAGAAATTCCCCATGCTCGCCAAATACCCGTGGATGATAAAAAGAGTTCCTCTCGGAGGTCCGGGGGGAAGAAAGACAGTCGCAAACAGATCACCGTCCTGAAATGGGAGGAGCCCCTCCCATGCGGTAACTTCGCCACCCCAAGGATGTTCGATTTCGCGGAACTTCCAATGCTGGAAGTATTCTTCGACCCTGGGTGTGCGTAGCGATTTAATAGGGACAAAGGAAACCCCTGGGCGTCCTGTGAGTTCACTTCTCATCTCAGATCTGAACTGCTCCGTCGGATCCGGGTTGGTCTGACAACCAAGCAAAAAAACAAAAAATAGAAAGAAACGTATTTTCATGGGATGGTATGGGCTAGGGCGAATTCCCGAAACTCTTTGTCGGGGAGCGGTTTTGAAAAATAATAGCCTTGGAAGATTCTGCAACCTTGGGAATATAACCATTCAACCTGATCCTTGGTCTCCACTCCCTCAACAATAATGCCCTTCTGCATTTCCCTGGCCATGGTGATAATGGCTTTAACGGGAGCGATTGAACTGATGTCATGAGGCAAACCGTCCACAAAGCTCTTATCAATTTTAATAATGGATATAGGAAGATTTTTAAGGTAACTTAGGCTGGAGTACCCGGTTCCGAAATCGTCGAGCATCATAACGAATCCCATCTTCAGCATACTTTCCATTTTTTTTGCACTTTCTGTCACATTGTTCATCAAGGTTCCTTCGGTGATTTCGAACTTAAGGGCCTTCCGCGGTATTCTTAATTTTTCAATAAGTCGTAAAACAAGTTCACCTAGATCGTCTTGTATGAATTGGCGGGTTGAAAGGTTAATACCCATAACGACATGGCCAAGACCCATTTTCATCCATTCACCGGCTTCGTAGATCGAGTTATGGAGAATCCAGGTGCCGAGCGGGACAATCAGACCGGTTTCCTCGGCGATCGGGATAAATTTAGCTGGTGATAGAAATCCCATGCTTGGGTGCTTCCACCTCACGAGCGCTTCCGCACCGACTATTCTGAAGCGTCCGGATGCGGGGTCGAGGAGTTCAACCTGGGGCTGATAATACATTTGGAACTGCGGAGGGCCATCGTTACTCTTCTGGAGTGCGTTCAACATACCGTTCTGAATCTCAATACGCTCCATCTGTTCGAGTTTCAACCTCGGGTTAAAAAGAAAAAAAGGAACTTGATTGTGGGAAGCGACGCTGAGCGCTATATCAGCACTCCTAAGAATATCGGATTTCAACGATCCATCACGGGGGAAGAGAGCTACACCAAGATTGACACGCAGAGAGATATTGTACCCGCCCAAAACGTGGGGTTGCTCGGCTATTTCTACGATATCATTTATTTTTTTTATCAGCGAGGCTTCGTCTGTAACTCTTTTGAGTACTATCAGGAATTCATCATCCCTTGTGTGATAAGTTTTTCCTTCGTTTTTCAGAATTGCCATGATCCTCACACCCGTCTGGTAGAGTATCCATTCAGGTATCTTCGTGGGGAAAGTTCTTCGTACTAGGGCAAATATTTCATTGAGTTTGAGAAAAATCACCGCCTTGTTTGAAGCATCGGCGTTTAGGGTCGCATCCAGCTGTTTATAGGCCACGACAGCATTGGGTAATCCTGAATCCACATTTGTGATGAGTTGGGCCATAAGTTTGTTATTTGTATTGAGTAAGGTACGGGACTTTCCCTTGAGTCCTTTATAGGCTTGCACCAATTGCTCATACCGCAAAGAAAGCGCCTTTTTTTGTGTTTCATCTAAGAGTCCCAAGATAATACCATTCTACACCTTGGAAGTAATAGTTTCCAGCAGATTAGAGATATAAGCGAACTTTTCCCGCCCTAGGAGCCTGTCGCACTTGAGATTTTGACACGGGCTAGAGGAGCCGGGATGCACAGAGTGCCGAAGACTGAGGGCCATAGCTGGGCTCTGGCCC
>DYOB01000484.1 GCA_020720765.1 Borreliella garinii
CCAGAATTGATTCGTGATATTCGCTATTCAACGCGGGCGTCCTTGATTAAATTATGTTTTGCTTCGAGATGGCGCAGGGCTTCCACTTCCATCCACCAATCCAGGAAATCCAGCGTCTCTTCGATTTCGCGGCTTTTGAATTTGCGCTCGAATTCATCCGTACTCATGCTGAAACGCTTTTCAAAGGGAGCAAGAGCCTCACGGGTGCGCTGGATGGAATATTCCAATAATTTTGCTTCACGTCCAAGCGCGGTTTTGAGCATGGACTTGAATTGTTCGAGGTTGGAAGTTTGAATGGTCACTTGTTGGTACATTTCGTTCTCCTTGCCAGTAAAATACCGACTGATGTTATTATAGCAAAAAAGCAGGTAAACATGGAAATAGGTAAACAGGTAACGTCCCGACACGTGCGCCGCAGTGCGGTGAGGTTTGTGCAGAAAAGTCGAGTCGCCAGAATAAAACCTTCGGGACGGTTTTGGGCGGACGCCGTCTATCACGAGAAGCCGTCTGTGACGCTGGAACGCTTGGCGCGGTTGGAAAGTGTGATGTTGGATGAGATTGAAGAAATAAAGAAAATGATGAATGCAGAATGATGAATGCAGAATATAACGTCCCGAAGGTTGAAATGAAGACTCTCGCGCCTTGCAGAAATCCTTCGGGACGGTTTTGGATGATGACTGAATGAAAACTGTTGCTCTTGGAAAAGTTGCAAAGATAGATCGCACCGTTGCAAACGATGACGAGTGTTTATCCTTGCCTTATGTTGGCTTGGAGCATGTTGAAAAAGAACGAGGACATTTCGCGGATGGCTTTGTGCCAACTCCGCTGAATATGCTGGCTGCAAATTTTCGATTTACACCAAAGCATGTTCTTTACGGTAAATTGCGACCTTATCTCAACAAAGTTGTTTTGCCAAGTTTCGATGGCGTTTGTACAACTGAAATTTTGCCAATTCTGCCAAACGAAGAAAAATTAGATAGAACATTTTTGTGGGCAATTCTTTTATCGCCTACTTTTGTTAATTGGGCAACTTCTCAAATCTCTGGCGCAAATTTGCCAAGACTTGACCCGAAACTTTTAGCCGAATATGAAATTCCCCTTCCCCCGCTGACCGAGCAAAAGCGGATTGCGTCCCTG
>DYOB01000485.1 GCA_020720765.1 Borreliella garinii
AAAATCAGTGTGTTAAAATAGAAATGAAGTAAGGAGATGCCCATGTTGGAAACCACTCTTAATGTCCGTGTTCCAAACAGCCTGCTCAGTTTGGGGTTAACCCAGGAGGAAATTCAACGCCGTGTTTCAGAATGGCTGGTCTTTTCGCTTTTCTCCGAAGGAAAAATTTCATCGGGCAAGGCGGGAAAACTGCTTGGCATATCCCGCATGGACTTCGTTAAACTTCTTCAAACTCGTGGAATTGCTTTTATAAACTTTACCGAAGATGAACTGAATGACGAGTTGGAAGCAGTTAAGAAACTCGCTCCAAAACGTAAAAAATGATCGTCGTTTCCGATACCACCCCGTTGATTGGGCTTGCTTCTATTGGCAGGCTGGACATTTTACAGGAACTATTTGGCGAAGTTTACATTCTTCAGGCGGTTTATGATGAGACAGTTACGCATGGACACACAGAAGGAAGCGCCAAACAGGATGTGGACGATGCAGATTGGATTCATGTGGCGCAGGTTCAAGACCGCCTTGCGGTAAACATCCTGCTTGATGAAATGGACTTGGGTGAAGTGGAGACAATTGTTCTGGCTGGGGAAATGGAAGCCGATTGGGTTTTGATGGATGAGAAAAAAGGGCGGCGTAAATTATCGCAGCTTGACATTCCAAAAATTGGAACGATTGGTGTTTTACTCAAAGCCAAACAGGTTGGTCTTATCTCAAACTTGAAACATGAAATTGAAGGCTTGCAAAAAATAGGTTTTTCCATTTCTCAAATGGTGGTTGACGAAGTGTTGAAAATTGCGCAAGAATAATTCCCCTTATTTTTTACTCGCTATTCATTACCAATTACCAATGTCTTCCTTTATCAAACTCACCCGTCCCCTCCACCTCCTTCTCTCTGCGCTGACCTACACCCTCGGCGCGAGCATTCCCGACTATCTCGGCAAGCCATTTGCCCCGCTGGCATTTTTGCTTGGGCTGGCTGGCATATTGCTCGCGCAGTTGAGCATGTCCCTGCTTGCCGAAGTTTTTCGTCCGCACAATGAGCCGCTCACTGAAAACGAAACGCCGCAGCAAAAAGAAACCCTGCGTAACAACATGCTTTATGTTTCGATTGCCGCGCTTTCATCCAGTGCATT
>DYOB01000486.1 GCA_020720765.1 Borreliella garinii
AACAACAAAGGGAAATAGGGGTCAGACCCGAATGGCACCAGAGTAAAAGGGGTCACAGAGTAAAAGGGGTCAGAGTAAAATAAAACCCACATGAGAAGAAAAAGAAGAAAAAGGGGACAAAAAAAAGAGGACACCCATTAAAATGCCCTTTGTCAAGGAATAGATTTCCCCGTCCAAGGGAAAATGACCTTTTTTTCCCTTGCAAAGGCTCTTGCCATCCCCCCTGAATTTGCCGACAGCGAACGGTTCTTTTGTTTTTGCGCCCGTTATTTCACAGGGCGGTGTCAGCTTGCTTTCTGCTGCACCAGACACCCATCAGGTTTAAGACTTGCTGATTCCATGAAGGGCGGCTGGGGTGGGAGACCTGCGAGATATCTCACAACCCAGCCGCCCGCCCTGCCATGGAAGCAAGCCCTTCCGCCATTCAGCGGACCAGAAAATCTTCGGTTCCATGACATGTCCACATGTTGGTATCAGATCTCATGGTTATGAACCATCCCTTTACAGGCTCACGTCATGGGCAGAACAAAAAAACAGTTCACATAGGCGGAACGGTTGCCAAACAGATCTGATGGGTATGCCATCCCCTTTTCCGGTTCCCCGTTCCGGCCAACTTCTCAGGCAAAATGCTTGTCATGATCAAACGCGACGTTATCCCTCATGATAAAGAAGGCGGCGCGGGCAATCTTGTGCGCCAGAGTACTGTGCGCAATCATGCGGTTGCTTTTTACCGCCTTGTGATTGTAAAACGCCCTGACTCGTTCGTCAAAGCGCCGGCCTATTTCCGCGGCCTCGGCAAAGGCCCAGGAAAGATACTTGTTCCCGTTTTTCTTGTTGCCTTTCCCTTTGGACTTATTGTTGCTTGTCCAGTCCGTCGGTACTTTCCGGCAGTAAGAGGTGAAATTTCCAACCTTGGAAAAACGTTCGATGGAGCCGGTTTCCAGCATGATTGTCAGCGCCAGGACTATGCCGACGCCGGGAATGGTCTGTAACTGGTGAAAAGAGGGAATGGGGTCAGGCTTGACTTATTGACATTCTATGAGCGAAAAAAGGGGTCGAGTAGACCGGCGCCTTTGATGAAAGCAATGTATCCATGGCGAGTCTTTTAAAAAGAAAAAGGGGACAGAATTATT
>DYOB01000139.1 GCA_020720765.1 Borreliella garinii
TAGAAGCAGGACCGATGGGAGCCGCAACTTTTAATATCCCCTTAAGAATTGCCCCGGGACGGGCAGGGATGGCACCCCAACTGGCACTAAGCTACAACTCGGGTGGCGGTAACGGGTGGTTAGGACTCGGGTTTGATATTAGTGTCCCAATGATATCTATAGACACAAAGTTTGGAGTACCCCGGGACTTTGCAGCAGCACAATACGCCATGAACGGCTCAAGCCTCGTGGAGATTGGGTCTTCTGCTGGGGTGAAAGAATACCGGCTGGAGCGGGGCGGCGGTTTTGAAAAGATTTACCGCCGCGGCAACAACAAAAGTAACTACTCTTTTGAAGTGCAAGAGCGCAATGGTATGAGGCACACCTATAGGGGACAACCTGACAGCTTCGAAGTAACACGAGGTGTCAGTAAATGGTATTTGGAAGAGACCCGGGACCCGAACGGGAACTATGTGAAATACACTTACCAGGTGGTAAGTGGATGGGTGTATCCGGAAGTAATCACCTATACTGGTCATGGTAGCACAGATGGGGCATACTCCATAACGTTTGTTCTTGAAGCCCGTGATGACCAACGGGTTGACGCACGCGGAGGGCGAGCGGTGACTATGAGTCGACGTCTAAATCGAGTCGAAGCAAGGTACTATACAACCGTTTATCGAGTTTGGGAGCCAGAGTATTCCGACACGCCCGAGGATTATCTCTACCAGAGCGTGCTTAAGGCGTGGGTAGAAAAAGACGGGAACGAGAATACCTTTTATACTTATGGATTTGAACAGGAGAAGGTAAGAAGAGACAACGGTCAGATCGTCCTGTTTGACGAAGCCATCAAGGTAGAGAATTCAAATGGTATTGTTGAACTTTCTAATAGTCGTTCCTTAGGTGGTGGCGGAAATACAAGTTTTGGTGCAGGTGCATATGGTATCGGCCGCGCAGGAGTGACGGCTGGATTTAAATATAGCGACTCGGTGGGGATCGTTTCGACCCTTGACTTCAACGGAGATGGGCTTCCCGACATTGTGAAACAACCTCAGATTTTTGTAGGTGATCATACGGTTACCTATCAATCTTTTCAACAAGGTCAAGGTCACCAGATGAGCCTGGCTGGGGCGATGAATTCGTCGGGTTTTATCAAAGATTTCTTGAACCGGAGCCATCAATGGGATTTTAACGGCGGCTTGTTCGGCAATCTTGAGATTGATTTGTTTTTCACCAAATTGAAGCTTGGCGGAAGTGTAAGCATCGGCGGGTCCACTGTGTATTCGGACAGCGGGTTTAATGATATTAACGGTGACGGCCGTGTCGACTTTTTGCCCAAGGGGGGCGGTTCGTTTTACAAAAACGAAGGTAGTGGCAGCTTTTTGAACGTTCCTTGGGGGTCGGCCTCCAATCCTGAGAAGGAAATTCCCGCCAGCTTGGCGCAGACGTATTACCTGCAGGATCCGGTACGGCAATGGAGAGCCTACCGTAGCGGCACGCTGAGTGTGGAATACGATGCGAGCTTGTTGAACGCAGGGAAGGACGGGGTAAAGCTTTATTTGGCTCATAATGGCAATACCCTTCGGGAACATGATCTTGCAACGGCCGGAGCGGGGGTCCATGACCAAGAAGTCGATGTCACTATTAGCAGGAACAGCAGCCTGTACTTCCGAGTGAATGGGCTAAACCACGTCGAAGGCGACGAAGTGATGTGGGCACCTCGTTTGACCTACAGCACCATCCAAGTGAATGAAGTGTGGAACGAGGGGGATGGGTTTGCACCCGTGTATTCACTTTCGGTAAGTGATTATGTTAATATCCTTAACAACATTTCTATTGAGAATAGAACCATAATAGAGGCTGCGTATCAGCAGAGTATTGTGAGCGGGCCGGGTTATAGCTATACAACTTACAATCTCAAGCCGGATCTAAGCTTGCAACAGCGTAATGCTCTTAGGAAGTTTCGGAACGAAGAAGGAAGCTTTGGACGAGGGTGGTACCTTCCGGTACGGATTCCTAAGAGCTGGCTGATACAACAATGGCAACGGCGACCTGGAGATTTTTCCCAACGAGTGCTTTTTGACGCTGCCTGGGACAGGTTGCTTAACACTTACTATGATATAAATCCAGGTTTGCCGTATGTAGTAATTCAGCCGCAGTTTACCGGCAATGCCTTATTTACTTATCTGGATTCGTTTAATATTTCTATGGATTTGGGAACAATCAGTGGCCGAACAGGCACACAGATTGAACTAAATGATCTTGTTGGAACCTATCCCACGGACGTGTTCGGGCAACCAGTAAAGCTTTACGAGAGCGAAACCGGTGGTTATGAAACCCGTGAGAGTACCAGCCGCACGAATATTCCCAAATTTATGAGCGCCTTTCAGGCAACCCTTCCGACCCAGCAGCTGGGCGGCATGACCGATTTAGGGCTGTCTGTATTAACAGAAAGGGACACTGAAGAAACCATGATCTGGTACCTGTTAAGAAAGGTAGCTGGAGAATGGCGGGTGATTCAAAGACGCGCCGGAGTAGAAAACGATGTCAGCTCGCAGTTTTCTTTGAACCAAGTGAGTTCGACGGATTGGCAGCTTGCAAGTCTTGATGGGCGGTTGAGCGTGCTCCTGAGTGGACGGCAAGCGCTTGAGACAGTGACAGCGGCATGGTATCGGGATGTGATGCAGCCCTTGCTGCAGCAGGGGTTTGAGGCCACGGTATTTGAAGAGGATTTCTTGGACCTCTTCGGAGTTGGAGAAGAACTCCAACGGGACTTTGTGTTGGCGCATTATTCTAAAGATGCAGTTTTAAATCTTTACACCCATAATCCTGTGGGTTGGGATGCCAGCGTCGAGAACGAGATGCTTACCCTTATGGCGCAGAAAAACTTTCTTGGGCACTATGCGTATGACGAACTCTATGACGTCTTTACTCTGCTTAGTGGCCGCTCTTCCGCTTCCATCATTCTTTTGGAAGCTTTAGGAGCGGTGAGTTTTGCCAATTGGAGCATGTTGAACACGGAGAAAAGCACCACCGTCAAAACAACCTATTTAAAGACTGTCGCCGGGGCGGTGGTACATTCTGTAACCGGCGGGGAGAACTATGCACCAGCTTCCGGTACCCAGCGTGTGGTGGATTTCTGGAACCTGGGCAGCGGCCTGGATGCCGGAGTGCTGGTCCAGAAGAACCTGGTGATTCCCAGCTTTGACGCGGTGCAGGACTACAACACCACGGTGCAATATAACAAGCCCTATGAAGGAATAGCACCTTCATTTCAAGGGTACTACCAAACTGGACCTGATACTTGGAACTCCAGCTCTGTTCAGGAAGTAGAAGGGCGGAGGCAGGAGTACAAGGAAAACAACCGCAGACGGGCACCTTTTGAAGGGGGGTACGCGGGCTGGTACTACGGCTTTTGGAACGGAAATCAGGACTGGGACACCAATTATGACAAGCTCGGCGCCCCCAACTACACTGTGACTGGTAGTGCTCCAAACGAGGTTAGAAATACCTTGCCCTACCATTACTCAGGGTTGGCGCAAGTGTTCGATACAGCCCTAGCACCTCCGCCTAGTCTGGATCCCTCCAATCAGAATTTCTGGCACAACGGTGAGGACTTTTACTATGGCGAGCGCCACGAGTTTAATATGACCGTCTCTGATGTGGATGGGAATATTACCAATGTCCTATCTTACCAATGGAACTCGATCCGCGGCGGACAAATGATTCCCGGCCGTGTCGGCGGTGACAATGTCTATGCTGTCATTCCCGGTGGATTGGACCGGCTCTCAGAATCTGTTGTGACGAGTGTCACGTTCGGAGTAAACGTCGGAATATTCGCAGGATCTCACACCGACTCTGATTCTCGTACTACAATGGATGCTTTAGACTTCAATGGTGACGGCCGGCCGGACCGTGTGAAATTCAACTTGGCCTGGGATGGAACTTTTGAGGGAGCCTCCGTGAAGTATTTTAACGGAGAAAACCAAAACTATTTGGAACCTCAAGGGATAGCATTACCAGGCACCCGTGTGGTACGAACGGAATCCGATTCTGTGGGAATGAATATTATCGACGTAAGTTATTCCTCTCACGGCTATGCCACTGGGGTACACATCACGGAAAGGCAAGAAAACATGATTTTCCCTGATACCAATGGCCAAAAAGGAATAAGCAAAGCTATAAACGAGTTTATGGACATCAATGGTGACGGGCTTTTGGATTACGTGAGCGGATGGAGCGGGACGTCCTTCAACGCGAGACTAAACAACGGTCTTCATTTTGATACATCGCTGCAGTATAGCGGTGTGGGGAATCATGAAGGCTTTTCTGTGAATAACACTACCGGTTTTTCAACCGATACAAGCTGGGCATCTGGGTTCCTGGGAGTTGGAACGGGCATCAGTAGTTCTGCCAGTGTCGTCACCATGATGATGATGGATATTAATGGTGATGGTCTGCCCGATGAAGTCCAGAAAGCCCATGATAGCCCTAACGTCACTGTGAGACTCAACTTAGGGAACCGCTTCCAAGCACCTATCACCATGACCAGCGGGACCTGGGGTGCTAGTGTTGATACGCGGGCAAACTTCATTTCCCAAAAATTGCAGCTTCTAGGAATTAGCACAGACCTTGGTTTCTTCGGCGCAGCCATAGATGGCAGCATAGCAGCTGGAACTGTCCAGTTTCCCCTACAGGGAAATATTGGATTCTCTGTCAACGCATCAAAGTCCTTTGGAAGGGAAATTCCTTTCTTTTTAAATTTCTACTTTTTTATTTCTGTAGGGGTAGCAATGGATTTAGGGTCCAACAGCACCCACACCATGATGACCGATGTGAACGGCGACGGACTGGCCGACCATTTGACTGTTATTGGGGATGAGGTGTACTACAAACCCAACGCCCTGGCCCGCGTGGGACAGTTAAACCGCATTTTGACCCCCCAAGGCAGTGAAATAAGCCTTAGGTTTGAGCGCCGCGGCAACACGACCACAATGCCCCGCAGCCAGTGGGTACTGGCGGAAGTCAGCCGTACCGACGGCTTGGACCCCTCCGAGTTGGAATATAATGCCGCCGGTTATACAACGCAGTTCGACTACCAAGGGGGGAACTACAGCTTTACCGAACGGGAGTTCCTCGGATTCGCCACGGTGATCACGACAGAAGCCGACGGCAGCCGTGTGACCCAGAGGTACCTGAATAGCAATAAGATCAACAGCGGCCTTCTTCGGGAAACCGAGCAACGCGACACGCTGGGAGTCCTGGTGGGCATTCAAACCACCACCTACGAAGGCCCGGTTCTCGTCGATAACCTTTCTCAATACTACCGGCCTATTGCTCAGACCAGCACCCGCTACG
Source organism: Borreliella garinii (assembly GCA_020720765.1). Classification (GTDB taxonomy): domain Bacteria; phylum Spirochaetota; class Spirochaetia; order JABEVK01; family JABEVK01; genus DYOB01. The sequence goes on from DYOB01000139.1 coordinate 5,338, forward strand.
AAGGCGGTGAATCCATCACAACACGAACAAGCATGAGCTACGACAACCTAGGTAATGTGGTGCAGTTTGTGGACGAAGGCCTGGGGAGCACGGAAGAAGACAATATTGTCGTGACGATTGCTTACCAAGAAATAACGGGGACCTTCAGCTTTATTACCGACCGGCCCAGACTCCTGGAAGTGCGCAATGGTAGCGGAGCCCTCTTGCGGCGGCGTATCGGCGGCTATGATGAGCAAGGACGCCTTGTCAGCTGGCGCAGCTCGTTTGCAGAGGCGGACGGCCAATGGAGCCAAACAACGCTCACTTACGACGGCTACGGCAACATAACAAGCGTTACCGACCCCTCCGGCTACACGTTGGACTACACCTACGACGGAGTGAACCACCAGTATCTTACTGATGTTGAGGATAGTTGGAACCTTACTTCTACAGTTTCCTACGACTATGCAAGAGGCCTCGAACTCACCCAGACCGACACCAGCGGCACCACCT
>DYOB01000487.1 GCA_020720765.1 Borreliella garinii
TTAGGACCGTTATAGTTACGGCCGCCGTTTACTGGGGCTTCGATTCAATGCTTCTTCTTGCGAATAACATCCCCTCTTAACCTTCCAGCACCGGGCAGGTGTCAGGCCTTATACATCTTCTTTCGAATTAGCAAAGCCATGTGTTTTTGATAAACAGTCGCTTGGGCCATTTCACTGCGGCCCCCCTTACAGGGGGCGTCCTTTCTCCCGAAGTTACAGGACCATTTTGCCTAGTTCCTTAGCCATGATTCACTCGAGCGCCTTAGTATATTCTACTTGACCACCTGTGTCGGTTTATGGTACGGGTAGCAATAACCTGAAGCTTAGGGGGTTTTCTCGGAAACCAGTTTACGGCCATTATCCGCTTGTCCGAAGACGCACGGTACTATCAGGTTCGACATCTCATGCGGATTTGCCTGCACAAAATTTATCTACACCCTTCAACGTACTATTCCGTCAGTACGCAGGCCTGTCACTTTTTCGTCACCCCATCGCAGTTATTGCCAGTACAGGAATATTAACCTGTTATCCATCGACTGTCCCTTTCGGGGTTGCCTTAGGACCCGACTAACCCTGATCCGATTAGCGTTGATCAGGAATCCTTAGTCTATTGGCGTGCGGGTTTCTCACCCGCATTATCGTTACTTATGCCTACATTTTCTTTTCCAGCCGCTCCACAATGCTTTACAACACTGCTTCTACGCTGCTGGAATGCTCCCCTACCAATCCATCCTTAAGGACAGAGTTCATAGCTTCGGTAATATACTTGATGCCCGATTATCGTCCACGCACAATCGCTCGACTAGTGAGCTGTTACGCACTCTTTAAATGAATGGCTGCTTCCAAGCCAACATCCTAGCTGTCTCTGCAATCGCACCTCGTTTTTTCAACTTAGTATATATTTGGGGACCTTAGCTGATGATCTGGGTTCTTTCCCTCTCGGCGCTGGACCTTAGCACCCAACGCCTCACTCCCGCGGAGCATCTGATAGCATTCGGAGTTTATTAAGGGTTGATAGGCGGTGAAGCCCTCTAGCCTTATCAGTAGCTCTACCTCTATCAGACTCACACACGAGGCTGCACCTAAATGCATTTCGGGGAGTACGAGCTATTTCTCAGTTTGATTGGC
>DYOB01000488.1 GCA_020720765.1 Borreliella garinii
CAACACTTGCAGGAATTGGGCAAAACGGGTATCTAATAACGGTGGCAACTTCATAGGAACTTTCACTTTGGTCGGTAAAAGCATTCTACATGGGGTTGCCACATCCTGTTCGCAAGAGGAAACAAGGGGTTAGGAGCTTAAGTTGGCGCGTATGGGGGATTGGATTAACTGTCATTAAAAAAAATTATGATGGCATGGACTTTTCAGGTCATGATTTCTCATTCAAAAATGAAAATTCATTGATCTTCCATATAAAACAATATCTAAATAACATGAGCTTGCTCGAAGGAGACACTAAAGATGGATTGTTTATAAGAAAAATTATACATAATAATTTCGGAATGACCATGACGAGAATATGGTTTGATATCTACCCAGACTTAGCAGATAACTTGAATGAGGCAAAAGAAAGGTTTTTGTATGTGCTCGATTTTTTGCTACGTCAAGGTATTGTAAAGCTCGCTAACAAGGGAGTGTTTCTCAATGGAACGGTAGAAGAACAGGTGCAATCGTTTCGGGAGCAATGGCCATCGTGGGATAATTTTGACAACGATCTGTTCTATGTTACAGCAAAACCTGATAAAAATGGAATGTATGATATCTGGCCTCTAGGCGGTCTAGTGTGGATTGACCCTGATGATGGCAGTTATCTCTGGACATGAGAGAGTTTGCGTAACACTGCTGTGAAGAAAAACATCGTCCGCAATGGCTTGGTTTTCCTGCTGTCCCTCCAACTGACAGTCCACCCGTGCTTGCCAGTTTCACCAGCATCAGCAGCCAATGGAATCCCATCCGCACGGCTACCCTCATACGCGCCAACTTAAGCCCCTATCCCCTTGATTAAACACGGCTCAACGCCATTTCCCGGCATTGGTTCAACAGGGCAAGAATGGGACTTGGCAAACATTGCAACGTCCGCTTTCTGGGGCGTTCGCTCAAACTCTTGATATTGTCATCCGCAAAGCGGGCATCGACAGGAAAACAGGCTTTGATGCCTGCTTTGAGGTCGTCAGCGACGGTTTTCCACAGTCGCCAATCAGTGAGTTGGCGGGGATTGTCGAGTTTGCGTTTGGCATTGGCAAAGCGGCTTTGCGTCATCTTTTCCAGCACGGCGGCGTAC
>DYOB01000490.1 GCA_020720765.1 Borreliella garinii
GGGTTCCTTTTTATCAACTAAAATCAAACTCTAACGGAATAAGGGACAATTTCCGGCCTCGGCACATTTTGTCTCCGCGAGTACGCTACGACAAAACGTCGGCTATGCTGGGAACATTATATGCAATACCGCGCCAACTGGTTCGGGTCGCCGGCATCCGTGCCGGCTAAGAAAAAAAAGAATACGACAGGAGGATTAAAAAATAATGGATAAAAACAAAATATCCCTCCTTCTTGTAGAAGATGAAGCAATCAACGCAATGATGGAAAAAATGGGGCTGGAGAAATACGGTTACAGTGTTCATCATGTCACAACTGGTGAAAAAGCAGTAAGTATCATTATTGAAGAGACTTTTCCAATAAACCTGATTCTTATGGACATTAATCTTGGTTCCGGTATTGACGGTACACAGGCAGCTGAACAGATACTCAATCATAAAAATATTCCTGTTGTTTTTTTGTCATCCCATACCGAACCGGATGTAGTGGAAAAGACAGAAATGATTACTTCCTACGGATATGTGGTTAAAAACTCGGGGTTTGTTGTTCTTGATGCTTCGATTAAGATGGCGCTGAAGTTGTTTGAAGCAAATAATAAGTTGTCGAATGAGTTGACCGAGCGCAAGCAGGCAGAGGAAGCACTGCGAGTCAGTGAAGAACGCTACCGCATGTTGTTTAATCTACTGCCATATGGCTGCGAGGTGATAAATCCGGCGGGAATAATTACCGATTGCAACCCCGGTGCCGCCAGAATGCTGAGCTATAGTAAAGAAGAAATTATCGGTCAACCAATCACTAAATTCTTAGATGCCGCTTCGAAGCAAATATTTAAGGAAAAATTCCCCCGCCTGCTTAAAGGCGAGTCGCTACAGGCGGAAATAAAAATGCTTCGCAAAGATGGCAAGTTATTGAATATATTAAGAGCCACATCACCCATCTTTGATGAAAAAGACAATGTCGCGGCTGTTCTGGCTTTAAGCGTGGATATCACCGAGCGCAAGCTGGCGGAAGAAGCACTTGAGAAAAATGAACACTTTCTACAAACCATATTTGACGGGATACAAGAACCGATGCACGTGATTGACCGAGATTATAAAGTTTTGCTAACCAACAAGAAA
>DYOB01000140.1 GCA_020720765.1 Borreliella garinii
TTGGATTAAAACCGTAAAAGAGTTCCATCATATCGGCTTTTGGGGATAACCGTTAGGTTTTTAGAGGGGGCCCTAGTATTAGAGAATCGATTGATCATTGAATTGAAAGCGGTGAAATCCTTAAACGAAATCATGGTTTCTCAACTTCTTCATTACATGCGACTTTCAAAGTTACCTTTAGGTTATTTAGTAAATTTTGGAGGACCCAAGGTCGAGTGGAATCGCTACGTGATCTAAACAAAGCGTTTAAAAAGTGAAAGCCAAAGGCGGTTGAGCGTTGGGACTGTGTGCAGTCGAAGACCGCCCGTGAGTGGCCGTAGGCCACCCGTGGTGGTAATAGTTCTCTTGCCCCTACCAAATCTCTTCCACCCATTCGGGGTGGTCGATAAACGGGTTGCGGTTGCCCTGTCTCTCGTGGGTCCGGTTGTTGCGTCGTATTTCCCAAGCGTCCACGGGGTCGGCCAGATTCCAGGCTTTGAGAACAGAAAGCCGGCCGATAAAGCGTTCAGGGTAATTATCCACTTGGTCGTTGAGATCCAGGTCGACAAAGTCATAACCGCCGCTGTTTTCGTACATAACCGCCATATAGAACATCATGCGCGCTACGTCGCCTTTCACAGCTTCCCGTGGTTCCCAACTATTGCCGTCATAGTAGTTTCCGGTGGAGTGGGAGCCGGACTGTCCATAGCGCGACCCATCGGTATATTCAGAACCGCCTTCATCAAAATCCAAGTGGCCTCTGGCGCTATTCACCGTGACGTCCGTTGGACGCAGGTGGTGCAGGTCGGTTCCGGGCCCGGTGGCAGTGTCAAAATTACCATGGGACTTGGCCCAGGTATGTTCACGGTTCCAGTCATTTGCGTCCCCCCCGTTGGAAGACTTGGGATAGGACCAGCCGGTGTAAAGTAGGAGGACGTTATTACTGTTGTTCGGGTCTTCGTCGGTATACTTTAGTTGATCCCACACATTGGAGTAACTGAAACGAACTACACCCGTGTTTATGATGTCGTGGAGTTTGGCTTTTAGCGCTGTTCCCGTCAGACCCGAAGCTGTAGCGTAGTAGGGTTCAATGGGTGCATCAGGGTCTGTAACAGTGAATGGGATCGAGGTGTTGAAGGAGCCCGCAGTGGTACTGGTTATGACCACAGGAAGGCTGTAATTTCCGGCGGTAGGAGTACTTACAGTAACGGAGGCCGACCACGTGTTCGAGGTTTGGACCAAGGGCTGACTTGCACTACCACCCAAGGCTGTGAGATTCGCAGATACCCCGGAAACCACTAGGCCTCCCGATGTCGTCACATCGACACTAAAGATAACGCTCTTGGATTCTTCGTCGGTCATACTTGCCGGGGTGGCTTTCTGGTTAGAGATGGATAAGCCGGGTGCCGCCTGGTTCTGGACTTCCCAGTCGCCTGCCTGGTTCCCATCCACTACGGACGCTTTAAGCTTGAGGAGGTTGACGTCGTCGTCGCCAAAAGCCGCGTATGAAGAAAGATTAGACTCGGAGCCCGACCAGCGGCCGGCAGCGATTTGCGAAGTCACGAAGGTTTCTGTTGTGAATTGCGTTCCTGTTCCTGTACTGCCGTTTTGAAAAGTTAAAGTATTTCCTGTCGTAGTGAAAATCATAAAGTCGACAACGGCCCCGGTTGAAGTTTCAATCCAAAGGGCCCCATAACCGTCACCTTTCATAGCATAAGTATCCGTGGGTTTGAAGTCCCATTTATCGGAGTTGTTATTCGTTTTAAGTGTGTCTGAGGACCCGGACCAGCTGTTCTGGTGGATACGTATAATATCCCCGGGTTGAATGTTCCAGCCAGCTACCAGATTCTTGGAGAACGATAGGTTGCGATACTTTTCGAAGCCATAGTAAATCTTCCAGTCGCCGGTCAGCTGGCTGGGGTCGTTGATTTGGATATCGACCCAGTTTTTACCGCCGTCGGAGGAAGGGTGGGTGTTGGAATTGCACAATGCAATGATGACGGCGGCAGGGGCGTATTCCGACGTTGCAATGTCCAGCTTGGTAACGGCGCTTTGGTTGTTCTCCGCGTCTTTAGCGACGGCGTAGAGGTCGTAGTTTGTCGCGGGAGTCAGCAATGTTGCTGTTTTGTTTTGCGAACCAGCGGCGGCGAAAGCTACCTGGGTACCGGTAGAAATTAAAGTGGCAGAGTCCGGAGCAACGGCACCATTGGCAACAACGCTCCAATACACAGTACCCGCTTCGCTCAAATCAATGCTGAATTCAACGCTTGTCGAAAGCGAAAGGACTACCTCTAAACTCACCACGGGGTTGCCTCCCGAAGCGGGAGTAGTGTGTTCGGAATGGTAGACGGAAGGCACGTTACCAGCTGAATCCTTAGCAGTGGCATAAAGATCGTAGGCCGTGGAAGCTACCAGACTTGAAACCATAACTTTTAGGGTTTCACCGCTGGCAGAAGAATAGGTCAGAGCTGTGCCCGCATTTTCCAACGAAGCCTGGGTTGGAGGAGTTGTTCCGTCAGGAACCAGACTCCAATAGGCGGTACCTTTTTCGTTGAGGGAAATATCAAATTCAATCGACGTCGAGGTTACGATGACGTTTGTAATTCCCAAAACGGGCTGAGTTGTATCTTGAGGGGTGCCGCCTCCGCCAATAGAGGGATCGGGAGTGACAGGGGTGCACGTAAGGGTGGTTAAAAAAACCACCAAGGCTAAAAAATAATTTTTATAATCACGCATCGTAAAACTCCTCGCCATAAGGTAGCATACGCTTATTTCAGAAGCAAGGATAAAAATAGGGATTCATCGAAAACTCATTCAATTCTCATTTTCTTACCCGGTAAAAAATAATTTAGTCTATAGGGTCAACTAAATGTAGGTTGGTTGAAAATGTTAAATTCCTAGCATCTGAATGTCTTTCGGCTGAGAAAATCGATTAGACTAAAAGTATGCAGAAAAAGCTTATCGTCATCGGCATTGCCGTCGTAGTCCTGGCCGGTTTGGTCTGGACAGGATGGTCCATACGGAATTATTTTGCCGTGCATTACACAGCATGGCGCGAGCTGAAACCCGCCATGAGGCTTGAGCTCCACAACTTTGACCCCGAACGCCCGATTGCCGACAGGATTGCCGTGGTGTCAAGCGACGTGGTGCGCACTCTATGGCCGGATGGTGTTCAGCCGTACACGATCCTGCCAGGAGTAAAAGCTAAAATCGTCAGTGCGTTGGATACCATCATGACCCCGGAACTGGAGGCTTTTTTGAAAGCGCGGCTCGTGGGGATAGCTGGCTTTATCATCAAAGATGGCTATTATGGTTATTCGCACCTTATCATTGATGATAAAGGCGTTCCATACTTTTATATCAGTTTTGATTTATTGGTATTCCAAGGTGTCAAGGGAAATTCTCCACCTTCCGCAGAAAAGATTTTGGAGCAGGATGCCCGCTGGGTTTTTGCTTCTACCTTGGAAGAATTTCTTGAATACGCTCTACTACATGAAATCGGCCACGGAGTTGATTGGATTTTTGGTATCAATGATGGTGGTCCTGGAAACGTTACTGGTTTGCATACCGCCTTTGCTGGTCCTATAAAATATTTTGGCGATGATGAATGGGAGGCCGCTACAGAACTGAAGAATGTCGAGTGGAATCAACAACGCTTGTTGGCATTAAAAGCTTTTCAAACCCCATCTGTTGATGAAAAAACAATAGCCTTAGTAGATTTTTTTTCTGAATTGTATTGGCCCACTTTTTATGCGCTTACCAACCAAAAAGAAGACTGGGCGGATACCTGGGCGCATTGGCATTGGGTCCGTCGTTTGAAAAGGGATTCCTACTTTGAATACAGAAAGGGTAGTGAAGACTGGACACCTATCAGGTACTATGAAAATCCCTTGCTGGTTGGAAGATTAGATGAGATAGGCCGCTTTTATGAAAACGAGTTTCAGGTCTTTCTTACGAATTCGGAGTAGCAATCTTCTTATTCAAGGTAACCATCAGCGTATTCAAGTCGTAATCGTTCTCATTTTTAACCAGGGCTTCCGTGATAACTTCCTTGGCACGGGCATATTTTCCCATTTTGTAAAGAATAGTTGAATAGACATGGGCAATTTTTGCCTTTTCGGGCCACCTTGCATAAAGCGATTCTAAAAGGTCGACCGATTCCTGGAGACGGGAACTTTTGGCAAGATCGACAGCCTCCCTGAGTAATTCTTTCCATTCGCTTTTTTCTGCCTTCACGGTTTGAGCTTCCTGGATCACGACCTCGGAGTCACCCAGGTAATGGATGAGCAGGACGGCTCTGTCGTCATCAGGTGGCGCTGAACCGCAGAAGGCCTGGACGCTTTCCAAAAGGCCGTCAACAAAATCTTTGGCGGGCAGATTGCTGTGGGTTTGAATAAACTTGAGGAAACGTTCGTAATCGTACATTTCCCTTTCGTTATTCATGGCTTCGATGATGCCGTCGGTAAATAACAGCAACTTGTCTCCGGGTTCCAACTTCGTTTCTTCAGTAGGGAATTCCACATCTTCGGAAAAGCCAAGAAAGGGCCCCGGTGATCCGAGCCTCCGCATTTCTTGTGTATCGGCTCTAAAAAGCACCGTGGGGTGGTGGCCTGCGTTTGTGTATTTGAAGGTTCCCGTTTCAAGGTCCAGAACTCCAAGGTAGGCGGTGAGGTAGTGGGACATTTCGCCGCCCAGGAGTTTGAAAATATCGAGGTTAACCAAGCGGCAGATTTCACCAGGAGAAGTTTCAAAAGCCGAGTTGGAATTGAAGCTGACCTTGGCCATGGTTGTAATCATGGCTGCAGGAACCCCGTGGCCTGAAACGTCAGCGATGAGAAAACCATAGCTGTTTTTTCCCATGCGGATAATATCAAAAAAATCCCCGCCGATGGCGTCCAGGGAATGGTAGCGGCTACCGAACTTGAGTTCCTTCCGCTGAGGGTAGGTTTTTTCCCCAGGAAGAATATTGTGTTGGATTCTCTGGGCTAACCAAAGGTTTCGCTCCATTTCCTTTTGGCGTTTGATAAGTTGGGTGTTGGACTCAGCAAGCTGCTCAGTGCGGGTTTCAACCATTTCTTCCAAATGATCGCTGTAAGACTGAATATCAGTAATGAGTTGTGTATTCAGGCGCTCGATCAGCAGGACGGTAAAGTTGATTGCGGCCATTAGTATCATTGTTGTGATGTAGTATTGACGTAGCGGTCCTTCAAATCCGCCCAGCGATGAGGAAAAGTGGGTTAGGGTGATAAAGGAATAGAAGCCCATACTCACAACAGTATAGAACTGGGTCTGTCTTTTATGGAGGGCGACCATGCTATTACCGATGATCGAACCGATGATGTACATTGCCAGACGGTAGAGGTCTGCGGGATGATCCACAGGAAGCAGGAATCCTGTCCAGCCTGCATTTAAGAGTGTTGCCAGGGTCGCCAAGTAGGACGCAATCTGGTAATACCGAAATTTGACGAGAAAGAGCGCAACTAGAAAGGTCATGGATGTTGCGAATACAGCAAACATAAAAACAAGGGCCCGGTCAGGGTCGGAACGGTAACGGAAGAAGCTCGTGACTAAAAAGTAGACGATGAGCATGATGCTCATATAGACTATAATGGGAATTTTTTTCCTATAAACAACCGGGACTTTCTCTTCATCTTCCTTCGAGTAAAAGAATCTCAACATGGTGTACCTCTTGTTAGAAACATTCTATACCCAAGAGATACAATTGTATATTAAAAATTTGTTAAACTA
>DYOB01000491.1 GCA_020720765.1 Borreliella garinii
TATACTTGATACATAGGAAATAAGTCGTGACCTGCTGAAATCATTCAGGAAAAAGGGCAGTTTATGGGTAATGGCACAAAATGAATATAATCGATGAAGTAACGTTTGAAAGACAGGGTGGGAAAGAAAAAAACCCCCTTCTGCATGAAGTCTTGCCGGACACAGATGCAGAAGAGGGTCACGAGAAACGACTTGCCCGCTATTCGGTCGCTAAGTCCCGCCAGCGTGTCGTTACTGATTACATCGAACAGCAAAATTTACAAAACGGCAAGCAACAATTCAAAAAAGAGCTTCAAGTATTGCAAGAATGCGGAAATTTTCTCGTGTTCCGGCATTACTACGAGCTTCAAAAATATCGTATGCTGGCCGGCTGTACCTGCAAGAAACATCTGCTTTGCTCCCTGTGTGCCATTCGCAGGGCTGCAAAGTATGTTGCTGTCTATGATGAAAAAATCAAACAGATTCAATCCGGCCAGGAATTTGATTTTCTTTTTATCACATTGACCGTGAAAAATGGTCCCGATCTCGCGGAACGGTATCAGCATTTAAGGTCGTCATTTGAAAAACTTCTCCAGCGCCGAAAAGATTCCTTTCGGAAGACACAAAAAACCAAAACCCTCTTTCGATTTGTGGAAGGGGCCATTTTTTCTTACGAAGTCACGTTTAATGCAGATACGGCCGAGTATCACCCGCATTTGCATATGATCGCCCTGGTCAGGAAAGATTTATTCCAATATGAAGAAAATTCTACAAACAAAAATCCGGCTGAAAAGCCGGTGAAGTTTGTTCCGGAGCTTTGGGCCGGACTTGTCCAGGACTGGAAGGAAATCACTGGAGATTCAAAAATCATCGATGTTCGATTGATTGATGATGAGGACGGCAAAATGTCCGCCCTGGTCGAGACCTTCAAATATGCCCTCAAGTTCGCAGAAATGCCCGTGGCTGTCCAGTTGGAATGTTACCGGATACTGAAGACACGTCGCATGATCGGCTCAATGGGTGCCCTATATGGCGTTTCTGTGCCTGAACATCTGACGGACGATCTACTCCCCGGTGAAGAGAAATACATCGATCTGGTTTACCAGTATTCCGGAATCGCTGGATACCAGTTGA
>DYOB01000492.1 GCA_020720765.1 Borreliella garinii
GAGCAAGTTTCCGGACAAGTCTCGCCGTTGCATCATATTTTGCATCATCTCCAAGTCCTTTATAGGCAGCAGCCTGCAACGCCATGGCCTCCACATTGTCCTTTTGCATGCCGGCAACCCGTTCGCAAATGGTAACGACCTCCACGAATTTGCCGGCCTTCAGATATTGCCTGGCCACGACGATGTGCTGAGGAATATCTTTTTCTGAGGTGAGAGCCAATTCGCCTGGTTTTGGAAGACTCTCTTCAGGAGGGATGATGGGAGTTGCATGCAATGATGCGGGAAAGATGGAGGAAGACACGAGGAAAAAGGAGTAAAAAAGAAGAGCATTTCTTACATTTACGATTTTTTTCATAGTCATCTCCGAACGGTAAAGATTGATAGTATAGCAAAAAGTCAAAAAACCTGCCATTTCGAGCGACAACGAGAACTTTAACCGCTTGATAAGATAAAGATTTCACCCGACGGTCAAAATGACAACATGGGAATCTGAACTTTTTGCAAGATTGTCAGAATTCTTTTTCTATAACTCACCAACCGCGATGAGTGGAAGGCGCCTAAAGCCGCTACTTTCCCAGGCAGAACTGCTGGAAGATCAGATCCAGAATGTCCTCGGTGGTGGTGACGCCGACAATGGCGTCCAGCTCAGTGAGACATTCCTGGAGATCAATGGCCAGCAGGTCACAGGTTGTTTTCATCTCTACTATAAAGGGGACTATAAAGGGGGACACCATATAAAGGGGGACACCATACGTATTCCGCCCTTTATTCTGTCAGCGGCCTCGTGAAAATGCTATAAATAGGGCCTTTTGAAAATGTATGCAATTCTGTTGAAGAAAACCGCTTTTGAAAAACATCATACGCTGCCTGCTATGTCAATTTTCTTCTATTATCAGCGAGATAGGAAGAAAACAGGAAGAAGATTTTTTTTGAATAAACAAGTTGAAGAAGATATAGAGGGGAAAAAGCAGCATTTTCACCAGGCCGAAATTATAGCACTTTCAAGTTGCCGGTGACATTTACTCTAATTCGCTTTCAAGATGAGACTAATTCGCGCCATGATAACCTTATTCTATGCGGGATATCACGCATGCAATTTGCCAACTTGAAAGC
>DYOB01000141.1 GCA_020720765.1 Borreliella garinii
CACCGGCCCCGGAAATTCAGGCAGGGAGTTTGGGGGAGCGGGCCGGGATTCCGGAACTCCTACTATCTACTGACTACTTGGGTTGCGGGCTGGTTGCCTGCGTTGGATCTCTCATCCGTTTTCCATCCCCTTTTTTCAAATAGAGAAATTTAACCTAATTTTAATATAGCACTAACTTTTTTTGAACATTTGCATATTACTGGTCGTCACGTTCGAAGCCTTTTGGCTCCTTCAGTTCAACAGCAGAACGCGCTCCAGGTGTAGAGGGATGAATGGCTGCTTTGGATGCCGCCACCCGGTTTACCAGAGTTCCGTTGGGGATCGCTAATCGTTTAGCTGCTGTCTCTTGAGTCAACCCCTGCTCTGAGGCCAGCTTGACCGTCTCGGCACGAAACCGAAACTCAGGGGTATAACGCTGTTGATTTTTCATTGGCACTCCTCCTTCATGGCTGTTTTACCAAGTGGGAGTGTCCATTGTCACCAGGATACCATAGTTAATTCTGGACGAGCCCTTGGTCTCACGAATTGGAGTAAGCATTAAATTGAAAAAAAAAACGATTCTTTATCTTGTCACAGAAGATTGGTATTTTTGTCTTCATCGTATTCCGATTGCCACAGCTGCCAAGCGAGCAGGGTATAGAGTCGTTATTGCGACAAGGGACAATGGAAAAATCGGAGAATTAGAAAAGCAAGGTTTTGAAGTGATCAAACTTGATTGGAAACGAGGCCATGCTAATCCATTATTATTAATACTTGAATTGGCAAGAGTAAGGCAGGTTTATAGGCAAGTAAGACCTGACTTGATTCATCATATTGCCATCAAACCGAGTCTTATGGGGTCGTTCGCCTCACTTGGGATTGGGGTAGTGATAGTGAATAACCTCGCCGGTTTGGGGAGCGCTTTCTCCACTTTTGGAGTTATTGGGTTTGTTGTTAAGGCATTGCTTAAAATTGCATTCCGCCTTTCCTTTTCCCGAGACAATTCAGTCACCATTGTTGAAAACAAAGATGATAGGGATTATTTGGTGAATGATGTCGGGATTCATCCGTATCGGGTCAAGATGATTCTCGGTGTAGGTGTTAATACCGACAAATTTGTTCCTTTTCCTGAACCGGTTGGGAAAGTTGTAGTGACTATGGTAAGTAGAATGCTTTGGTGTAAAGGGGTGAAAACATTAATTCAGGCGGCTTTAATTCTCAAAGAGCAAGGTTTGAAAATCACCATTCGTCTAGTTGGAAATACTGATAAGGACAGTTCTCAAGCCATTCCTCAAGAGCAGTTAAAAAAATGGCACGACTTGAGAATTGTGCAGTGGGCGGGATACAAAGAAGATATTCCAGCCGTATGGAAGGAGAGTCATATTGCTGTCTTACCGTCATTTTATCGAGAAGGAGTACCTCGGAGTCTACTAGAAGCCGCTGCCTGCGGTCGCCCAATCATTACCACTGATATGCCAGGTTGTCGAGAAATTGTAATTAACGGTATAAATGGAATTTTGATCCGTCCCATGGATCATGTGGAATTAGCTAAATCAATTGCTTATTTGATCAACAATCCTGAAAATCGGAAAAAGATGGGCGCAGCAGGGAGAAAACTTGTCGAAACACAATTCAGTGAAGACTTAGTCGTAGGCCAAGTGTTGAAACTCTACCAGCTATTCCCGGATGGTCGGTTTTGACCGTCTAAAAGTTGCGATGCACCCCGGCCGACATAAGCAAAACAGAAAAACTGCCTCGTGACCGGTTCCATTTCTGCCAACAGACTCATTTTTGTGAGATGAGCCTCAATGTCATTAACTTAAAAGCAAAGGGCATTGATTTCTCACTGAACCAAGAACGGAGCATTATAATGCAATTAATAAGAATATTAAGAAGCGCCTTAATTATCATCGTAATAACGATGAACGGAATCATTCTGTACCATTACCCCCGTTGTGCTGTAGCGGGCGAGATGCATGAGGAGTTGTCTCCTGGTCCGAATGTTAACAAGATTCCTGGGGGCCATATTCCAGGTGCCGATCCGTTCCACTTGCTCAAAGAAAACAAAAATGTTCGGGAAGAGATTCAATTAACCCAAGAGCAGATGAAGAAAATTATGGAAATGGAACGGATGTTCCGATCCGAATTGCGAGAATTATCATACCAGAAGGACAGTGCGGATACGCAAGCAGAAATTGCACGCCATTTGGAGGCGGCACGTAATGGTATGAGTCGAATTTTGACTCCTGTGCAGATAGAACGTTTGAAACAACTTCTCCTTCAGCTTCAAGGACCATGCGCTGTTATTTTAGATGACCAGTTAGCTTCTAAACTGCAAATTACAGCCCTACAGATCAATACAATAAATAAAATTTGTCGTTCGTTCGATGGAAGAATACATTCAGGTAAAGCCAACAAGACAATTGAAGACGAAGGAATCCCTCTTTTTCCCGACAAGATATCTCCCGAAGACAGGGAGGAAATCCAACAATCCCTGCGGAGGGCAAATGACAAGGTAATCTCGCTTTTCACTGACGAGCAAAAGGAAACATACTTTAAAGCTGAAGGTACTCCCTTCAGCTTTAAAGCTCCTATCACAATTACACCTACCGACTGATGTCGGTTTCACAATGAGAATTTACTTCAAGCCAAATAGAAAAAATCCAAGGAGGGAAAAACATGCCAGCTTTACATGAGAGCTATCATCACAATGACGAATTTACAGATTTAATCAACGTAATAAAATCTGATCCCTTAGATAAAAAGAACATCCTGACACTGTTGAATGCGCGAGGGGATCTTCAACAATTGCTGTTTCACCATGCACGTGAGGTGCGCAAGAAAATCGGGATGGACTTTTGCATGCTGCGAGGGGTCATCGAAATATCGAATTACTGCCAGAAAAACTGCAGCTACTGCGCCATGCGAGCGTGTAACACCGAGGTCATCCGGTACCGGATGCAGGAACAAGAAATTCTCGATGTAGCTGAGAGTGTTTTTAAATCCGGAATTACTACGGTTTTCTTGCAGGGTGGCCAAGATCCGCAGATGGATGAAATCCTCGAAAAGGTCATCCCTGAAATCAAAAGAAGATTTGATGGTAACATCCTGCTGTGTGTCGGTGAAAGAAAAAGTGAGTTGTATAGAAAATGGCGCTCGCTTGGAGCAGATTCTTATATTATGAAATTTGAGTCCTCCTCTCCTGAAGTGTACTTTGAAGCCACCAACTCTGATTTATCAAGACGCCTGGAGTGTATAAATGACATCAAACAAGCAGGATTTAAGATTGGCGTTGGAAATATCATCGGACTCCCAGGTCAAACTTTGGAGAGTATAGCTGAAGATATTTTATTGGCGCTTCGTATCGACCCTGATTTTATAAGCTCCGCTCCATTTATCCCGAATCAAGGTACTCCCTTTATCCAATTCCAAACCGGTGATCTTGATCTGACGCTGAACTGGATGGCGATTTGTCGTATCCTTTTTGAGAACTGCCTAATCCCATCGGTTAGTGCCTTGGAAAAAATTCGTAAAGGCGGTCAAGTCATGGGGTTGAACGCGGGAGCTAATGTCGTAACAATTAATTTTACACCTCAGCATTACCGCGAAAAATACACAATATATAACAAACAGCGTTTTGTTGTCAGTCTCGATCATGCTTTGGAAACCGCTAATCTTGCCGGATTACGCCCAATACTCAAATAAAAGAAAGGAGAATATAATGGGAATATCTGTAGGGACACGGGGCTCCGGAAAAATACAAATCTGGGATTTTGCCTTTCGGAGGATGTTGTTAGGAAGAATATCAAAATGTGGACGCGCAATCCTGCGAACGGTTATCGCTTCGTCGATCATTGTCACCTTTGGGTCAGGAAGCGCCATCGGACAAGAGAAGCAGGGAGATACAGCCCCAACCACGCAGCTCCAGCAATCATTAAAAATGTCCTTGGTCCACGTCGGGAGCAATGATTCGTTCAATCCTACCACTGAGGGTGTTAATGCGGGGCGGCTTCTGCTCGATGCCCTTGAAAACAAAAAGAGCGATGTCGCTGATAATGCCATTTGTATTTATAATACCATCATACCGCGGGAAAACTATGGTGGAGAGTACACTGCTCTAAAATGGTTTGCCCAGTTATTAATCATGCCGGAGAGCGAGCGGGAAAAAATACTGAGCGATCCCTTTGTCGGTGATTTTTTTTACTTTTTTGCTGATAATGATTTCGCGACACTCAAAGAATATCTGAAACGAAAATACAAACTTCGTGAAATCGGGGATGAAGAAACCCGCACTGGGCAGGATCGAAAAGCTTTGCTGGAGGATACGATCCTCTTCAATAATCCGTTGCGTGAAGAGTGGGAGCGTACGAGCGAGATTCTCAAACTGATCAAGCTACCGAAGGGAGCTGTCATAGCAGATGTCGGCGCTGGGCCTGGGTATTATACTCATCGATTTGCCAAGATGATTGGTAAAGAGGGTAGGGTTTTTTCGATCGATACGGTGGAGAAGCACTTGGAGTATATCAATCGCCTCAAAGAAAAGCTCAATATGCCCAATGTTACGACGGTCCATACGGACGGACGAACGATCGGCATTACTGGCCAGAAGGTAGATGCGGTCTTCTTATGCTCCTTGTATCACAATATCTATGCAATGAGCACCTTGGTCGATCGTGAAAAATTCCTGGATAGTATCAAGGATTCCTTGAAGGATGACGGGATGTTTTACCTGATCGATAACGGCCTCGTCAAACCAGGGCTGTTGCCGTACCATGGCCCTTACGTAGCCAAGGAACTTGTCGTCGGTCAATTGGAGCAGTACGGGTTCAAACTGATGCAAGAATATAACCCCGTTCCCCAGCGCTATGTCCTCATTTTCAAGAAAACGCCTGCCAGCAAGGACGTTGCGCATAAAACCGATTGAGAAAAAACGCGACGAACATACAAGCCCGACTATCAATTTTTGATGCTACCATGATTGTCGTGAGCTTAGTTGTGGGGCTGGGCATCTTTGCCACCCCGCAACTTGTGGCCCAAGGGGCAGGCACACCTGTGATCTATTTTGCAGCTTGGCTGCTGGGCGGCGTCATTAGTCTGATAGGCGGGCTTACATTCGCCGAGTTGGGGGCAGTTTACTCCCGGCCTGGGGCTTACTATCATGCCGTGGCGGACAGTTTCACCCCTCGACTTGCATTTATGCTGAACTGGGCAAGTATCTTTGTGGTCAACGCCGCAAGTGGCGCAGGGGGCGCGCTGATCGGGGCTGGGTATTTCAATAATCTCTTTTTACCAGCCTCCTGGAACACGCCCTTGATGAATAATTGCACAGCAATCTTATTTATCGTGATTTTATTTTTCATCAACTTCAGAGGTATCAGGATAGGGGCGACTTTTTTGAATGTGCTTACGGTACTGAAGATCGTCATGATGATCGCGCTCGTTGCCGTGGCCTTTAGCCATATGGGCGGGCTGGGGGTGAAGGCTGCTATTTTAGCACTTACCGGTGCTTCTGGAGGATGGGAGAAGACGACTCAGGGATCTGGAACCCTTCTCGCCGCACTGGGTGCCGCCCTCATTTCCGTCCAGTTTACCTATGGCGGGTATCAGCAAACGATTAATTTCGGCGGCGATATCAAAAATGCTCACAAGGTTCTGCCTCGTGCCATTACCATCGGTATGTTGATTGTTATAGGACTGTATTTGGCGGTCAACACTGCATATTTCGGTGTTCTC
>DYOB01000493.1 GCA_020720765.1 Borreliella garinii
GGGTGTGGACTAAAGTTTCGGAAGATTTCGGCGTTGGTAAAGAGACTTGCCGAATTTGAAATTTCTCCAAGGATTGAATTTTGGCTTTTTCGGATCCAGAAGAGCATCCAGTAAATGATCTCCTGAATTCAATTTCTCCTGGAGAATGAGACGTATCGCTTCATCGCCAGTGATAACTTTCGAAGGAACTGCTTCAGGTTTCTTCAACTTCTGGCTGTGAATACCCGCCTCAATCTTCGGCCATTCATCCTGCCATCGGTCGGAACAGATGATATTCCGCAAAGCCAGCATCGGGTTCACATGTTGTTCCGCCCAATGCATCCCAGCGCCTTTCAACCGTGCTTCCACTACGAGCTTGTTGCCACTCTCAACAATCCCGCTTCCAATCGGCCAGCCCTGTGCTTGAAAGGTCGGGTATTGGATTTGTTTTTCACGCTTTTTCAAATAGGCGTAGTTGCCTGTGATCGGCTTGTCCTGGGGATATTTCTTTTGCAGTTTCTGCATTTCCAATAACAATTTCTTTGGACCCTCATGCTTCAATTGATGTAGATGTTCTTTCAACCAAGCCTGGCTTTCAGCCGTATGCTCTCCATAAAGAAACTCGCCCACCTGGTTGACATGTTCTGCTGCATGTGCAAAATCCAGGATGCGCACCGCGCGCGGACAGTGATAGTCTGTGAAACTCTGCTCCCATTCCGCTCCGTCCATCACCGCCGCTACCGCTTTGGCATTTGCCACTCCCCGACGATGCATTTCTCCCAAACTGGCTGTTTCAAACTCCTCTGAACTCACTTTCCTGGAAAAATAGCTCAATTTCCGGGTATGCACCACCATTTCTCCCTTTTCGCGCACCGCTGGCTGCACTTCTCCGATCACCAGCGTCTTCACCTCTGCCCACACGCCATGGAGCAAAGGCACCATCGCCCCATCTGCACTGATCTGCAGTTTCTGCGGATGAACAGTTGCGCGCGGCATCTTTTTCTGCAGCCACGCTACTTCTGCCTTTTGTATTGCTTCATACACCGCCCCCGCTTTCTCTGTCTTCCTTTGGCTGACGATCTTGCTCACTTTGATCCCCGTGAATTCTCCAAACATTTCTACTGCCCTTC
>DYOB01000494.1 GCA_020720765.1 Borreliella garinii
GGAAATCCAGGCAGAAATAATTGTCGCATCTTGGCCTCCTTGTGGAATAGTCGGGCAAGAATACACCTTAAAACCATCTGCAAGAAGGATAATTGTGCAATCGGCAATTCCGGTTTTTTAGGAAATTACCCGTCCGGATCAGGAAGTCTGAGGTTAGATCAATTCCATTATTTGCTAAGAGAGAAGCGACGAGATTGTATGCTCAGGAAAGGATAAATGCAGAAAATGTCTGAAAACAAGGATGTTTACACTTTAGACCAGGCTGTACGATTGCCAAAAGCAGGGAGACTGGCTGCGCTATTACGTTACAATTCAATGACCGAACCTTTGGTTTATGGTCGATTGTGTGAGGATGATAAGGTCCCAGGTTATACCCACTGGGTCAGAGGTCTTATATCCATTGATTCACGCAAACCCTTGCGAGCCCCACTTGCTGGGCTTGAGCATGCAGATATTGATGTTCCAATACGCCGCTTGCCAGCAGGTAGGTTCCAGGATGGTGATGACGTTCTATTGAAGATAGAGGTCCTTCCTGATGATAATGCACAAGTAACTGAGCGAGGTAGGCCCTTTGCAATTCGTTCCATCGGAACACCGAAGCTATTAAAAAATATCCCTGATGATGTTGTTGTAAAGGATGGGGATACAATTCTTGTATCTGAATCCATATGGAATCACGAGAGAGAAACCTACCAAAGAGCCCATAACGATAAGATAGAGCAATTAAATTATGAATTATCTCAAGTTAAAGAAGAATTCAAAAGTGAAAATAAAGCACTTAGCCTCCTTCATGAGGCTATTTCTAAGGCTGAAGAAGATAATAATAATTTAGAAACGCATCGAGATGCTGTCGCAGACCTTTTGCGAATCTTGGAAGAAAAGAAAGGGACGTTAATGAATACTTATCAGAATATGTGCTCATTTGCACATGACAGGGCAAAAAGTCTTCTATCTTTAGATCTCATAACCCCTGAACAACTCAGTGCAATCTCCGGGCATGAAGAGGTGGTAGCAATTTCGGATGATTATTTATCTTGGACAGCGGATCTGTCGAAGGATTATTCACGGCTAGTAAGCGTAATTCACGCTTTCCTTTTAGAAAAAGGGA
>DYOB01000142.1 GCA_020720765.1 Borreliella garinii
ACACAGTTCAACCTCATGTAAATTCCTGCGGTCTCAAGCGCAACAGGCTCCTAGTTCTTTCCCTGGCTTTCCTAAGAAAGTCATCGAGGGTCCAGATAGTTTTAGCTTCCTTCCGAGCTACAGCGGTTGTATACCCCCAATCAGCTAAGACCGAGGTTCCAACGCTCGAATTAAAATTCAAGTGGTCTATCTGATCATCTAGGAGCATGTATTCAATACCTTGCTTGTCGAGTAGGTCGGATTTTTTCTCTTGGGCGTAAAGAATTCGTTGTTCCGGCCATTGAAAACCCCAATGAACCAGAATAGATCGTATAAATTCCGGTTTTTTCGTAGAAAGAATCCAGGTTGAAGCGTCGTGTACGAGGAGTTCTAGTATGGTAGGGATTCCGGGGTAGGGGTGGTTGAGGCTTACCCAGCCGGAAAAGTCTTCCCGAACCCAATTTTCCCTCACTTTGTACAGATCTCGATGGAAATCCTGGATTTTTGAACCCAATCTTTTAAGGTAACTATCCCAATTTTCTTGTGTTGAAATCAAGGAATCCGATTTTTGTTTAAGGAGAAGGTGAATCGCTACATAGTCCGCCCCTGCCCGGACAAACGGCCGATAGCGCAAAAAATCCTTTTTTACATTTTCATCGACCGTTTCCCAAGGAAGGAAAGCATCGGGGGTGAGAACCCTGCTACTTGATGCCCAAACTTCGGGGAGGGAATCGCATAATACGCCATCAAAGTCCAGGTACCACTGCACAGCCTATTATAAAAGATTTTTTTACTTGCGCCAAGTGAACTCTTTAGTATACAATACATATATTATGCGTCTGGATGTATATAGCGGAAAGCTTAGCAAAGATAAAGAGTATTGGCTCGTGGGAGATGTTGGCGGCACAAATAGCAATATTGGTCTGGCAACGGTTGAAGCCAGGGATGACAATGCCGAGGTTGAAGTGGTGATGGAAGCTGTTGAAAGCAGCTCTGAAATTACTGATTTTTCCAAAACCGTTCAAGATGCCATGACGCTTTTTCAAGAAAAAGCTGGAAAGGTTAAACTCGCCGGCTCCTGTATCAGCGGTGCCGGACCGGTGAAGGACAGGGTTTGCAGGATGACCAACCAAAGTTGGGACATCGATGGAAATATTCTCGCCCAGACTCTTGGAACTCCCGTGCGCATCATCAACGATTTTACCGCTGTTTGTTACGGTTTGCCCCTTCTGGATCTGAATCATTCTCGTGATGTTTTGCCTTTATCAAGATCGGATGGAAAGCTGGCATTTCCAACACACGGGATGAAAGCCGCAATCGGGGCCGGGACAGGTTTAGGGGTAGGTTTTATCACCCCTTTAGGGACCGATCTGTGGACGGCCTATCCCAGTGAAGGCGGGCATATGGATTTTGCCGATTTTGACGAAGAAACCCGCGAATATAAAGCCTATATTATGAAGACTATCGACTTGGTACCTGAATATGAGATGGTCATCTCAGGAAACGGCATCAAGAACCTCTTTTACTTTTATATAGAAACCAACAGGCTTTCCAAAGAAGATCCGGCTGCCCAAGAAATCTTTGGAAAACTCGATATCGAGAAACCGGCCGTCATCAGCCAATTAAGCCGTGGGCACCCAGTACTTTCCCAACTCATGAAAACCTTTGTTCGCATGTACGCAAGATTTGCTGCAAGTGTCTCTTCTCTTTTGATTCCAGAGGGGGGGCTTTTCCTGGCAGGAGGCATAGCAAGCAAAAATCAAGAGTTTTTTTTCGGGGATAACCTCTTTATGGAGACCTTTGCCCAACATTGCAACCCGAATATCTATAAACTACTTGAACATATCCCGGTTTACATCACATTAGATTATGGAATTTCCCTGAAAGGAGCTGCTTACGCAGCTTATTGTCTCCGGGAGTCTGATTGATGGACAGGGGGCAGACGCTCTCGCTTTTATCCTCTCACGGTGGGGACGCTGTGACAACCTTAAAAATACTCGATCTTCTGAATTCGGGGAAATGGACGGTTCCCGAGACTCAGATGGCCTCGCTTGCCGAGGTGGACGGAGATCAGGTAAGGGATCTTACAAGGCCGAATGAAGAATTGACATCTTTAGGGTGGAAACTTCTTCCTAAAACAGCCTTAGGTATTTTAAACGGCGGAAGCGCAACAAGTTATGTGGATAGAAAAAAGAACCTGGGTATTGCACCAGGTCTAGGTGATATCTACGAGCCCTTGCTCAACCACTGGGCGGATGAGCTTGGAGGGGTGCCCAAAGCTTTAGCACCGGCATTTTTTCAGCCAGACGGTAATCACGGCGGGAATTTCTTAGAGCTTAAGGTACGTGCTCTACTTCTCAAATTCCTTGCCCTCGGGGAAAAGGAACCTCCGGTCATCTTCCAGATGACGAGTCCAGCCACGCATCAACCTATTCTGGAAGCTTTGGATAAACTTAACAAAAGCCCCTGGCTTTCTGATCTGCTGACTTCGGATAAGGTTCAGCTACCCCGCTTCCTCAGTTTTCAGCAGGAACTTATCGGAGCATTTACCCCTAAGGATTCACAAGGGATTCGCAATGTATTTTTTACCGGACACCCTCCAGCTCCCCTTTTACTTCCCGGAGGTCATGGACAGAACTTCCGTGTTCTGGAAGGCGCTTACCACACACTTCTCAACGAAGGATACGAATACGCCTACCTTACAAATGTCGACAACCTGGGAGCCTTACCTGACCCGGTAGAAATCGTCCTTGTTCGTGATGGAGGCTATGACGCTGGCTTCGATTTCAGTTTCCGTACTCCTGTGGATGTAAAGGGTGGAATACTTTTCCGCGATGTGTCCGGCAGACTCCAGTGCGGCGATATCGGGGTTGCGGTCCCATCGAATATTCTTGATGTCCCTGATTCCGATAAGATGCTTTTTAACTGTGCAACAGGGGTTTTCCGCCTA
The DNA here is from genome assembly GCA_020720765.1 of Borreliella garinii. GTDB lineage: Bacteria > Spirochaetota > Spirochaetia > JABEVK01 > JABEVK01 > DYOB01. Next base: position 2,930 of record DYOB01000142.1, read on the forward strand.
GATAAGCTCGTACCCCAGCTTGACTGGATTCAGGAAAAACTTCCCTTAAGATTATCCGAACAAGATAAGGATACGGGGCGCTACGCCCAGGCTGAGCAGGTCAGTTGGGAAGTCATAGGTATCTTGCCTAGGCCGGTAATCTTCGGAGTACCGAAAAAGACCCGGTTCCTCGCCGCGAAAATGATTGTGGAAAGTTTTCTGACAAGCGGATTGGAATTAGATAACCCGGTGTTCAGAAAACCCGAACTCTCGTCGTGGAAAGTTTTAGCCCAGGGACTCTATGAGGGTTTGAAAAACCTTCTCAGCGGACCTTACGGTTTGGTAGAAGAACATGGGATTTGGAGGCCTCTTACCGTATCTGAGATATTTGCTCGAATAGAAAAAGAAGGAAGGGGATGGCTTAATGCCCGCGGAGAAGACGAGCAGCTTCCTGGATAAGAGATTCGGTTTCTTCCCAGCCAATGCACGAATCAGTAATGGAGACTCCATACTGAAGTTTAGAAAGGTTCGATAAAGACTGGTTACCGGCAAAGAGGTTGCTTTCAAGCATAAAGCCACCTGGATTCCTATGGAGAGACTTCATATTGACGAGCTCATGGAAAACACCCGCTTGATTTCTATGATCCTTGGCTGAATTCGCATGCGAACAGTCGACCATGATAAACCCGTTCAGTTTTTCTTTTGACAATTTATCCCAGGCGTCATCAAGGAAGGGTTTAGCAAAATTGGGACCGTTTTTTCCCCCGCGCAGTATCAGGTGCCCCCAAGGGTTCCCCTTGGTTGTGAGTACCGCTGTTTCACCGTCATCGTCGATTCCGATAAAACTTCTCGGGTGGGCTGAACTGATAATGGCCTGGATGGCGGTATCGATTTGTCCGTCTGTGCTGTTTTTAAAACCAACAGGCATACTCAATCCCGAAGCCATTTCCCTATGGGTTTGACTCTCAGTTGTTCTCGCACCTACCGCCGCCCAGGAAACGAGGTCGGATATATACTGGGGTACGATGGGGTCTAAAACTTCAGTAGCCGTCCCCAAACCGAGTTCTGTGATTTGTCTTAAAAGTGTTCGTGCCGAACGCAGGCCTGTTTCTATGTCGTAACTTCCGTCCAGGTACGGGTCGAGAATCATTCCGCGCCAACCGATGGAGGTCCTCGGTTTCTCGAAGTAGACACGCATAAGGAGCAGGATGTGGTCTTTAACCGAATCAGCTAGTTGCAGAAGACGGTTAGCGTATTCAAGTGCGGCTTTTGGTTCATGGATACTGCAGGGACCTACGATGCCGAGAAAACGGTTATCCTTCCCAGAAAGTATTTTTTGGACTTCTCCACGCGACTTTTCAACGATGGAAGAGGACTTTTCTGAAATGGGGAGTTCAGACTTAAGTTTCGATGGGCGGATCAGCTTTCGGATTCCAGTGATATTCAGGTTTGCAGTGGATATCATGCTGCTGACTTTTTATCCACAAGAAAGGTTTCACCCTTGATAAGCCAGGATATCCCGAAGGCCCAGAGAGCTACCCATTCACCGATTAGGACTGCGGGAAATCCAGTGAAAGCAACTTTCAATATAGTCATGGAGAGTCCGCAGAATATCAACGCAAGCACAATGAAAATTCCACAAATCCTGTAAATCAAGTTTCGGAATTTTTTCTGATCGCCAGGTTCATTTTGATCGGTGAGTGTAAAGAGAAAAAAAGACATGATAGCCAACATCAGAAAAAAGAGGACCGCGGATATCAAATGAATGGGGTTGGAAACTTGGGAAGGTTGCTGAAAAATGCCTATGAGCAGGGAAGGGGAGTCGAACTTACCTACTGGGAAAAGGGAAAGAAGTAAACCAAAGACGCCGCTGACAGAGGTGATAATCTGATCCCTGGCGTCAAATCCGTTGTAGGAAATTAAAAAAACTGAAACTATAAACATCAACCCAAGGAAAAAATCTCTCATGGAAGAATGGTAAAATCCGCTTATGGAGAGTATTGTAACCCCTCCATGGGAAAAAATATCCCAGAGGAAAAGTATCAAAGGTAACAGTAAAGCCAGGATGCCTATGGCTTTTCTGAGTGTCTTGTAAGAAATTATCATTCGGATTTCAGCATTTTCCATGTCTTCTAGTTTAAACAAGGGTTGGGATTATGCAAGTCCATTATTGATTCTCTTTATGATTTATGGCATTTTAAGAGCTATGTCTGAACCCGATTGGTTTCGTGCCCTTGATCAATTCTCAACCACCCCGGAAAAGGAACAACCTGAAACTCAAGGTTTATTGCGTAACAGTAAATCCGATCTAGCCAAGATGGCTCCCGACGGTAAAATCGATCTCCATGGTTTGACTGCCGAACAATCCACTCATGCACTCCGTGGATTTCTTGGTGAAGCCCGCCTGAACGGTTGGACCAAACTTCTGGTAGTTCATGGAAAAGGCATACATTCTGAAAATGACGCGGTATTAAAAAAACTTGTTTTTAGATGGGCTGAAAGCCAAGCTGGATTGCGTCTGGAAAAAGCACCCTTAAAACACGGTGGATCCGGAGCTAGCATTCTTTACCTTACTGGAAAAAATCGTACTTAAAAGAATTTAATACGGTTAAAGATTTTCAGAGACGTCTCCCCTGAATCACGTTCAACAGAAAAACAACGATGGCTAACATATAAAGTATGTGAATAAATCCCACGAGTGTATACGAGGTAACGAGTCCCAGTAACCATAGGCCCCCTCTAAAAACCTAACGGTTACGGGACTTGGGCCTTTCCTCCCAGGTT
>DYOB01000143.1 GCA_020720765.1 Borreliella garinii
CCTTCAACGCTTCACGCGCCAGGTAGGGCGAAGCCTGCCCGGATTGTCGTCCTGCAGCCCGGGGGAAAGCCGTTTCCATCGTCCAACCGCTCCGATTGTTGGAGGCTCGGGAGACAGCATAAACGGCCCCTTCAGTAATGGTTATTGGCGCTTCGAAAGGCTCAGCAGCCCGATCGGAGTCACGCAACAGGACCGTTGTGGTGTTGTTGTACGGCTTCAGGATAACTTATAATAAGACTTGACACAAGGATTTTCGTGTGCTATTTTGTCTTAGGAGCATTTTTGTAAGAATGCTCAAATTTTCAAATAAGGAGAAACTGATGAAGAATTGTCATTTTGTTGCTCTTCTTTTACTATCAGCTACCATGTTGTTTGCAGCAGGGCAAGGAGAGCAGGGCAAGGACAAGGACAAGGTCACCATCCGTTGGATGGTAGGTCTTGGTTCTGGTGCAGATGAACAAGTCCAACAACCACAAAAGGATTTGGTGGCCAAATTCAATAAAACGCACAAGGATATCAAGCTTGTGGTTGAATTCATTGCCAATGCAGAAGCCCGACAGCTTTTTGCCACGCAGCTTGCTGCTGGCAACCCTGCTGATATCTGTGGTCCATTGGGAATCGAAGGCCGAGATGGATTTCGCGATGCTTGGCTTGACCTCGATCCGGTGATCAAGGAATACGGCTATGATATGAGTGATTTTACTCCTGAAATCATTGATTTCTTCCGGGTGGATGGTTATGGTTTGCAAGGTATACCCTTTGCCATTTATCCTTCTTTCATTTATATTAATAAAAAACTGTTCGATGAAGCTGGTCTCCCTTATCCTCCGCAAAAATATGGTGCCCCGTATGTGGATGAAAAAGGGGTATCTCACGAATGGAACATCGATACGCTCGAAATGCTTGCCAAGAAATTGACCGTTGATTCGAATGGAAACGATGCGACGAGTCCAAATTTTGACGCGGGCAATATCGTTCAATTCGGCTTTGGAAATCAATGGACTTGGGCACGTGCCTCTGCAACCCTGTTTGGTGCTGGCTCTGTGATTGACAATAAAGGCAATGCTGTCATTCCCGAGCACTGGAAAACAGCTTTTAAATGGTATTATGATGCCATGTGGAAATCGCATTTTTATCCCAATCAGGCCTATTCGTCATCCGATCTTTTTGGCAATGAAGATTGGTTCCCAACAGGGAATTTTGCCATGGTCAACTGTCATTTATGGTTAGCCGGTTATATGGGTGAGGACGTTGACTTCCCATGGGATACAGCTTGTGTTCCATCTTATAAAGGTAAGACTACAGCCAAGTTACATGCCGATACCTTTGAGATCACCAAGACTACTAAACATCCTCGTGAGGCTTTTGTCGTTCTTGACTGGCTCACCAATGAGGCGGCCAAAGATTTGACTAACATTTATGGTGGTATTCCCTGCCGCAAAAGCCTTGCTACAATTTATAATGCTAAAACATGGGGCATCAAGAACTATCCCAAGCAGAATATCAATTGGCAAGTAGTCGATGATAGTTCCAAGTATGCTGACATTCCAAGCCATGAGGGGTATATGCCGAATTTCCAGAAAGCATTGCTTGAAGAACAACGTTTTTGGGCGATCTTGAATGAGAATGACAGTCTAAATATAGATCAGGAGATCGAAATCCATCGAAAGAATCTCCAGGCTATTTTTGATGAGGAAAAAAAGTAGGACTATTTGTTTAATAAAGGCAGGGGGAGGCAACTCCCTTTGCCTCGATTTTTTTATGGAGGATGGAATGTCTTTGAGGAATCGTTATGGAGTTAAAAAAAGAAAGGCTTTTGAACTTTTTGAAGCAAAATGGGGTCTTATTTTTATCATGCCATGGCTTATCGGTTTTTTAACTTTTTATCTTGCACCCATGGTGACGTCAGCCTATTACACGTTTACTGATTATAATATTTCTAAACCTAATAGTATGCAGTTTGTTGGTTTGGAGAATTGGAAGAGTGTCCTTTTTGCAGATAATCAGATTGCTGAATCAACAGTCAGTGTTCTCAATTTTGCCGTTATTTATCTCCCAATTATCTTTATTTTTGCATTGGGTTTATCCCTTCTTTTAAATTCGGAATATCTGGTCGGGACCAAAGCATTTCGAACTCTTTTCTATATGCCATCGATTATTCCACTTGTAGCGACCGTTTTGATCTATAGAGGCGTATTAGGTGAACAATCGGGTTGGATAAATCTTTTCATCAACGATGTCCTCGATTTTTTTGGAATCAAGCATGGCTCGATCCCTGTGCATTGGTCAACAAGTGGTGATACGATTTATTTTACCTATGCGCTCATTGAATTGTGGGGAACGGGGAATATGGTAATGCTCTTTCTAGCAAGTTTGCAACGTGTTCCAACCGAGCTTTATGAATCTGCCAAAATTGATGGGGCGAATTGGCGTCAAAGAACATTTCGTATTACCCTTCCACAAATCACTCCGATTATCTTTTTTAATTTAATCATCTCGTTGATTGGACTATTTCAGTATTTTCTTGTCCCTTATATTTTTGGTAAAGGAGATGGTTCGCCTGAGGGAAAAACCATGTTTTTGGGAGTCCTTTTTTTCAGGGAAGCGTTCCATTATAATCAGTTGGGGCGTGGTTCTGCGATTGCTTGGGTGATTTTTGGGATCGCCTTGATCGTTACCATTATTCTATTTAAAACTCAAAAATCTTGGGTTTACTATTCATTGGAGAAATGATGTGAACGTAACTTTAGATAGGGACAACCGGTTGTCGAATACAGTTGGATTTGTCAAGCTGCCAAAATATACTAAAACTAAAAGAAAGTTGATTTTATTGCGAAAACGCTTTTTTATCTCGATAATTGCCTTTTCTATTTTATGCGTATTTTTATTGCCCTTGGTGTACAGCTTTTTTACCTCTTTTAAGGACAAGGATCAAATGCATGATCCAACAGCACCGCTTGCACCAGCAAGGATTGTGACTTATGAGCATGAGGGAGCAGAGCTTCCTTTGTATTGGCTTGAGATGAATGGCAAAAAAGAAAAAATGGCTTTATTAAGAACCAGTCGTGAATCCTCTACCTTTGTGAATCCGGTAACGAATGATACCTTTGAGTGGCAAGGCAAGTGGCGAACACTCTCGCCTGTGTGGAAAGCAGAGTTTAATGTTACCAATTTTATCGATGTCTGGAATTCGATCAATTTTCTTCGTCTGCTATTCAATACCGGCCGATATGTCATTTTGGGAACCTTCGGAATGATCCTCTCCTCTTCTTTAGTTGCCTATGGATTTTCTCGGTTCAATTTTCCTTTCAAGAACTTTTTCTTTTTGGTTATTTTGGCTACCTTGATTCTGCCACCTCAGGTGACCATGATTCCTCGCTATGTTTTTTTTAAAAAATTAGGCTTGGTGGGTACATGGTGGCCAATCATTCTTCCGCACTTTTTTGCCAATGCCTGGAATATCTTTTTGCTCAGGCAGTTTTTCATGGGGATACCCAGGGAAATGGACGATGCCGCTAAAATTGATGGAGCTGGCCCAATTCGAATTTATTTTTCTATCATTCTGCCGCAAGCTGTACCAGCCTTGATTGCTGCAGGATTGTTTCACTTTTTTTTCTGTTGGAACGATTTTTTTGATCCACTCATCTACTTGGTTGGGCATCCTGAAAAATTTCCGGTTTCGATAGGTCTGAATGCCTTTCAGGGCATGCACTGGATTGACGTCCCCTTGGTTCAGGCTGCGTCGCTTCTTGCACTCCTCGTACCGTTGATTGTGTTTATCATTTGTCAAAGGGTCTTTATGCAAGGTGTTGTTGTTACTGGAGTTGACAAGTAAAAAAGTCGACTTGAGGAGCCCCGAGCAATCAGGGTTCTCTTGTCCATTTTCATTTAAAACACATTGCGGATACGCATAGAAGGCTTACGAAAAGACACTTAGGTTAAAACATAACATGACTATTCAGGAGGGTGCAGGCTCTGTTTTGGAGCTTAATCAGCCTGAGGCATGAAAGGAACGCCAGCGATGGCCTTGGCGAGGACTGCAAGTGCTGCCATTCCCTGCTTGTGGGCGGTGGAAAGGTAACTCCGTATCCGGCAGAAGTTCGTGGCACCCTCCGGGCTTCGAAAGGTACCCGAAACCTTCTGCTGAACCTTCATCATTCTGATATCCTGCTCGGCGAGATTGTTCGTAAAGGGGACAGAGAAATCGCAGCAGTTCACATGCGCTGATGCCAAGGTGAAGTTACGACGATTATATCCGTCACTTTAAGATGTACAATGTACTAGTGTTTTATCTTATTTTAAGACTTGACATAATATTTTTGATTATGTACTGTGATACAGAAGAGAATTTACAAGGAAAAATGTTAATGCGGGTTGTAATAAGAAAAAAGTCGAGATTTTTCAAATTATTTTATTTTTGATCGGGGTTGGTATGCTTGGATCTTGTCAAATTGTACCGGAAGAAGAGAGCAATGAAAAAAGAATTATGAAGGATATAACTGCCATCTGCAATTGGAGAGATGATAAGCAAGCAGCGCTGACTCTTACTTATGATGACGGTATTATTTATGGACTTGCCCAATTTGAAACCCTCCATATTAAATATGGACTAAAGGGGACAATCGGGGTTGTTCCGACTTGGACAGAAGCTGGGGAAGATACCGATGGAACGAATATTGCATCATGGGAGGAATTAAGTCAATTTGTAGGGCGGGGGACTTATGATATTTGCAGTCATTCCTATAGTCACCGACAAGGGACGATCTTGTCTGTCGAGGCCTTACGCGATGAATATGGTCGAGGGATAACAGCGGTAGAAGAGAATATGGGGCTTACCCCTTCGACTTTGATTTATCCCTATTACGACTTTGTCTCTCGTATGGGCGAAGTTGCTTCTGAGTACTTTATTGCCGCTCGTGGCGGCGATGCAGATGAGGATTTGCAAGGAAGCCCGCGACAGTTGATGAATGTGCCAGGTGCCACCAATTACTATGACTTGTTTGCGTATTCATTTTACATCGATACCACTTTTGAAGATATGGAGGGTGATCTCGATGCAAATATTGACGAGGCTGCCTGGTTTATCTGCTGCTTGCACAGTTGCAATGGAGATGGCTGGGAGCCGCCTTCACTGGACCTTGTCGATGAAGTATATGGGTATTTTGCAAGCCGGCTTGATGTTGTTTGGAATGGCTTTTTTGAAGAGGTTGCCAAATACTATCGAGAGCGGCAGGATGCTCATGTCGTGACTACGATCGACTCAGAAACTCAAATCACGGTTTCTTTAACTTTTCAAACAATTAATAAAGATGTGTTTAACTATCCACTCACTCTAAAGACACCAATTTCCAATGATTGGGTTAGTGTTCAGGCATTACAGGGTGATGAATCTTTAGCAGTAACACTAGAGACAATCGATTCAAAAAAATACGCGCTCTACAACGCAATCCCGGGGGGTGGTGCTATCGTGTTGTCGGCGGCTTTGTAAAAATTGGCATTTTCGGGACCAATATTTTGGGGACTCAATTTTTATAGAAAACTTTTTTCTTAAGGTTGATGAAAACTGGTACATTGTACATGCTATATAGAAGGTAGACGATGGTCAATATCCTGTTATAATCTTCCTTGATCAGACTTACTGAGACAAGGAAGTAACCATGGGAATCAGATACAAGGTCGCCTTGACACGTG
>DYOB01000144.1 GCA_020720765.1 Borreliella garinii
ATCGAACGTGGCGCCTTTGTCGGAGTGTCGGGGCCGAGCGGTAGCGGTAAGACTATCCTGCTCCGCTGCCTTTCAGGTTTGGACCGCCCCGACGAAGGCCGCATCGAGAACAACGGACAGCTATGGTTCGACAGTTGGGAAAAAATAAACTTGTCGGCCCAAAAACAGCGTGCGTTGGAATTTCTGGAGCTTGTAGGTATGGCCTCCCCGTGCGGGTCAGTTTCCGTGCGAACTTTCAAGCAGGAAGCGGGAGTGACCACTCTTTTTGTCGCGCTCCACTCGGAGGATATCCGCAGATTGTGCCAAAAAGCGGTCACACTGAGGGAAGGAAGGTTGGCGGATATCTCCGCCAACCCCGTCTAGATTAGAAATACCACTTTACATAGAAGGAAGCGAGATCGTGGTCCCAGAAGGAACCGAACCTGCCCGCCTCGTCGCCTAGGAAAAAATCTCCCTGAAGGCCTACCTCAACACCGTCTTCCGGTGTGAATACGACCGACGGCCGCAAGAGGGCATCCCAAGGGTCTATACCGACGTAAGCAAAGAAGCTCACCTTTAAAGTATCTTCCAGAAGGGAATCCCTCACCCTGAACGTAAGCGTTTGGCTCATTTCAGGGGTTTGCATTTTAGACTCCCATTCGAGAATGTATTGGGCGATATACTGTGCGGAGAAATCGTGGCCGAGGATGCTGAAATCCATTCCCGCCAAGCCGTGGATTTGGTTCTTTTCATAAAGCACCAAGGCGGGGGGCATTCCTACCTCCAAAGCCGTAAAACTGCGGTTGAAATATCCCGCCGATTCCAATCGGAACACAACGGAGAAAATGTTGAAACTCATCGATCCGCCCAGCATTGTCAGGCGTTGGTATTCCATCGAGGGGGCCATCGGCGAACCCGATGCCGTAGGCAAATCTTCCCACGCGTAGCCGCCCACCAGCTCGCCGTTCCAACCGCTTCCGAAATAGGCTATGCGGCCGAAAACCTCCGAGTTCTCCGGGACTTGTTCGGGCAACGCAACCGCAGATAAATCGGGTGTCTTGGCGGTGTGCCAGTAACTTCCAGCGGCTGGCAGCGTTGCGGGTTCGAACCACGGAATCCAGACGGCTTCCAAGGTCCAGTCGCCGAGAAGCGCCGCGCCCTTGGCCCCGACAATGCCTTTTCTAATTTCGCGGAAATCCGAGAGAATGAAATTACGAAGATCCTGGGGGCTCACGACATCCGTAATAAAAGCGCCCTCCGCTTGACCCCAGGCAATAACCTGTTTACCCACCCTCAATTCCAAGCCTTCACCGAGCAGGTCGATGTAAGCCTCCCGGATGCCCCAATCAATGGTGCTGGTATCCAGCACTTGGAAATAGGGATTGATGACCATTTGCGAATGCTCTTGGAGTCCTTTAATAAGGAAATCCAGGGACTGAGTGAAAATGGGTAGTTCGTTCAGTTCCGGTGCCCATGAGTTGTAACTCTTAACACTACCGTTGAACGTGACCTCCTGAGCTCCGGCTACCATTTGGGCCGCTAACAGCAAGAAGGCCGGCAGAAGTTTCCCAAAGTTCATTACACGCGCTGTGGTTTCTCTGTTCATTAGCGCACCCCTTGGGTCATGCGGCGTTCTGTAAAGTACGACACCGTTAAACCCGTGTTGAATTCAACATCCGTCATTTGGAACCTGGTGGAAGTATTCCTTTCGACATTGCGCATCGACATGTCGAGAATGACCCACCAACCGTCAATCCTTTCCGCTTTGGCTACTTCCAGGATCCGGTTCACCTGGCCGCGTGCGTTATAGAATTCACGCTTGAATCCGATGAAGTTTTCTCTATCGATCCAGGTAACCACTTTCGAATAGGAGGCGGCATCCACCGGTGTGCTTTCCACCACCCAATAGGTTTTAGCGTCGATGGTTTCTTCCCGCAGCAATCGGTGGCTGTCCCTACTCGGATGCCTCGGGCTCAAATCCTCATAGGTAAAGTCGGAGCCCATGAAAGCCTCTCCCTGGCTGTCCGAGCTGATCCGTTTGACGCGACGCACAGCCGGAAGGTAAATCCATTGATCGTCACCGCGGCCATCGTCATAACTCCACGTCATGAAACTGGTATCTTTGATGTCCGCCGGAGACCGGAAGAATAAAAGCTTTCTTTCGACGCCGTCCGCTTCCAATGTGTTCTGCTGAAGCTCGCGTGTTCGGACAGCGCCGCGGTTATTCGTAATCACCATTTGCAAGTTAGCCGTCATGGAATCACCTTGGGGCCGCTCATACACTTGGGTCATAATGTCGAGTCCTGTGGGAGCTTGGGCAAAGGCAGTGACCGCCGCCAAACCAAATACGAGAGCTGCTATTTGTGTCTTAAAGACATTCTTCATTCTTCTACTCCTTGTAGATATTCAATTTCAGAATCCTTGCTTTCTTGTTTGGGAATGAGTTTTCCCCGAACATCCAAAAACCGTACCAAAATGAGAAGCACCGTGAGAGTCGCGAGAGCTGCGACAAACATGTTAAGCGCAATCAGTCCGCCGACTTGCTGGTTCGGAGGAAAGACAGAAAAGAGAAGAACGCCGAACCCTCCGATAACCGTGACCGCGTTGAACAAAATGGCCCTTCCGGTATGGGAAAGGGTTTCCCTGACGGCAAGCTCAATAGAGTCACCAGACTTGCGGCGGCCCAGGTAATACTCCAACAGGTGGATGGCGTAATCCACGCCGATACCGACGGCAATGCTGGAAATGAGCGCCGTCGCGGAACTGAGTGGGATACCCAGCAAGCCCATCACACCAAAATTGACAACCGTCGTGATGGCGATGGGAATGGTTCCTAAAAGTCCGATTTTGATGCTCTTAAACATGAAGCCCAAAAGAAGGATCACGATCAGGAACGACGCCGCCAGGCTCCAGATTTGGCCGTCCAGCAGCAAGTGGGAGAAGACGTAAGATTTGAATCCCGTGCCCGCCAAGTGGATTTCGAAACCCATTTCTTCAGCTCTTTTGTTAAAGGACTCCAAAGAAGTCTGGATTTTGGTAATCAGCGCTGAACTGTCGCTCTTTAACTGGAAAGTCAAGTTGGCCGACATATAGTCCCAGTCCACCACCCGGTTCAGGTTATCCGGGTCGCCGGACATCTCGTAGAGAAGTAAATATTGCGACACTAAATCGCGGCTTTCGGGAATCTTTTCGAATTCCGGATTATCGCCGTTCATGACGCGATGCATCCGCTTGAGAAAATCCGGCAAGCCGAACGAGTCCCCGACCAAGGGGATATTTAAAACTTCCCTTTGCACATCGTCCAGGAACTCCAAGGCTTCCGGATTCTTAAACACCTCCGGTTCCGCGGCGTCGACCACGATGTAAAGCGAGGAAGTGCCTCCAAAGTTATCGTTCACAAACCTATCGGTTATAACAATGTTACTGTCTTCCTGAAAATTAGCAAGAAAGCTTGTATCAATCCAAACTTTCCCTGTTCCCCACGCGGCCACTCCCACCAAAAGCACACCCACGGCCAACACCAAACCGCTTCGCTTGTTGAGGAAGTTGCCGAAAACCAGGGCCACCCTTCCCGGCGCGACGGGCGCGCCCGTTTCGTCCAGCGTCTCTTTGGCCTTCTTCTTTGGAGGACCGTAAACCATAACAGAAACCGGGAAAACAAGCAGCGCGAGAACCATCTCGACCATGACGGCGAGCGCTATGAAAAGGCCGAAGTACCTGACAGGAAGGACGCTGCTCGTTATGAGCGAAACAAAGCCGACTGCCGTTGTCAGTGCTGTCATGAAGACCGGCTTCACCATAAGCGCCAAGGTTTTTTGCACAAGGGTCTTCCTGTCCGCCTTAGGATCTGCTACTGCCAGATGGTGGAAGGTATTGTGCATGTGAATACCGTAGGCGACTCCTATTGCGATTAACATGACGGGCATCATGGTATCCACGGAATAGATGGGTATACCCAAAAGCGATTTGGCCCCGAAAGCGACAATCGTCCCGATAAAGACGACGAAGATACTCAAAAGAGTGTCCCTGACCGACCGCATCAGGATAAAGAGAATGATGGCCATGAGAATAACGACCAGAGGGGCCATCTTCGCCATGTCCCGCGGACCGAGCCGGGCCAATTCCCCTTCGACAACGGGCCGTCCCGCAATGTAGAGTGTTTCGGGCCCCTGCTTTTCGCTCACGAAATTTTGCAGTCTTTTGTAAAACTCCTGGTCAAACACACCGTCGGGCAATTCCGCCACAATGAGTGTACTCTTGCCGTCTATGCTCACCATCCGGCCGTCGATCATGGAATTGTTCTCCACCTTCGACCGCAAACGCTGGAGCGCCTCGTCGGTTTCTATTGGTTCGGAAAAGAAGTTTTCGACAATCAAACCCTCGCTATCCGACGTAATGTTTTCCGCGGTGACGAGGGAGGTGATCTTTTGCCCTTCCAGTTCAGGAAAAGCCACCGGTAAGGCAGCCACAATGTCCTGGAGCTTTTGCAGCGTCTCTTTGGTGTAAATAGTCGTAGGCGATTCAAGCGCAATAATCACGGCGCTTTTTAACCCGAACAGTTCTTCAACCTCGTTGTTGTAGACAAAGTCCGGGTGGTCCGCGGGCATGTACTCGTCCAGGTTGGTTTCGAGCCTGGCATTCATTCCCATCCCCACAATAAAAACACTCGTCACCGCGATAATGGTTAAAAGTAACCAAAAGGGCCGACGAACCACTGATTCAATCCATTTCTGCATGTTTGTTCCTTTTATAGTTATTGTTCACTAACCCAGCATTTATTATTAACCCACTTTTTCGCCTCCTATACCAATACTTTCGACAACATTTTAGCCAGGTGTTTCAATTCCGATTCATGCTCCAAGCCATAACCCGAGAGAACCCAACGGCTGACAAACAATCGAAGCGTGCCCATCAGGATGAGAGCGGCGTCTTCCACCGAAATTTTTCCGCAACAAAGCCCCTTGGTTTTTAAGTGCTTGAGGCGGCCGATAAGATTGGCCTGGTTCCGCTCCAAGAATTGCACCAGGGTGCCCCTGAATCCGGGGTCTTCATGGAAGACTCCATCCGAAAAGACAAGTGCCGCAATACCGGGCTTGCCAACAATATTGAGAAAGACGCCTCTTAGAAAGGAGTCTAAGATTTTCTCCAAAGACCCGATCTCACCGTTTAGCCCTTGGAAAAGGACAAACATGGACTCTTCCATCACATCAAGCAGGGCTTCTATGAGGGCTAACTTGTGGGGAAAATGCCGATACAACCCTGGCTCCGTCATACCCACGCGGGTAGCGATATTTCTAATCGTCAACCGGCTCAAACCTTGCTCCGTCAGTATGGCCATTGCGGCCGATAGAAGTTGTCGTTGGCGGTCCGTGTATTTCCCGTTCATGTTAGTTATCGTTAACATACAACTATCCTCTCTCCTTGTCAAGCCCGCCCAGCCACCGGTCGGTGATTTCCAGGCTGACCAGGACCAATGCCCTGTCCTGGAGTAAAAGGACCTGGTCGCCCTTTGCCGCCTGGGCCAGCTCGTGGAAGGTGTCTTTCTGTTCTCGCAAAAAGGCTTCGTAACTTTCGCCGCTGTAGGTGAAAGTTTCTTCCAGGGGTACATCCTTTGGGGCATAGCCATCCAAACCCATGCCTTGCGACAGGGCGATTTCCCCCTGGTCATTTTCCATTCTGAGAATGACCTGGGTGTATTGGATTTTAACCTTG
>DYOB01000495.1 GCA_020720765.1 Borreliella garinii
GTCGATCACGAGTATTTAGCCTTGGAGGATGGTCCCCCCATCTTCAGACAGGATTACACGTGTCCCGCCCTACTTGTCGCACGCTTAGTTCCACAATCGGTTTTTTTCATACGGGGCTATCACCCACTATGGCCGAACTTTCCAGGTCGTTCTGATAAACCAATTGCTAAAACGCGCCGGCTCTTCCGATTTCGCTCGCCACTACTTTCGGAATCTCGGTTGATGTCTTTTCCTCGAGTTACTGAGATGTTTCAGTTCACTCGGTTCGCTTCGCATGACTATGTATTCATCATGCGATACCCTTGCGGGTGGGTTTCCCCATTCGGAAATCTCCGGATCAAAGCTAATTTGCCAGCTCCCCGAAGCTTATCGCAGGCTACCACGTCCTTCATCGCCTGTAATCGCCAAGGCATCCACCACATGCACTTAGTCACTTGACCCTATAACTTTGACGCCTGCTGACTGCAGGGTCGGTCAATGACTGGTTTGAGTATTACGCGTTATGCCGAACTTCAATTTCTCGAAATTGAAGTTGTTTTGACGCAATCATAAAGTTGCCGACGGCACGGTGCATCCGAAGATGCTTTCCGTCGACAACGCTGATTTCGACTCTATGAATTGTTAAAGAACGACAGCCGATCTAACGATCAAACCGGCCAATGCACATGATGCATTCGCCGCTTTGAACGTACCTATGGTGGAGGTGAACGGGATCGAACCGATGACCCCCTGCTTGCAAAGCAGGTGCTCTCCCAGCTGAGCTACACCCCCTGTGATGGTGGGTCTGGTTGGATTCGAACCAACGACCCCCGCCTTATCAAGACGGTGCTCTAACCAACTGAGCTACAGACCCGGAACACGGGTAATCTGCCGTCAACAACAGCCGATAAGTGTGGGCGCCCAAATTTGAGTGCATCTTCCAGAAAGGAGGTGATCCAGCCGCACCTTCCGATACGGCTACCTTGTTACGACTTCACCCCAGTCACGAACCCTGCCGTGGTAATCGCCCTCCTTACGGTTAGGCTAACTACTTCTGGCAGAACCCGCTCCCATGGTGTGACGGGCGGTGTGTACAAGACCCGGGAACGTATTCACCGCGGC
>DYOB01000496.1 GCA_020720765.1 Borreliella garinii
CAGTGACAACTTTTATAGAAGCGCTTTATCAGCGAATGATAAAGGAAAAGAAAGTCGATTTTGGTACATCCGACCCTAAGAAAGACATTGATACGGTTGATTTGAATACCCTAAAGAATAAGGATGTGCGTGAAGTGGGAGCCGAATGGATGTCCCTCCAAGCAGTTATAGAATTAGGTATCGACCGATATTTATCCTCTCGTGGCTGGAGCGATGAAGAAGTGTCCCTTGCTTTGAGCCACATAGTTTCGCGCGCCGTGTACCCCGCTTCGGAACTAAAAACGGTTCGTTTCATGGAGGACAATTCTTCTATTTGTGAACTCACGGGCTACGATATTGATAAGCTGACCAAGGATAAATTGTATGGTATGAGCAAAAAATTGTTTGAGGAGAAACAAGGACTTGAAAATTACTTGTCAAAGAAAACCAACGATTTATTCGACCTGCAAGATGAAATTATTCTGTATGATCTGACAAACAGTTATTTTGAAGGCGAGAAACGCGGCAGCCAGTTGTCCCGTTACGGACGTAGTAAGGAAAAGCGAAGCGATTGCCCGTTGGTAGTATTGGCATTGGTTGTCAATGTCGAAGGTTTTATCAAGCACTCATCTGTTTTTCAAGGAAATATGTCGGACAGCAAATCATTGTGCCAAATAATCGACCACCTGCGCCTATCTACCTCCACTTCCAGCAAGCGAGCCATTGTGGTAATTGATGCCGGCATTGCCACCGAAGATAACCTGGCACTTATACAAGAAAAAGGATACGATTATGTTTGTGTGAGTCGTAGCACAAAAGCCGAAATCAAAAAGTCGGGAACAGGAAAGCCTGTTATTGTAAACGACCGAAAGAACAGGGAAATCACACTGGAGAAAGTGTTGACTAACAATGATTCTGCCTATTATATGAAAGTGACAAGTCCCACAAAAGCATTGAAAGAAAACGCAATGAAAACATTGTTTGAACAACGTTTTGAAGATGGATTGGAATGTATCAAAGATAGTTTGACTAAAAAATCAGGTGTAAAAACTTACGAAAAGGTGTTGGAACGTATCGGACGTCTGAAACAAAAGTATTCATCCGCACATAGCCCATATATA
>DYOB01000497.1 GCA_020720765.1 Borreliella garinii
CTAGACGATATGAAGTGAAACGATCCCGCAACGCGAGGAAGTGCTCATTTAGATCCTGATTGAGCGTTATGACGAACTGGCTGTCTTTATACTCACAGGTTGGGACGATAACCATGCGCTTCCATTCTTTGTTCAGTTCTTCCGACACAGCCTCGTCATCAAAAAGATCCAAATTACTCTCTAAGTCGCGCGGACGAATGGTCACAGTGCGTTTCTGCAGAAGCGACGCGAGCTGCTTAAGTTTGGTATTGGACATGCCATTGAGCCCAAACACCACATCTAGCATTCTTCGCTCAATCGTGACCCTGATACGTTCTTGCGGATTTGTCGAAGCCTCGTCCGGGATCATGCTTACGGCTAAAGCCAACAACTGAGCCTCTTTCAAGGTCATATCGTCGATGTTTGCAGCGACCAACTCGTGTGATTTGGTGACTGTTTGACTTTGATTGATATGTCTCAAGCCCGGCATCTCTAATTCCGTTAGTGTTGGGTTACGTACAAAAAAACGACCTGTTCAGACTTCAGCCACCAGATGCGTACAGATTCACGATGATCTGCGTGCAGATTGAAGACCATACGTACAAATTCATGACATTGACCGTGTTCAAGCCTGGCACAGAGCACCCATAGCTCCTTGCAATCAGTGTAAAGCATTGTTTTCTGCTTGAAACCGGCGTTTTGCCTGATTAAACAGACAGAGCTTGTCTGATTAAAAAAATAAAACTCTCTTTTTTTGTACGCATCAGTAAGGCCATCGTGAATCTGTACGCATGTGATCGTGAATCTGTACGTAGGCGACACCTAAATTTTTTCGCCTCCATAAGTCACTCATGGTTGAAAAAACCTAACCCACTGTTTTTTAACGAAAAGAAAGCTAAGTATTTCACTTTCAAGTGCCAACCCAATCAAGAAAATCACAGAAATTTGGGCTAGTTATTTGTACGTATACGGTCGGTAATCTGTACGCATCCTCTCATGAAAATGTACGCTTGACATCATGAATCTGTACGCATCCTCAACAACAACCCAAGATTAAAATGTTGTTTTTCAATGAGTTAAGCGTAATTTAGCCTTGGATACGTACAAATTCACGTCTC
>DYOB01000145.1 GCA_020720765.1 Borreliella garinii
AGTGCGTAGAGCCCTTTAAACTTTAGCCATTGAGCCCGAGGATGGTCTGGGTCATATCCTCTAAGGACATTTTTCAGGGCAATTCCTTCTATAGTATACTTTTCCGGCTTTTGCGACCGTTTCTGCAGCCTCCTCGAGAGTCTTGCCGAGTTTATCATCAAGAACCGCCGCACGGTAGGATTCCAGATTCTCGGGAGTAAAGGAAAACACTCCCGCTATCAGTTCCACTTGCTCCGGAGTGATCTGCAAACCGAAGCCCGGCGATGCCATCTTACCGGCAGCGGCCGAGGAAAACATCATGGCAATGTTGGTTTTATAAGGCGACTTATCAGCGCTGAAGCGGGTATCGCAGTGCTGCCGCATCAACGAGCCAGATCCATTGGTTCTTGTATCGTATCCAATTTTTGTATAGATAGCGTGAAGCCTTTCACCGAGAGCCTGCACCAGTGCTACAGTCGGTTCTTGCACTTCGCGGATATACCTAGCCCGGTTTTCTTCGAACCATGGGTTATTGTTGTTTGCGGCAAGTTCACCGAGAAAGTTCAGACCATCCTGGGAAAAACCGCAAAATTGCTGTGTCAATATATTCTCCTTATCACTCATAGTTTAAACACCAATAAATAACAAATTGACCTTTTATCACGCAAACTCCACACTTTTGGTCAAGTCCATGCTGCCTTTTAATTTTAGCTTGAAAATAGCCAGCGATAAGGAGGAAATCATGGCACTAAAATTTTTCATAGTGGTGGTTGTGGATCAACCCGAAGAGGTTGCAGCATAGAAGGTGATGAAATCGCGTGTTATTCCCCTTTCCATTTCAACAGGCTTTTTAGTAGGTTCTCAGGTGAGGACTTCGGATCTTATGTAAAAAGACGGAGGCTGGAAATCGGTGCCTTTTTTTAAAACCGGAAGACCTGTGACCGAAACTGCCTTTTAATGCTAAAAGATATTTTGGTATCAGTTGGGACGACCCCGATGTCACCATCACGGGTCCTTTTAAGAATTGCATGAAAGTTACCGTTACCTTCTCTATGCAGCTCAAAAATTATGGAATGGCAAAGTCCATGCAATTTCTCTACATTTGAAGAATTTCATAAGGAAAAGATCCAAATTTATAGCCCCTTGTGTAGATTTGGATTTAGAAACTTTCCATGGCGATACCAGTATGGGTAATCATATTAAAATGTCGCCAAATATGGTAGTTTTTTGAACCATTAAAACAACTTCCAAAATGTCCACTGTTAAGATATAATAAGTTAATAAAAACTGCTTGACACTAAAGCTATATTCTGTTTAACTCTATTGAGTTGGAATTTTTCTCCTAGGAACTATAATGAATAAACATTTAGCCGGATTCTTGACACTTTTTATCCTTTCTACATCTCTTTACAGCGTCACTCATCGAGAAGCTGTATTAGTTGTAAAGCCCAACCTGACTGTGACTGCGAAAGATTTTTATCAAAAGTTGACTGAATACTTTCTGAACATCGGTGAAAAAGAACTTTCTGATTATTTCAAAGGTCTTGCCGAAGGAAAAGGTTATGGAAGCGGTTTTGTCATTTCAAATGGCAGAAACGGTCCGATAGTGGTCACAAACCGTCACGTAATCGGAGAATCCATCTTAGTTACATTGGAACAAGAACTCTCAGACGGTACAAAACGAACTTATGAAAATCTCAAAGTACTCTTTACAGACCCAGTTCTTGATCTGGCTTTTATAGAATATCCGAAAGATTCAAATATTCCAGTCTTAAAAACCGAAACACGACGCCCAGGGGAAGGAATAGAAGTCTGGGCTGCTGGTTACCCAGGCCTTTTAGGCAGGCCATCTTGGCAGTTGAGTAAAGGGAATGTGACAAACTCAAGGGTGACGGTTCCTGAGCTGGGCACTGATAAAGGGGCACAATACCTTCAGCATTCTGCATCCATTGATCCAGGAAGCAGTGGAGGTCCTCTTTTTTCGGGCAGTCCAGACCGGCCAGAAACCTGGTCCGTATGGGGTCTTAATACTTGGTCTGCCGGTGGACGCGCTAATACCTTTTTTTCTGTTCCCTCTGATCTTTTTTCTGAAGGTCTTCAGAGGATGGCGGCAAACTTGGGCTCGCCTGAGACAACCCCTGGAAAGTCTATCGAGTTTCTCAAATCATTTTTAGCAAGCAATGAGTTTTCTGAGTTCGCTTTTCGACAGATCGTTGGCAATGACTACGCTATAAAAACAGGCTGGGATAGTTTCAATGACGGAATGCGAACTTTTACCACCGAAGAAAGGAACAATTGGCTGCGTAGTTTTTTTACCTTCCCCATTGATACCTTAAGGAAATTTGGTTCGAAAAAACTCTTTGATTTCTACCGGGCAAATAAAGCTGTAGATTGGACACAAGAACTCGAAGCTATTGATTCAACGACTTTCAGGCAAAAAGTAAAATTGACTGGCACCGAGATGGTTCTGACGTGGAGCAACCGATCAGGTGTCTGGTTAGTATCAGATATGATTTTTGGACCGCAAGCCGCATCTACGGCCACAACTGAAAACCCAACAGTAGACAATAATACAACAGTGCGTAGCCCTTTAGGTGTATTACTCGGGATGAGCCTAAGTCTTTATAACGGCGGAGTAACAAGGCTTGATATCATTGGTTTTAACTTTCGTTACGACGGTCCGCTTAACAGGAATTGGAGGAACACGGGTTATCGCTTTGGATTTGGAACAAGGTTCAACAACAGAGGATTTTATCACCAGTATTCCAAACCCACTTATGATTCAAATCCATTGCCCGAATCATTTATAAATGCAATTTATAACATGGAGCTCTTCAGCACCTTGGGTATTATTCAATATTTTCCGATCCAGACCGGGATAACAAATCCGGTTTTTCATCCCTTTGCGACTTTAAGTCTAGAACCAACTTATTACATATATACAATCGGAATGAATTCTTCTTACGAAAAGAACATTCCTCCTAGCAATAGAATCTATTTAACTCCCTCTTTAGGGTTTGTCTATAAGTTTAATACTTACTATTTTATAGATGTCGATCTTGCTTTTCCTTTTTCGGCATTCGATGATCAAAAAGTTGGAATGAATCTGTATGTTAATTTTAAAGTCAGACAGTAGTTTAAGGAGGAGAAAATGAAAAATATGACCTTAAAAGCGGGTATAGTAGCTTTAACTTTGATCTTTTCAAGTTGTTTCTCAATGGGAGATTCTGATAGAGAACCTGAGTTAGCCGTGGTAAACCCGGAAACGGATTCCTTGATTTTTATCCACATCGACTTGAATATCCTTTTCAGGTTTTCCCCCGCCCCCGATTCTGTTTCCATAGCACGCGTTGTTCCATCTATTGGGTTCGGCAGACCAATGTATCAAGATGGACAACTATTCTACATCAATGGTTTAAGACCAAACGCAATATATCGAATGCTTAATTATATTTATTCTGAAACTTCAGGACGCACTACCTATACCAATACGGTTTGGTTTGGATTACAAGGACAAAGTCCCTATGTAGTGAATAATAATAAACCTGGAATTTATTTCTTAGGCTCTTATAAAAGAGGAGCTAGGGGACTCGAAAGACAGGACTCTCCAACAGAGTATGAACTCTTAGAGAAACTTTTATGGCATTATGGCGGGCATCCGGCTTTGAAAAGACGCATCGAAGCACGCATGGGGGAATTAAAATGATTATGAATAAAAAAATAAGTGTTATTGCACTCGCCATACTGGGTTTTTCACTTCAATCCTGTGCTTCTTTTAACCTTGTAAATCCCAATCCTACTGTTGAAGATTTAACTCCAACCGACCTTCTCATAGTAGGTCAGGTTGAGGTCACTCCACCTTTTGTTTTTGATCCGCCAACCTATGAAATGTATAATGGTGAAAAACATGTAAATAAGGTGCTTTTTGAATTTTATGTTAAAGACACTACTCTACCAGCTGATAATCCAATGTTAGAGAATGTGAATGTATTTTTCCAAAATTCCCAAATTCAGGTAGAAAATGGCGGCACCTTTATAATCTCACACGCAGATTTACCCAAAGAACTGGATTTATTTGGCTTTTTCTTAGAAATCTTCTCTTCTCTTGACGGAACCTTTCCCGGTTCGGTTAAAATAAAGGTTCCAACCGGGGCGCGTGCCATCTATGTAGGAAAATGGATATATGAACGCAATGAACTTTTTGAACCTGTAAACTCACGAAGGGTCGATGATTTTGACAACGCTAAACGTGAATTTGAAGCGAAATTTCCTGGTATTCAACTTGTCCGTGCTGATGTTGAGATTTTGAAAATCGAAGAACGCACAGAAGAATAGGGATCAATAAATTCTTCCAGGGCTTGTTCTAATTTTTGAACAAGCCCTTTTCATCAAGACCCATACACCACTAAAATAATTGTAAATTTCATCCAACCGAAAAATCTTTTCACTTACAATAGAACCCCATTCTTGCTAACCTGGGGCACGGAACACTTGCTAGGAGCCTGTTGCGCTTGAGATCGCAGGAATTTACTTGAGGTTGAACTGTGTGATACTTTGTTGCCCATGGCACCACGATACAAAAGAAGAAGGAAAAGACGAGCATTTGAACCAAGAAATGGAAGTTCTTGTTTCAGTGGCATCCGAGTCGGTAAGGCAACCAAGGAAATTTGACTTTCGTCCACACTCCCACACCCAGCTCCTCCGTCCTGTGTCAAAATCTTAAGCGCAACAGGCCCTTAAATTCTAAATATAAGATAATATTGAGGAAAGTTTCAAAGGACAGGGTTTTGAATTTATTAAAAAGGGATTTACAACCAAGAATCCTTGAAAACCTCATGAAATTTCTTCATTTAGGCTGTATAATTAATGAAAGGAGAAATCAATGAAAAATTTTCGATTTATGGTACTTATGGCAGTTCTCTTCGCTTCCTGCGCCCTTCAGGAACCCCCTGTTTCGCAGGGTCTGGTTTTTGAAGTCGGCCCCGACAACTCGCGTGCTGTCACATTTCCAGGAACCAAATTCACCTCCTACGCCTCTGTAGCCACACTCAACTTTCAAGTACTCGGCACTAACGGTCAAACTCTTACCACAAAAGTAAAGACAAACCCGAGCTTCCCGGAGAGTTTTGAGCTAGACCTTCCCACCTGGGTTCCGCTTCTCTTTCAACTCAAAGCCTACAACGGACAAGAGGACCTCATTGCTATGAACCAACGCCCGATCTTCCTCGACGGAACAGGTCAGCGCATTCGTCTTCCACTTATGGCTGGACCTATAGGTTTTGCCTCAAGTAATACTACATCAGGACCACCTGCCATTGTAACAGGGAATACTGTGACTTTTCCTTATTCTTCGTCATTTGGATCTTCAGATTCAATTGTCATAAATTTCACCCAGATGGCTGAAGGGGTAGCATACTCCATCGAGGGGGGGCCATGGCTTGCCCTCACAAACTGGGAAAGCGCCCCTGTCACTGTCAGTACAGACCAAATACTTATTCCCGCCTTTGGGGTACCAGGAAGAATGGTACGCCTACGGGTCCCCGACGGTGTAGGCGGATTTATGGTTTGGTTTATAACTCTTGTAAGGATTAGTTAGAACAACCTAGGAGCCTGTTGCGCTTGAGACCGCAGGAATTTACTTGAGGTTGAAC
>DYOB01000498.1 GCA_020720765.1 Borreliella garinii
TGACTTGACATATAAACTCATTGGATTGGCAGATGAAGATTTTAGATGTGATGGTTGGGAAGTGACCGTGAAAGACCGTCCACGAATAAAACCGCGAATTCACGAATAGGACGCCCCGTATTCGATTATTCGTGAACCATTCGTGGATGGGTTTTTAGGAGATACTATGCCCCTCGTAACCGATGCTACTGGAAATGACTTGACATATAAACTCATTGGATTGGCAGATGAAGATTTTAGATGTGATGGTTGGGAAGTGACCGTCCACGAATAAAACCGCGAATTCACGAATAGGACGCCCCGTATTCGATTATTCGTGAACCATTCGTGGATGGGTTTTTAGGAGATACTATGCCCCTCGTAACCGATGCTACTGGAAATGACTTGACATATAAACTCATTGGATTGGCGATGGAAGTCCATAACGAAATTGGCTATGGATTTAAGGAAGAAGTATACGAAAAAGCGCTGGAAGTAAAACTCAATCATGCGGGCATTGAACCGTTTCAACAATATGAGGTCGCTGTTGATTTTGAAGGGGAACGGGTTGCCACATTTTATTTGGATCTGTTTCCCAGTCAACAGGTTGTTGTGGAAATCAAGGCATTCAGCCATCAATTGACCAATGATGAATTGGCGCAGGTAATCAACTATTTGAAAGCCACTGGCGCTCCTGTCGCTTTGCTGTTCAACTTTGGGCGCAGAAGCCTCGAATATCGGCGCGTCTTTCCTGGTAAGGATATGAAGCCCGTTCAACGCACTGGAAGAGATAACGCGATCAAGAAGTAACAAGACCGTCCACGAATAAGACCACGAATACTCGAACGTCTGCCCGTATTCGTTTATTCGTGAAAAACTTGTCCTGAGCTTGTCGAAGGATTCGTGGATGGTTCACCCAACACAGGAAAACATAAATGGCAATTCATCCCGCGTTTCCCACTTCACCTTATGAAGTTTTGAATCCCGAACATCGTTGGTTTCCCGCCGATGAAGATTTGCGCGATTCCAGTTACGATAAACTTGTACCGCCATTTGTCAATAAAATTCGCAGGGAAGTAAAAACATGGCGCGAGAATCAATACGAAGGCG
>DYOB01000499.1 GCA_020720765.1 Borreliella garinii
CAATATGCTGCTGCCAGAAATGTTCCCGGTTTGGTTATCTTGCACGTCGCAACGCTCAAGCTCACCGGCACCGGGGCCGATTAACTTGATTGTTTTCAAAAGCGCTGCTCCCCTGTGTCCGTGTGCTGCGCCTGGTTCGGCAGTTTTTACAGGTTTATATGGCAAGGGGGAGGGCAAGGACACCATGCCCTTGCCTTCAGCTTGACTGGCGCGCCGCACGAATTCTTAATTCGTGCGGCCACGACAGTCACGTCTGTTCGGTGGCTTCGCAATCGTCACACGGCGCTGGGCGGTGACGCAGGATCATACTTGCTCATCAGGAATATCGCCTTGGTGGGGCAGGCCAACATGCAAGCCCCATCACCGATGCAGTCCTGAGGACGTACGGGTTTGGCAACGCCGTCAACAATGTCCAGCACGTTTGGCCCAAGCTTCTTGCAGAGATTGACGCAGTGCCGACATGCCATGCACCTCACGGTGTTGATCTCCGGTATATTCCCTTTTACAAAAGTTCTTCCGAAAGCCTCTGCGGTTTCTACTTCGATCTTCTTGCTCATGTTGTTGCCTCCTTCTTAGGTTTTCGTAGTCCATATACGGCCTCTCAGCCCACATAAAACAAGAGGCTCATCCTTTCTTCGTGGCTGAACAGAGTGATGGGCGTGAATCGGTCCGGTATTCGGGCCTTCAGTTGACTCGCCATGGGCAGTGAATTCGAAATTACCCACCTGGTAACTGAACTTGTCTCCCTCGGGCTTGAAAGTCGGCGCTATGAAGAATGTTTCCCAAATTCAACTTGCTCATCCCTCTTATACGGTTAAGTTGTATCTCTTTGATTATGTTGGAGACAGACAACATATCCACCAGATGCCGACCAAATGGGCACACCAATTTCTTTTTCTTTAAAAAAAACATTTTTCTCCTCTTTTGCCGATCCGGATATCAAATTATATTTTTTCTCCAGTTGGGAAATCGCAGCCCTCAGTTTTTTAATCAAAAAAGGAGAATTTGCCAATGATCTGACCCTTTCCGCACGGGTAGATATAGATCCTCGGAAACAATATAGGACAGTCTTAACCTTTATTTTTTGA
>DYOB01000146.1 GCA_020720765.1 Borreliella garinii
TCCCCACCGCTGGATCCAAGGTGGAAGGTCATCAGCGATGCCGTGCTGATGGACTATTTCCAGAGTGCAGCTAAGAAGGTGTATTCCTGCAAGGACCTCCTTTCTGTTTATGCGTTCACCGGAAAAAATCTCAGCAGCCGTCCTAGCGGCGAACTGCAAGCCTGGTGGAAGGAGACTGAATACCCACCAAGGGCTTTAAAGATGCTGGTTGTTATTTTACATAGATTGCGCCGATTCCTGGGGGGGGCTTATAGGACGAGACTTGTGGTGAATTCAGTATTCATCATGAATCATCCCAATCCGCGCAGTTTTTCAGCCCGAGTGCCTGGCACTTGGCCAATACATTTATGCAAATGAAGACAGCTCTATTTCTAGAAAAGTATAATCTGCTTAAGCCCGGAAGCAAGTCCGCCTTTCGAGTGCTTAAAAGCAATGAAAATCTTTCACGGACCGAGTTGGCGGTAATTTCTCGCACAAAGTTGGCACTGCTGGTAAACAATGCAAAGACTCAGAGTGCGTTTTATCGCCACCACTACAGAGATGTTGGCGATTTAAATTTGTCTTCCGATTTGGATGCGTTTGCGAGGCTACCCGTCTTGACCCGCTCACACCTGCGTCAATCCCTTAATGAGATTCTCATCGATGGGATCGATGCTGCCAGCTGCAATCGAGTATCTACAGGCGGATCAACAGGCCAACCGGCAACAGTTTATCACTACAAGAAAACTCCAAGAGCCGCAGCTCTATGGAGGATGATGACATGGTGGGGAATTCCACCTGGCAGCGATATCGCAACCATTTACCGAGAATCTAAGAATTCCCTCAAAATGAGGATTCAAGATCGGCTTATCTGCTGGCCGCAGCGAAGGGTTTTTCTTGATGCTTCAAACCTGACGGATACTTCAGTGAAGCAGTGGCTTGAAGATTGCGAAGTTGTGCGCCCGCGAATACTCCACGGTTATGTTGGTGCTGTTGCCCATGTTGCCGAGCACATTTTGAGGACAGGTTCCACGACATGGAAGCCAGAGTGTGTGTGGGTCACATCGGCACCTCTCTCGCCGCAGGTGCGAAACACTATTCGTCGTGCCTTTAATGCGCCTGTTTTTGACCAATACGGGTGCTGCGAGATCTTTTATCTCGCCTGCGAGAATCCGTTCTCTCAGGGGCTCGCCGTATTTTCAGATCTCCGCCATATCGAGGTGGTGGACGACACTAACAACCCGGTTCCACATGGTGTCGAGGGAAGACTTTTGGTTACAGATCTTGAAAATTGGGAATTTCCGCTCATTCGCTACGAACTGGGAGATCGTGGTTGCTTCCTGGCTGAACAGCCTGAATGGAAACTTCCTTTTCCTCTTCTTGCGCCGGTCAAGGGAAGAGAGAGTGATACACTGATATTTCCCAATGGCCAAACAGTTAGCGGGGAGTTTTGGACAACGCTTTTTGACGATTTTCCAGATGCCGTTGAGAAATTTCAGGTGCTTCAAAAGCAAGATTCTTCAATCCTGATTCGCTATGTCAGTCGTTCTTCCACTTCGCACGAAATCGCCGCAGTTCAGGAGAAAGTGGCAAAGATGCTGGGAGACTGCGTCCCTGTATCGATGGCGCGCGTTAGTGAAATCCCATCGGATCGAGGAAAAATTCGATATGTTTTAAGAGAGACTGCGCTGCGATATGAGACGCCACCGCTCGGCGGGACAGTTCAATAATCCAGCATGGGTTAGTGTTCAGCAACACTGTGAACTGATTCGATTGTCCTGTTGATAAATTGCTCGTAAGAGTAGCACTTCAAAAAGTGGCTGCGGTTCTCTATAGAAGCCGTCTTGCGCATGAAGCCCAATATCTGCTTTGTCAGTCCCATGATATCTCCCGGATCAATATTATGGTGACTCTCCTTCGGCAACAGCATGTTCACCTCACGCCAGTTCGTCGTGACGACATCTAAACCGTAGGCCATCGCTTCGAGAATCACACCCGGCATGGCTTCCCCCTCATAAAACGTCGGGAAGATGAGTTGGTCATGCTCACGCAGAAATATGTTTTTCTGTTTTTCATCTAAGAAACCGACATAGTCAACCACAGGGGAGCCATCGGTATTCATGCTCAGAGTTCTTACAAGCAAATCAAATTCTTCTCGCTCCGACCGGGAGCTGAAATCCCCAGCCACAGTGAGGCGAATGCTCAATGGCACACCCAGTTTATCGAGTTCGTCCCGGCAGGCGCCTGCTACCAGCACCGCATCAAGCAAGCCTTTCGTCCGGCAGCAAAGCCCCATGAAAAGAAGGCGATAGCAAAGTCGTTTGGATGATTTATCATACTGCCCAGAGCCATCAAAGATTTTGTTTCTTTCGAACAAACGGCTATCTCTTTCAGGCGCAATGTGTTCCTGATAATCTGGACAGGGATCTTTCTTTCCATTTGGAACGATTATTGTTCTCTTTGGCTTGAATGCTGCTGCATCATTTGTTCCGTATGCTGTGAGAACCATTGACAAGTCCGGCTTCCTCATGAGCACCATTGTGATTTTCTTCGCCAGTCTCTCCATTAAAGAGCAGGCTGGAGATTCCATCCACAAACCCAGGCCGATTGCGCGGTGCTGAAAAATAAGTTTTTCAAAAAATGGGCGAACAACAATCATTACAACCCAATCGCGCGCTATCGCGGAAAACTTTGCTGGAGCGGGGATATAATAAAGAATCTTCGCCCCGTGGAAGAAACGAAAGAACAAGGCCTGAAAGCAATAACCGAGCAATCGTAAACCTTTCAAAAACGAGATGGCTCCGATATCCTCCGAAGAGGAAGCTAGCCGTGCGTTCACATGAAATATCGTCAGGCGGGTGCGGGCGTGCCCAGCGCAATCCGCGCCGTTCGCGAGAGCATCGAGCATTGACTTCACCATTATGGACTGCCCGTGGTATGGCGGTGGCGTGTGCGCGAAAACAACAACCTTCACCTCGTCCACTTTCAGTTCCGTGCGCTCGTCGGCTTTGTTCGACTCCGCTTTTATGAGCGCGGCCAACTGTCCCATAAACTGATCTATGGTGAACTCTGTGGCATACAAATCCCGGTAGTCCTGCCAATTTCTCACCTCCAGGGCATCCACAAGCCGCATTGCAACTTCGTCAGGTTTTTTGATTGCACAGAGTGGAAGCCCGGTCGCGGGCAACAACTCGGGGATTCCACGCCAGTTCGTCGAGATGACGGGCAGACCGTGGGCCAGTGCGTCAAGAATGACCGTGGGAGTGACCTCAGCCGCATAATAGCTTGGAAAACACAAGACATCACTCTCGAGGAAAACTCGCGTCTTTTCCAACCCGGAGACGAACTCGCAGTAAGATAAAAGCTGTATCGCCGCGCCCGCCTCGGGTGGATGGAAACTCCACCTGGAATCTTTTCTGAGAACGTCAAACTGGCTACGGTCCTCTTCGTCCATGAACATACCAAACACCTGCAAACTGAAGCGTATGGCGACCCCGTCTCTCTGCATGGCCTCGTTTGCCATTATGACTGCGCGCATCGTATCGAATAGCCCCTTGTCCGCTGAGCAGTGTCCCATAAATAAGACTCGAAACATCCTGACGCCTGGTTTTTCCCCATGAGAAGCCAGTTCCCTTGATTCGACTCTTGCTCTCCGCTGGACAAGCCCGTTGGATTCAAAGTCCGAACACGGATCAGGAATCCCGTTGTGGATTCTTTCTAGCCGAAGTGGGAAAAATGCTGCTGCATTCTTCCGTTCGCTCTCAACTGGAATGATGCTGAGCGTCGCTCCATGATACGCCCAGCGTGCAACACGTTTGAACAGTCCGTCCGGCAGCGCGGCAACGTAGTCGCTCAGCCCACCGGCCTGCCAATGAAATATACGCTTGATCCCAAGGATCCGCATTGTCCCAAGAAGAACGATGTCGCGAATGATTGTGATATTCTTTCCTGGAGCGGGAACATAGCAAGCGATTGTCACACCATCCACCAAGCGGAAATTTAGAAGCTGAAATACATATTTGACGAGCAGCCACACCTTGGACATCTCCCACCTGCCAATATTTAAAACGTCAGAAGAAAATCGCATGTCAAGATGCAATATCTCGAGACTCTCGCCCGGCGAGCCTGACATTACGCGCGGTAGATTCTCCAGAATTTGCTGCACAATGAGGCTCTGCCCGTGGAATGGAGGCGGCTTATGCATGGCGATCAGGACCTTTCTCATGGGGCGTAGCGTATGGGGCCGTCGCCCCACCCGGCAATCCATTTTTCCATCGCTTTTTCCTCTGAAATATTGTAGATGTGGGTCACACCCAATGGGTATTCTCCTAATCGGCGGGGCTGGGTTCCTCGGCTCAATTCTTGCCAATACATTCCATACTGGCGGGTTCCAGGTCGGTGTCCTTGATCGGATGGACCCTGCGCAGATCGGTGGTGAGGTCGAGCGGTTTGTCGGCGATCTGCGCGACACCCACCTCCTTCGCTCGGCCATCTCGCGATACCCGCGCGTTCTTTCGGCCCAACCAAGAACCAAGAACGCCGAGCAAGGAGCCTCAGCAAAGCGGAGGAACTCTCTGCGGATTGGTAGGAGATCGGGGATTTGAGAGCAAGGCAAACCGGAAGATGCTTGAGGCAGATTGAAGTGTTCAACGCGCTGTGCCCGAGGAATCCGAGTGGAACTCGCGCAGCGCATGAAGGACGACGAGGCGTTCGCCGGAGCACTGCGCCGACGCGGTCAAACGGAAGGACGTGTTGGCATATTGAAGAATGTTTTTCTGGATGGAACGCCGCGAGCCAAAGGCTTCAAGAACCGGCAACTCCAGGTGGTCTGGGCGGTCTTGGCGCACAACCTGTGGGTCGTCGTGCGTCTGCCCTGGATCGAAAAAAGGATACCGCTCGCCAAGGCGGCCTGAGAAGCGTCAGGCGCCCATTATCAAGGCACTACAGGATAGGTGTGCCTGAAAATAGCGAATTCCGTATAGGTCTCTGTCAAACAGCATATTATCTAGGATATGAGTGCTTGATGCTCTGCAAAAGCAGTGCCTTTTGAGCCGATTTTTTACCGTCCTTCTGAAAACTCCTCTTCTCGGACAGGCTCTAGTGTAGGGAAAAGTGAGCTCTCGGCGCACGAGGCATGGGCCTCTCGACTGTGGGGAATTTTTCCCAATCCAGGGGTTGACAATTCCCGTGCGTGCGGAGAAATTCGACTCCCGCCTGAAGTTCCGTAGATGGTGGCCGTAGCTCAATGGTAGAGCTCCAGGTTGTGGTCCTGGCTGTTGCGGGTTCGAGTCCCGTCGGTCACCCTTTTTATTTTTCTGCTCTCCCCTCGTCCCTCATCGCTTCGCTCAAAGTGTCGAGCACCATTTTCATTTGCTCCGCCGGCAACCACGTCGCGTAATCATTAAGCGTGCTCTTGCTCGGCGCCCTCACCACAGGAATGCGCCCGTGGAGGCCGTTTACAGCACCGTGTAGCCGTTCACGGCCCATAATTGAGAAGAAAAGGTAGAGGAGCCAGCGTTTAGGGCTGGACTCGCCGTGGGTAGTTGCTGTAATCTTCGCGCCATGACAGAGGATATGGTAATGCAAGGG
>DYOB01000500.1 GCA_020720765.1 Borreliella garinii
AAATATCAATATATTATGAGCATTTTTAGCAATTATTGTGCCACTGATTCAGGAATATCTCTGTCGCTGTCAATCAACTGGGCCTGAAGGTTATGGCCTCTGAGTGTGTCGTTACGGATGAATATGCGGTGCAAATGGTTTCATCGCTGGATCGGGCCATTGCCAAATACATCTACGATACCGAGACTTTTCTCTGCCGTCCATGGCCGGAAGGGCTGGAACCGGGCAGGGTGCTGGTTGCCGCCATAATGGAACGACCAATGCGGGATCTCCTTGATCTTTTGGAGCAACTTCGCTTTGCTATTCGTGACCCGGAACAGGCGGTGGCCAAATATGGGGGGACAAAGATCAATTTGTCCATGAACCTCAACATTGATCTGGAATCCCAGGCGTTTCAGGTCTGGGCGGAAAATACAGGGCAGTGGATAGCACTTCAGGAAAGCTTATTGGCCGATGAATCTTTTTACGAAAGACCAGCCCGCACTAACAGTTTTTCAAGTATTCTGGCCGGTTTTTTTCTCGGTGGGTGGCTTAGTGGAAATTGAAACTCTATGGGTGAAAATACCATGATCTTGAAATACATGAAAGAACTGCACTCCAATTATAAACCGGACCATTTTGGGGAAATTATTGGGTTGGAAGCAAACGAATATTCCCAGCTCTATCGTCAGGGATTTATAGAGTGGACTGACGATATGGAGAACTCGGAAGAGGAGTATCGGAGTGAAAGCCTGATTGTCTATAACAATGAGTTGTTCGACCTTTCAAGCTGGGATGGGACACAAGATAATATCCGAAAATTATTGGAAAATATGCTGATATGCAAACGAAAAAATGGACTGACAAGGCAAGTAGAACTTGCCCATACTATCAGCCTTTGGAGCTGGCTTGAAAATCCAAGGAATATTCCTGCCAGAATCCCATCTCTTTCCGTGCTTTCCCAATGCCAAGCAGAGGCTTTTGAACAAAGAGTTCTTGAAAGAATGGCCCTGACTCTTGCGTCCGCATCCTGTTATACAGGCAGGGTCTCTTGCGGGTGTGGCTTTATCGACGATGAATTTGGCCCATGTCATGACCTTGAAT
>DYOB01000501.1 GCA_020720765.1 Borreliella garinii
TGCCATTGCAGCAATTCAAAACGGAAGGCGATCAAATGGCGATGTTTCTATAGCAATTACAAGAGACAGCACGGCATTTGATCGCTATGTGGCAACGGTTCGAGACGAATCACAACAAGCATGGAAATTTGAATTCACTCCAAATAACTGGGCGCCAACCGAAGGTAACTTCAAAGCGGAAATCTACTATTTGCGTGGTGTCGACTGGCCCGCACTGCTCATTACCGAGGGAGGCATATTGTTTCCAGCCTTTACACCAGAAAAGTTGCATAAGAGCGCGTAATAAATTTTTAGATTCCCTTGAGGGACATGAGATATGAATGATTTGCAAGAAAAAATTGCTCGTTGGGGCTTACTGGGTATCGGTGCGTATATGCTGTTCATTGCCATTTTCACCGATCCAGTCGGTGACTCGCCCACTTGGGGTATCGCGATAGGGGTGCCTGCCACCAAGATACTATTAGGCATTTTTGGATTGCTCTTTCTCTTATTTGGCATTTTTGGAAAACCATCAAAATGAAAGCATTCCAGTTGAGATGAATAAGCCAATAAACCTTGGGCAACAGTTTGAACAGCTACGAGAGCAAAGCCGATTTCCTTGGCGCGGTCATATACTTGTTGCCACCTTGGTCTGCCTGGCCTTCTTTATCTTTAACCGTGATGCCTTCTGGTATGTAGTACCACTTATGGTTTTGGCATTTTTAGGATTTTATGTCACCGGTGCTCAGGTGCCGAACCACACCCGGCACGCCATCCGCGCCATTGACGAAGGCCAGCGCCTGGCCGGGGAGATCACCATCTCCATCACGACGAGTCACGATGGCACCGACTATCACGCAAAAACATCGGAGGCCGATCGTGACGCTTGGGGATTCGATTTCTCACCGACCTATTGGATTCCCGAGCAAGGCGTTTATCCGGCTGAGTTGCACTACCTTCCCGAAGTCGAGTGGCCGGTTCTTGCCATCACCCCGAGGGGAATTATCCACCCCTACCACACCCCCACCAAAATAAAAAATCAAAGAGGCTTCAGGGTCGAATTAAATGCAAGTCAATAGCCTAACTTTACGCTCCAAGGG
>DYOB01000020.1:0-18705 GCA_020720765.1 Borreliella garinii
ACACAGTTCAACCTCAAGTAAATTCCTGCGGTCTCAAGCGCAACAGGCTCTTAGGAGGTTAAAGTCCTGTAGGAACATCTAAGAAGACCGTATCCAAATTGAGGTTTTTTCTGACCCATTCTGACATGAGTTTAACTCCCCAGGTCTCAGTTGAGTAATGGCCCGCACAAACGACATGGATAGCTGCCTCCTTGGCCTGGTGATAGATAGCGTGTTGTGTATCACCTGTAATATAGACATCAAGGTCCTCATCGATGGCCTGAGCAACTTCGAATGGGGCTCCTCCTGAAACGATACCGATACTTTTGATTTCCGATTTCCCAAATGGAAGCACGCCTAGTAGTGCGTTTCGATCCCCACCGCAAAAAATGTCGAGCCAGGACGAAAAAGATTCTGGTTTCGGCAAAATTCCCCTTATACCTATTTTTTCACCTTTATAGGTTCCAAAAGGTGCGGTTTCGATGAGTCCGATTTGCTTTGCCAGTCCTGCGTTATTCCCAAGTTCCGGATGAGCGTCAAGCGGAAGGTGAAAGGCAAATAAAGCCAGGTCGTTTTTTATCAAGTATTCTAGACGGGAATAGTGTTGGGCAGTAATTGATAACTGTTTACCCCAAAAAAGTCCGTGATGGACGAAAAGGGCTTGAGCGCCCAACTCATGGGCACGGATAAAACTTTCCAGGCACGCGTCCACGGAAAAAGCTATTTTTCGAATATCCTGTGCTTTTTGGCCCACCTGGAGACCGTTGACCGCAATGTCTTTACTGGCCCATTTATCCGGTTGTAATAGAAGCTGAAAGGCCTTTTCAAGATGTTCAATCGTCATAGAATTTTCCTCCAACTGAGTATAATTCCACCGGCAGGAAGAGTTTCCACTTTATTTTTACTCCAACCGATGCCTGGCAGGTAGATTCGGACTTCTTCATCGGGGAAAATCTCAAGTCCGAATTGTGTTTGGGAGGCGCTATCTGGAAAGGAAATTCTGCAAAAAATTTCATTCTGATCGGTTTTCCATTTCCATGAAGCCCCCGCGGGTGTTTGGCTGAGGATCGTGCGCTGACCTGTACGTAAAATATGAGAGAGCAACTCGTAAAGCGCTTCTGTTTCAAAATATGTTCGGGTAAAACTTTCCACACCATTCCAGCGGAGATTTTTTATCGAAATATTGGATTCAAAAAGGCCATAGGAAAGGTCGGTTAAGCCCATGACCGAATAAACGGGGCGGTGAAACGCCCCCCCAAAAAGGAATCTTGCCAAAAAAAGCCTAAAAATCATGCCATCCCCACCCTCAAGTTCTATGAGAGGTTTTCCCCGGAGATGTTTATTACCTGTATCATGGGTATCGAGCGCGTAACAGACAGAGAAGGGCGGTTTTTTGTCTCGATTAAGTTCCTCCAGATCCTCAACAATTTTCAAGTCATGGTTCCACATCTGAAACCCAGGGTTTTCAAGCATGGAAGACCCCAACATAAGGTCGAATCCGAGGGTTTCATAAGCCTGAATTTCACTCCCCATTCTTTCGGCAAGCGTTCCAATGGCCTGGTGACCTCCAGAACGTGCTGCAAGGATGCATTCTCTTAAAATCGTAGGTGTTGGTCTGTCGGAAAAAGGTATGGCGGGGTTTTGAGGATCACAAGAATCCCAAATATGATCTACAGAATCAAAACGAATCCAATCAAATTCCATTTCATCGCGCCAAAAAGAGAAGATACCCTTATAAAGTTCGATACCCTCGGAATTGGGTTTTCCGGAGCGGGCTCTGTCTTCAAAATTGTAGGAGTTTTGCGGCGGTAAGTTTTTCCAGAAGTTAAAAGGTGTCACAACATGATAGGCTGATGAGGATGTATCTACCCCGGCTCTGTCCTGATACGAAAATTCTGCATAATGATGAATATTATTAAAGCCCTTGAATTTGGGTAATCCGTAGCCGTTCCAAGAATGTGAGGGAACCGGCCAATATCCAGTTCTAATGAGGATGTTCACTCCCCTTAGAAAAGCGCCATGTTTCCTTTGTATTTCCTTATATGTGTCTCCTGGTTCTTCGTCAAAAGTTTTAAGGGTTTCTTGGGAAAAGAACTCGCTCATCATAACCGTTATTTCCCTCAGGATACGCGCCTGGTTTTCTTCCTCGTATACAGAATCAGGGGTAAATAGGTAATCAAGCCACCTTGGGTCCGGTGTATAGATCTTGATCCATCGAAATGCACCAGGGTTTTCAAGCGTATGGTAGGAGAATTGGGCCGTATGCGGTTCTAAATCATATCCAACGGCCTTTCCGAGCGAGTGTGCAGCCTGAACAAAGGCACGAACCTGGTCTGCCGGGAGAATACCTTTTTCGGAAAGTTGAAGGTGCCACACCTCTGGACTAGGTGTTTTAGTGCTGACAACGGCATAAATCGTACCGTGTTCGTAACGGGTAAAAGGCGCTAGGTGGATAGCCTTATTTTTTTCCCCGAGTAAAAGTTTAGAGGCGGTTATAAAATTCCCTGTATCTTTTCCAAGTCCCGTAGCACGTACATTATAGAAGGTAAAATCGGCGTTAACCATCCACCCTGAATGCGGGTTTGTTTTAAATGGTTGTTCCGTTCCATTTTTTTCAGTCAGGTTATAAAAGACTTGATAAATAACGCGGTCAGAAATTGAGAGGAGGTGTTTATTGGACTTAGTGATGCACCCTTTTTTTTCCCATTCTTCCACAAGAACCTTTGCCTGATCCGCTTCTTCGTTTGAAGGGGGAAAAGCTTCTGTAAATTCTTCCCAAACAGATTTTTTTTCCATGTTCTCAGTATATTCAGATTTACAGTTCTTGACAGGAAGGCAAAAATCAACGAGTTTACCTGCATGGGTCTTTTTGAAATGGGTATGCTTTTATGTTTTGGCGCAGCTTGGCCTGTTTCCATCTACAAAAGCTGGATGAGTAAAAGAAATACAGGTAAAAGTCTTGGCTTTCTTCTCGTAGTTTTTGTTGGGTACCTTTTTGGTATCTTGCATAAAATAAACGAGTCGCAAGATTTTGTCCTTATTTTTTATGTTATCAACACACTTTTCGTCTTAACCGATATTATTATTTTTATTAGAAACGGCGGTTTTGATAACCGAATGGGTGAAAGTATTGGGGGCGGAGCGGCAAATCCCACCCCCGGTCCTCATTCGGTTCACTCGAAATAATTCATAATTCTGAAGCCGCCATCTTTGAGGTAACGGTCCTTTTTAACTAACTGAAGATCGCTTTCCATCATGTCCTTCACCAAACTCGCCAGGTTGTGTTCAGGTATCCAGCCAAGTTTTTCCCTGGCCTTGGTTGCATCGCCTATGAGAATATCTACTTCGGTAGGCCGAAAATACCGTGGGTCTACACCAACTACCTCTTTTCCAAGGGGAATCTGGTAATCCGGGTTTTTACAAGCCGTAACATAACCTTTTTCTTCTGCGTCCACGCCTTTAAATTCCAACTCAATGCCGGCCTCGCCAAAGGCAAGCCGAATAAAATCACGTACAGTGGTTGTGACACCGGTTGCAATAACCCAGTCTTCTGCCTCTTTCGCTTGGAGGATCATCCACATCATCCGTACATAATCCTTAGCATGGCCCCAATCTCTCTTAGAATTTAAGTTGCCAAGGAAGAGCTTATCTTGTAAGCCCAGTGCAATTTTGCTAGCAGCGCGGGTTATTTTTCGTGTAACGAAGGTCTCACCGCGGATAGGGCTTTCGTGGTTAAAAAGGATCCCGTTACTAGCAAACATATTGTAGGCTTCCCTATAGTTCACAGTTATCCAGTAAGCATACATTTTTGCGACCGCATAGGGACTGCGCGGATAAAATGGAGTCTTTTCAGTTTGAGGAATTTCCTGAACTTTTCCATATAGTTCGGATGTGCTTGCTTGGTAAATACGTGTTTTTTCCACAAGTCCAAGAAGTCTCACAGCCTCCAGTATACGCAGAGTTCCCAAACCGTCGGCATTTGCTGTGTATTCAGGGGTTTCAAAGCTCACCGCCACATGGCTCATGGCTGCTAAGTTATAAATTTCATCAGGTTGAATCTCCTGGATGATACGGATCAGGTTGGTGGAATCCGTTAAATCTCCATAGTGGAGTTTGAACCGAATTTCACTTTCGTGGGGATCCTGGTATAAATGATCGATTCGGTCGGTATTAAAGAGACTGGTACGGCGTTTGATTCCGTGAACCGTATAACCTTTTTTCATAAGAAATTCTGCTAAGTAAGCACCGTCCTGACCGGTGATTCCCGTTATTAAAGCCTTTTTAGACATTATTCTTCCTTAAATCGAGAGCGTTCCAACCCCTATGGGGTGGTATTCAAAACCTATTTCTTTCATTTTCTCCATGCTGTATTGGTTACGGCCGTCAAAAATAATTTTACTTTTCATAACCCTGGCTACTTCGTCAAAGTCAGGAGAACGGAATTCCTTCCATTCGGTTACAAGGAAAAGTGCGTCTGCATTTTGAACAGCGTCGTATTTGCTTGCACAATATGTGATATCCTTCAATCCATTGAGCCAGTGCTCCTGGGCTTCCCTCATAGCCTTAGGATCATAAACCCGAACAAGAGCGCCTTTTTCCACCAGGGACTTAATCAGGGTGAGGCTTGATGCCTCGCGCATGTCGTCTGTCTCGGGTTTAAACGCAAGACCCCAAACAGCAAATGTTTTTCCTTTTAATTCAGGAAACCTGCGCCGTGCCTTATCGGCTAAAACGTCCTTTTGCGCCTTATTGACCGCCTCGACGCTTTGAAGAATCTTGGGAATATATCCAACAGAAAGGGCCGTGTGCTCAAGCGCCTGGACGTCCTTGGGAAAACACGAACCGCCATAACCGCAACCGGGATAAATAAAGCTATAACCTATTCGTGCATCTGAACCCATCCCGATCCTAACCCTATTCACATCCGCTCCGACCCTTTCGCAGATATTTGCGACTTCGTTAATAAAACTGATTTTTGTTGCTAACATGGCATTGGCTGCGTATTTAGTCATCTCTGCGGAGCGGATATCCATTTCGATAAACCTATCGTGGCTGAAAGTAAAGGGTTTGTACAAATCACGCATGACTGCAAGGGGTTTTGGGCTGTTGGCACCGACAACAACCCGGTCCGGTTTCATAAAGTCATCGATAGCAGCCCCTTCTTTAAGAAACTCCGGGTTGGAAACAACCCAAAACTCCAGGTCGCTTTTTCTGGAAAGTAGTTCGGAGGCAATGGCCGCCTGGACCTTTTCTCCGGTACCAACCGGAACCGTACTTTTATCAACTATTATGAGGGGATGGGACATAAACCTGCCGATGTCTCTTGCAACCGCGAGAACATACTTGAGGTCGGCGCTACCATCTTCGTCCATAGGTGTGCCAACGGCTATAAAGACTATTTCTGCGGTTTTTAAGGCAGTTTCAAGGCTTGTTGAAAATTTTAGAGTTCCAAGTGCGGTGTTTTCATTGACCATAACATCGAGGCCAGGCTCATAGATGGGAATTTGTCCGCCTTGAAGTTTAGCTATTTTATTCTCGTCGATATCGACGCAGGTTACCGAGTTTCCCATTTGGGCGAAACACGTTCCAGTCACTAGGCCGACATAGCCGGTACCAACCATCACTAATCGCATAATTACCTCTTAATATTCCCATACTAACAGAAATTAAGCGAACAATCTAGTTTTTCTACCCTTGATTTACTCCGATAATAGGGCATATTGTAAACCATAATGCTAAAAAAATTGAAGTATACCTTTTATATTTTCCTTCTCTTCCCTTTCTCCTTAGCGGCTATGGATTTGTCACGTACCTCGGACCCCGTTTACAAGGATATTCAAGATTGGGCTACCAGGGGTTTAATACACGGTGTTCCCAATTTTCGTCCCTACCCCTTAGTCCTTGTACAGAGTTGGCTGAATGAGGTCATTGAAAAAGGGAATTCCGAAGACGTTTTACGAGCTCAGGGCTATATGAGTGAGATTTCTCCAGAACTGAAACCTCATTACCGTGTTTTTCATTCGAGTCTCTTTGCTGTAGGCTACCCTAACCACGACTATGATGGAACCACCGGTTTTTATTTTACCCATAATGGTTACTTCTCTGAAAACGTTGGTTTTTCAGGATTTTTCGGCGCCTTGGGGATAGACTGGGCCACTTTAACAGCCTACCCCGAAGGCCAGGCTACTTCCTTTGATTTTATCATGGACGATTCTTCGGTTGAAGTCTTAGGCCGGAATTACCTTTTAGCGCTCAGCTCTGGCGGAGTATTATCTTTTGGGACCCCTGATCTTTATGCCCAGGTTGGTATCAATAGGCACGGGTTTGGCCCTTTTAGTGATGGAGTCGTTTTCAGCCCCTCAGCAAAGGAAGCGGCCTCGGTGAACTTTACGTGGAGAACTGAAAACCTGATCTATACGAAATATCTTTTAGCCTTAAACGCATCAAAGGACAACAACTCTTTGCCTATCACGAACAGCGGAGCGTTTTATCCTGATAAATTTCTTTCTGGCCATAGTTTCCAGTTTTTTTTGTGGGATTTTCTTGAACTGAGTTTCTATGAAAATATCGTTTTCGGTCAAAGGCTTGATCCATACTATTTAATCCCTGTTTTACCGCTTCTTTATTCAAGTATTTATACGGGCCTTCATGACAATATTCTTGTTGGAGGCACCTTGGTTCTTAGGCTTCCCTGGGCCATCAGAACAGCCTTCCAATTTCATGCGGACGATCTAAGTTTTTTAAAACTATTCGCCGGTCAACTCGATGGAAAATCCAAAATCGCTGCTCAAGCTGGTCTCGAATGGATTCCAGACCTGGGAATTCTCCACGGAATCGAGGTGGGCTATAGTTTAGCCACCCCTTACACTTTCACCCATTCCCGTGAATTCATCCAGGGCGGTGACGCTGATCAGTCCCTGATTAATTACGTCAATTACACACACGGTGGAAGCGGGCTTGTGAGCCTGGAACCCAACAGTGATAGATTTGACGCCGCTTTAAACCTCTATTTGAATCCCCAGCTGGAGGTTCGTTTTACGGGTAGAATACAAAGGCACGGAAACGCCTCGGACGATGGTTACACTGTTTTAAGTGAAGATTTTATTGGAACCACCGACGGCGGCTTCAACGACAGCGGCTACATTTCTCCGGGCGGAGACCATAAATTCAATACAAACAGATTTTTGAATCAAGCAATCATTGAAACCTTATACCAGTTTGGTTTTCAATATTCTCTGGGTTTGAACACACCGATCGGTGAAGCTCGAATTAAAGGGGGTTTTCTTTTTGAATATGGAAAGAATCGCAGGGCTAATCCTATGACAGGAGCCGTCGGCACAGCCAGCTTTTCCAACGATTCCGTACCTGTTTTGGGAAATGACGGTACAAGAAACTATGTTACGATCGAGGTATCTTTTCAGTTATGATCAGAGTCTTTCAATTTTTTATTATTTCGGGGTTACTTTTCGGGCAGGTTCCGGCGGAACCGCTTTTTTCAGAAGTGCCCTCTCCCGAACAATTTTCGGTCTTTAAGATCGGAGACGTCTCCTACCAAATCCGCGGCTCAACCTGGGAACTTTCCCTAAAAAGATTGATGAATTTCGACTTTGAAAAAAAATGGACTGATTGGCTCCTTCTTGAAGCTTACTTGGATGAAAAAAAGGCCCTGCTCTACAATAACAGAATCTTTTCAGAGACAAGCTTTATCTATTCCTTACGAAGAGGGGAGGACGGGGTAGGTTTCATCGATATTAAAATCGATACGAAAGACAGTTGGAATATTCTTGCCCTTCCCATTCCCAAATACAGCGATAGCGAAGGATTAAATCTTAGTTTAAGAATCAGGGACAATAACTTTTTAGGAACAATGGAACAGCTGCGTATCAACCTTGAATATAAAAAACCTTCGGATGGCACTACCGCCTTAGGCGGCAGTATTGAGATAATTCTGCCTTTTCTTGTCGGTGGGGATGAATGGTTTTTTTCCCTCGATGGATCGGGGTTTTACAAATCAGGAGGTCTCGTAGACCTATCTGGCGGGTTTAATGTCTCTTATCCTTTTCTTTTCTACGAGTTGCCTTGGACTTATTCTCTAGGGCAAAGGGTCAGCATCACTGACAGCGCAAAAACTGAACTCACTTTTTCATCTGCGATTTCGGTAACATTTCCCATTTATGAACAAAAATGGACACTCACCCCCAGCCAGGCAATTAAAATCCTGACTGATTACGCTGATGCCGATGGTTATTATGCTACGACAAGGTTAGATTTTTCTACTTCGATTCCTACTGGTTGGAATCTTCCGGGTTTTGGACTTGTCAATTATAACCCCGGATTTTTTACCTACATTCAATATCTTTTTGAAAGGCAGATCAGCTTTGCCAGGGACGGGCTGTATGTCGGAACCTCGCAGGGCCTTGTTGCAGGACGTTGGGATTGGGTTGAAAATTTTAGAAGAGGAACAACTCTTTCTCTTACCCATTCCTATTATTATAACTTTACCCAGGTAAGGCACGATAATACAAGCTCGCTGAATTTCCAAGCCTTCGGGACTTTTGCCGATGTCCTGGGTTTCAGCTTTAGGGCTTTGGCAAACTACCAGCAAAATTCTACAGATACGTCCAAGATGGAACCTGTCCGCGGAGTTATTGATAGCTCCGTTGTCGGTAATTTCGGACTCTACGCCAACCTTGACCTTGTTCTCAAAGTTATGAGGATCACCAACTTTCAAGACCTTTGGGGTTGGAATTGGATGAAAATTTTCAACTTTGAGATGCAATTCAGCCTTTTTACCGATGCCGGTTACATTCTCCCTCAAAATATCTGGGAATGGGTGGATGAAAGGTTATACTGGACAGCGGGGGCAGAAATAATCGGCTATCCTCTTTCTGCAAGGAGCTACTTTATGAGGCTGAGTTACGGTATCAATTTGAGAAAAATGGAAGCAGCCGAATATGATTTGTTCAGCGGCTTGGTCAGGGAAATTTTTATAGGACTCGGACACCACTACTAGGGGTTAAAATGGGCGTTTTTAAGGCGTACGATATCCGCGGAATCTGGAATGCGGAATGGACTCAAGAATTAGCGTATAGAATAGGCCGCAACCTCCCAGTCCTATTGAAGACAGACCGTATTCTGGTTGGAAGAGACGTGCGCCTCAGCTCAGACCTGGTCTTTCAATCCCTAGCCGCGGGGATAGCCGATAGCGGTGCAGATGTCGATGATGGGGGTCTTGCTACGACTCCTCTTATATATTGGACAACCGCCAGAAAAGGTTATCGAGCCTCGGTCCAAATTACCGCCAGCCATAACCCTCCCGAGTATAACGGATTAAAAATCAGTAGAGAAAATGCTCTTCCTGTTGGGGGAGAAACAGGGTTAAAGGACTTGGAAGCAATGTGTGCGGTTGAACC
The DNA here is from genome assembly GCA_020720765.1 of Borreliella garinii. Classification (GTDB taxonomy): domain Bacteria; phylum Spirochaetota; class Spirochaetia; order JABEVK01; family JABEVK01; genus DYOB01. The sequence continues at coordinate 9,393 of DYOB01000020.1, forward strand.
TGGTCCGCCAAATGCTCAAAGAGGCAGAATCCAAAGCATTGATATTAAAACAGACTATTTTGAGTTCCTTTTATCAAAACTACCCGAGGAAACCGCCTTTTCAAACTTGAAATTGGCTGTCGACCTCAGCAACGGAATGGCAGGGCTTTTTATACCGGAGCTTTTAGGACCCGACGTCGAATACCTCAATAAGAATCTTGACGGAAATTTTCCCGGACACGAACCCAACCCCCTTGAAGAAAAAAACAGGCTTGAAATTACCGAGCTGGTTAAAAAGGGCGGCTATGACGTGGGGGTGATTTTCGACGGCGATGCAGACAGGGTGATGTTTTTGGATGAGCTGGGGGAATTTGTCAGCCCCGATCTTATTACTGCCCTTCTCGCACGCCCATTTCTAGACAAGGAGCCTGTCCCCGTGCTCGTTGATATTCGCACGAGCCGGGCTGTTCAGGATGACGTTGAAGCGCGCGGTGGAAGCGTTACTTATTGGAAGGTCGGACATGCTTTTGCTAAACTTAAAATCAGGGAACTTAACGCCCCTGTTGGCGGGGAACTTGCTGGACATTATTATTTTCGTGATTTTTACTGGTGTGATAGCGGAATACTAGCGGCATTTCTCGTTCTCACACTGATTCAAAAAGAAAAGAAAAACGGTTTATCCTTTTCCGATATCCTTAAACCTTTGAGGAAATACTTTCAATCGGGCGAGATGAATTTGAAAATCAAGGATAAGGAAGGCGCCATCTCGGCTATCAAGCAAGCTGTCCTCGACAAGGAAACCCCCGATTCTATCATGGACTTCGACGGTATTCGAATGAACTTTAAGAGATGGTGGTTCAATGTCCGGGTAAGTCAAACCGAACCCTTTTTGCGCGTGGTCGTTGAAGCCGATACCCGGGAAAGGTTAGAGGAATCAGTTGCATTTCTAAGAAGCATTCTCCGTCCTTTTGAAACGGTGGAGAAAGAAAAATGAAAAAACTTCTTTTTATTTTTCTATTTTTTCCTCTTATTCATTCCAGCGCAGAAGATTGGGAACTCAAAATATTGACCTCCAGAGATGGTTCACACGCCTTTTTTCATAGAATTATCGTTGAAGTCCTGAAAGAGGCTGGTGATACCGTGCTCTTGATTCCTGTTGAGTTTTCAGGAAATGAACGGTATATGAACGGCGCAAACGAAAGCGAAACGCCTCTGTTACCGGACCTTGTGTGGGGTTACCCTGAACAAAATGTATCAAATTTTTGGGTTCCAGTTAAAACCGGGTTGACATCGGGTTTCGGGGGAATGGTGACTGTGATAGCCCCTGAGGTAGATCTGGAAAGCTGGCGCGGTGTGAGGTCTCTATCCGATATGAGGGTGCTTTTACGGGAAGCGTTATTGACTTCCGACTCGCCTTGGCTCGAATTCTGGAAAAAACTCTCCATGCCCTACCGAGTCATGAACATACAGTCTGCTGGAATGGGACCTGGTACGTATAAAATTAAAACCCTTATGGCACTTTCACTCGAACGGGACCGCTCATCCCTTCCGTCAGGAGAAATTCCTTTTGTCATTCAATTAGCAACAGATTATTCCCTTTTTATGCACCCTCGTTTAAGTCAGGATTTTAAAGAACGTTTTACGAGAAATTTCGAGCGGGGTTGGATGGAACTTAACAGAAACGGGCGGTTGGCCTATTTACTAAAAATCTACTTTCTACCTATTTTTAGGGATATGGGTTATGAAACGCGCCCAAGGCTTGTTTTCCCCAATCCATAATGTATCAAACAAAGATAACTTTATTTCTTCCTTCCTCTTTAGCCCTGTAGAGGGCGGCATCGGCTTCCTGAACAGCCGCCGCAGCTGAGATTTCTTTTCCCGGGTCGATATAGATTGCCCCCATGCTTATGGTTACCCGAATATTTTTGTCATCGAAGGGAACAACGCCGCCCTCGACGAGAAGCCGTAAACGATCACACAAAGGAAAGGCGTTTTCCTGTTCAAGACCGGAAAGAATCAGAGCAAACTCCTCTCCACCGTATCGGCCGAGATAGTCTCCCTTTCGGAGGGTGTTTTCTAAAAGTCTAGAGGTGGATACGAGAACAGCGTCTCCTGCTATATGCCCAAAGTTGTCATTGATATTTTTAAAATGGTCGATATCCGCCATCACAAAGGTAAGGGGGCGGTTTTTCCTCTTGCTGTTATAAATTTCTTTTTCTAAAAGGTCGACTATTAGAGCGTGGTTATACAACCCTGTTAGACTGTCCCGCATAGCCATTTCCAGTAGCTGTTCCTGGTATTCTCTATAGCGGATTGCTGAGCGCACTCTGGCAATCACCTCTAGCTCGTCAATGGGTTTTTTAATAAAATCAAAGGCTCCGGATTCAAGCGAACGGAAGACGTCGGCCCCGCGTGTTTTTGCTGTGATAATGATAACAGGGATATGCTCTGTTTCCGAATTAGCCTTGAGCATTCGACAGAGTTCAACACCGTCTATACCCGGCAAAACCATGTCGAGAAGGATAAGGTCGGGTTTAGTTTCTACAATCATGGGAAATGCGTCGAGACCTGATTGGGACGTTTTAAGGCTAAAGCCTTCTTTCTCGAGGATAACAGAAAGAAGGCGGAGGTTAATCATGCTTTGATCGACTGCTATGATAGACTTTTTTCTTAACTGCATTGTTTCAGTATAACATAATCAGGATTTTCTGGTGACCAGATCTGGCACTAGTTCGATATGGGAATGAGCCGTTATGGAACCGTTTTGAATCATGTCCATCAAGGTTTGGGCGCCTGTGTAACCCATGGAATAACTTGGATAACGTAAAGTGGAAAGTGCGAGAATTTTGCTTGCGGGCATATCGCCGTACCCGATAATGGGTACACCCTGGTTAATCTCCCGGAAGAATCTAAAGGCCCCGTATGCAAGGTCGTCGGTGGAGAAAAAAATACCCCCCACATCGCCGCGCTCCCATAAAATCCTGGTCATTTTATAACCTTCTTGATCCCCACCAGCTACGTCCGTCTCGACAACTATCTCCAAGCTCCTTTTCAAGGCCTCCGATTTAAAGCCATCCCTGAGGTCTTTTTGGTAAAAGTCCTCCCCAACAAGACCTACAAAAGCCGCCGTACGAACCCCCTTAACGGCAAGATGCCTAGCAGCCAGATTTCCGCCTTTAAAATGGTTAATGGAAATACAAGTTTGATCCTGAATTTCGCGTCCAAGGTGGATCCATGGTATCCGGGCCCCTCTAAAAGCACGGATGGCTTGTTCGGGAAGTTCGTTATCAAGACAAATAAGGCCGTGGATACTCGAGGTAACAATATTTTTTACCTGAGCCATCGTACCGAGGTCGTCTTTGAACGCAGAAAGTTGGCACCCGTTATCGGTCATAAAACCATAGATACCCTTGATGACTTCCCAATGAATTTCACGGATATTCGAAGGAAGGATCAAACCCAAGGTTGGTATTTCATTCTGGCCCCGCACGAGACTTTGTGCAATTTTATTGGGCCTATAACCAAGCTCCTCGGCAATTTTGAGAATTCTTTCCGCTGTGTCGGGTTTGACCTTATCACCGCCGTTAAGTACGCGGGAGACTGTTCCAATGCCGACTTCAGCCAATCGAGCAATGTCTTTTATTGTAGGAACCACGCAATGACTATAGTCTTATTAAGTATTTCCGACAAGGTTCTGGTTGTGTATTATTGAAGTCGGGTCCGCTTTATTTCCTTAACAGTTTTCTGACGTGTTTCCCTGTCTTTAAGGTAGACTACAACAGACTCTGCGACATCAAGAGGGATTTTCCCCTTTTCAGCGATTTCATCCTTAGTTGCCTGGGCGAGAGCTTCAAGGCTTTTAAATGTCATCAGCAATTTTTTGCTTCTTGCGGGACCCATTCCTGAAATTCCCGATAGTAGGCTTGTTCCGAGCTTAACGGCTCTTATCCTTCTATTGTGTTTTGTTGCGAACCTGTGCGTCTCATCCCTGACCGCCTGTAAAACCCGCAGTGCGGGGGAGCCTTGAGGCAACACAATGGGGTCGGACCTGTTGGGTAGGAATATTTCCTCATTCTTTTTGGCAAGTCCGCAGACCGGGATTTTGAGTTCTAAGGCCTGAAGGGCGGAAATAGCCGAACTGATCTGCCCCTTCCCCCCATCGATCATGATCAGGTCGGGAAGTTCTAATTTTTCATTGACGAGCCGTTGGTAGCGTCGCGCGACAGCCTCTTTCACAGACTGAAAATCATCGATCGCCCCCTTGAGGCTGCGGAGTTTAAAAAATCGGTAATTCTTTTTATCGGGGATGCCGTCCCAGAAACTTACCAAACTTGCGACTGGGTCGGTTCCATCGACATGGGCTATATCAAAACCTTCGATGCGTTTAGGGAGACGGTCCAAGCCAAGAACACGTTGGAGGTCCGACAAGGCAAGACTGTTACCTCCGCCTTCAAGTCTTTTTCTGAGTTCCGCCGCGGCATTCTCAGCAGCTAAACGGAGAATTGAAAGGTGCCGGCCACCCTCGGGTTTAGAGATTCTCAGATCACCTCTTCCATCCTCCCTAAAAAACTGCTCGAGACTTTCCACCTCCAGGGCAAGGGAAAGGTAGACAGAGTCTTTTGGCCTCGGGTGTTTATCGTAATACCTAAGAAGAAATTCCCCCATAGCCTCGTCTTCAGTCCCAAAGAATTCGCTTGTAAAAATTTCTCGCCCCTGGAGACGTCCTTCCCGCATTTGAAAAACACAAAAAACCACCACGTTCGCCTCTGAAACAGAGGAAATATAATCCTTCTGTTCCTCCGATTGATCCACAAGCGAGGACTTATCCTGTAGTTCTTCAACTGCTTTTATGGTGTCGCGCAGTCCTGCTGCTACCTCGAATTTCAGCTCGCCCGAGGCCTTACGCATCTCTGACTGAAGTTCCTGAATCAATACCTGGGTCCTTCCGCTGAGGAGGTTTTTCACCTTCCGAACGTGTTTTGCATATTCTTCTTCAGTAGCTTTCCCAATACAAGGTCCAAGGCATTTGCCGATATGGTAATACAGACAAGGTACCGTTCGTTTCTTGAGTTTCCCGGCGCATTTCCTTAAAGGGAAGAGTTTTTCAATAAGTTCAAGATATAAAACAGCGTGCCGGCCGTTCGCAAAGGGACCAAAATATTCGCTGCCGTCCTGTATGATTCGGCGAGTTTTAAAAACCCTGGGAAAAGGATCTGCAGTAATCCTGATAAGCGGATAACTTTTTCCGTCCTTGAGGCTGATATTGAAACGCGGCATATGACGCTTAATCAGCGTGTTTTCTAAGATAAGGGCTTCGTATTCCGACCTTGTGATGATATGTTCGATCTGGTCGACGCGTCTGAGCAGGGTTGTGGTTTTTATATCTTTTGCACCAGAAAAATAACTTCTTACCCTGTTGACGAGAATTTTCGCTTTGCCTACATAGAGAATTTCACCCGCCTGGTCTCTCATAATATAAACACCGGGCTGGTCCGGAAAAGACTTAACTACTTCTTTGAGCGTGTCATAGCGTGTATTTGGGTTTGTTTCCATTATTACCGATAATCAAATATAACAGGTTTAGGCGGAAATAAGCATGTGGAAAAAACTCTTTTTATTGGTTCTTAGTTTTTCAGGCTATTCTCAGGAAAATCCCCAGGGGCAAACACTTGTCTTTGGGTCTCCTTTCCACCCATGGTCGGAGTTTTCCCTTGATGGTCTTCAAGAGAAACCCGGGCCTCGAGGTGTTTTTCTGACCCTCCAGGATAGAACACAAACTCTGGAACAAAAAAGATCCGCCGACCTTCTTCTCGGGTTTGACGACATCAATACGCTCTATGGTTCATATGAACTGAAATCACCGGCCAACATCACGCGGCAAACCGTTCGAATGGGCACTGGGTCTGGGGTTTTCCAGGGAAACAGCGGCGGACTAGGGCTGAAAGCGGGCCCCGCCTCGTTGTTTTGGCCGGGAACTTTATGGCATAATTTTTCCATAGAATTTTGGCTTTACCTTCCCTCGGTCAGCGAGGGCTCGACTATTATGGTTTGGCGCGGTGCCCACCGCCGGGATGGTGCGATAGTCCCGCAGGAATTTCGTGTCAGCATCAAAAGCCGCAAACTCGAAATTCGTTTTTTGAAGTTCTTTATCCAACCCGTTGAGAATGAAAGAAGCCAAGTTGTTTTAACTGGAAGAACGCCACTGTTACCGGGTAGATGGTACCACCACCATTTTAATTTTGATTCGGCAAGGGGACTTCTTGAATACTTCAAAGACGGGCAAGTAGAAGAGTCCATCTACGTAACTTCCACGGGAAGGGAAGGCGGTCAGGTTTATTATCCCTTTGTTGGAGAGCTTTCGGAGCCTCAAATTTTTTTAGGGTCGGGTCTAACTGCGCTCATGGACGATTTTATGATAACACGCACCGTACCGGCTAGGGTGGAAACAGCAAGTCTGGATATTTCACGCGGCTCACCCTCCGGGACCGCCGTCAGTCCGCTTATCGACCTTGGCGATTCCGGACATGTCCTGGATAACATCCGTTTGCGGGGTGAAATCCCTTCCCAAACCTTAGTCGGTATCTCGGTGAAGGTCGGTGACGCCTTAGATTACCAATGGTCCCGTTCGGGCGCACAGAGTTCGGGACTTCCTGGAGAATGGATAACCTGGCCGCTTGCGAGGGGAAGTGCGCCATTACGCGGACGCTTTTTTCAGCTGCGGTTTACCCTCAGGGGAGATGGTGGTGGGGAAAAAAGTCCAAAACTCGAAACAGCCGAGATAGCGACAAGCAGGATTCTCGCCCCCGAAGCGCCTGGTTTTGTTTCATTAAGGTATAAAGAATTGGAAAACGCTCTGGAAATGAGCTGGCGTCCATTGGCCGATTTTAACGTCAACGAATACCGTGTCTATTGGAGCCTGAGACCAGGAAGAATGGAGCAAACACGGTACTTCACTGTGCCCCAAGTCTTTGGTTCGGCTCTTTCGTATGACGCGGGAGAGAGGCCACGGGTGAGAACATTGATAACACCAGAAAAGTTTCAATCCCTGGGAGAAAACGAGATAGCCACGGCCTTAAGGGAGGGTCAGATAGTATATTTTACAGTTACAGCCTCGGCTAAACTCCCGGGTCAATATTCAAGCGGGGTTATTATGCTTTCTCCTTATTCCCAAGAAGTTTCAGGGCGGTGGATGGGCGAATGAATGACCTTAGGGTTCGGGACTATTTTCTGCGCGCTCTTCAAGCGTGGAAAATCGGGGATACGGAACAGGCTGAAACCCAAGTCAAGCAAGCTCTTTCTTTGAACCCCTCAGAAATTGAACCCTTACTCCTACTCGGGAATATCCAGATTAAAAAGCGTGTTTATCCTATTGCGGAACAGGTCTTAAAAAAAGCGCTCGCACTTCACCCCAACCATCCTGAGGCACTGAATAACCTCGGGATTGTCTATATGGCTGAAAACCGGCTGCAGGAAGCCAATGATATTTTTCATCTTGCGCTGGAGTCGGGGATTAAGAACCCTTCGGAGGTATTTTTCAGTTTAGGAAATATTGCCAGGGTTCAAAAAAAGTGGGATTTGGCACAAAAAATGTACAGAAAATCCATTGACTCCCAACCGGGTGTCCTTCCGGTTTATGTAAGTCTTGGAAATATTTATGAAGAAATGGGCGAGGAGGACTTGGCAGAAAGGGCCTACCAGGAAGGACTGAGTCAGGACCCTAACCACCCTCAAGCCCTTTATCACTTAGGATGCATAGTTCTCAGAAAAGGAAGGTTTCAACAAGCCGCCCAGGCTTTCTCCGGGGCCCTTCGCACCCGTCCGGATTGGAGCTTGGCCAGTATCAACCTGGGAATAGCGCTTCAGAAACTTGGCCGCTTCCGCGAGGCTTTGAAACTTTTCCAAGAAGTCTTAAGAGTGGAACCGAATAACCTCGACGCCAGGACAAACGTAGGGCTTCTCGAAAAAGAAATGGGGAATCTGACTACTGCAGAAGAATCTTTGAGGACGGTTCTCAATCAGTATCCTAAACATCAACGGGCGGCCTTGGCTCTGAGTTCAGTTCTACAGGATAAGAAGGAACCAGAAAAAGCACTGGAAGTCTTAACAAATTTCAACAACACACAACCCAACGACCCTGAGGTTCGGCTTGAATTGGGAAAACTGAGAAATCATCTCCAGCAATACGAGAAGGCCGAAGAAGATTTGCTCTTTAGCTTGAACCACCAGGGAGATAGCGTTGAAGCCTTGCGAACCCTGGGAAACCTCTATTTACGAACCAATAAAGAAAATTTGTTGGGCAAGGTTCAAACACGGATTCAACGCGTCGATAAAGAGAACTTTGATCTTTTTTGGGATGCCGGGCTCAATTTTTTTCAAATGGGCCAATACCCGAAAGCAGAGTCGATGGTCAAGGAATTTCTAAAACACCGCCCCGACGACCTGAATGCACAGTTGCTTCTTGGAAATATCTACCTGGCAAGAAATTCCCTTGTCGACGCAGAAAATCATTTTATAAACTTGCGTAAGGCTTTCCCAGATAATGCCGCAGTCCTCAGCGGTCTTGCCCAAGTCTATCAAAAAGCCGGAAGACAAAAAGAGGCACTTGCCGTTGCTGATGACCTTGTAAAACTTCAGGGCACCAACTCGGATTCCTCCATGGAAGGCATTATGGAGACCTTGGCTGTTTATGAACAAGCAGCTTCAAATCTCGGGCAGGATCTCGAAAAAGATTGGAAACGCAACCTAAAAGCACTGGGTACACCTGAACGCGTCGACGTCGAGGAGACGGTCCCTCAAGAAAAGCTCATTGTTAAGGATCCGGATTGGGCATTGGCCAAGGAAGAGGGTGAGTCCTTGAGTCTTTTGGATATGCCCGACCTGAATCCCGCCATCGTTATGGACGAGATTGAAGAAGAACTCAGAATCCTCGATGAAGACGAGGAACTCCATTACGACGAAAAAAAGGAAGAAAAAGAACCGCCTATAGTGGCCGGCGGCGGGGGCTCCTCGGGCAGTGGTTCTGGAGGCGGTTCTGACGGAAACTCTGGAGGAGGGGCCTCCGGAGGTGGCTCCGGCGGAGGTGAAAACCCCGCTCAATCGGATTTCTCGCAAGGACAGAAGCCAACCTCACAACCGGCACCAAGCACAAACCAGGAAAATTCTCCACCTGCCCAGAGCTATCCACCTAAGCAAAATAACCCGCCCCCGCAGAATTATCCGCCCCCGCAGAGCTATCCACCTCCACAGAGCTACCCACCTCCACAGAGCTACCCACCTCCGCAGAGCTACCCACCTCCGCAGAGCTACCCACCTCCGCAGAGCTACCCACCTCCGC
>DYOB01000020.1:18805-30229 GCA_020720765.1 Borreliella garinii
CGCAGAGCTACCCACCTCCGCAGAGCTACCCACCTCCGCAGAGCTACCCACCTCCACAGAGCTATCCACCTCCACAGAGCTACCCACCTCCGCAGAGCTACCCACCTCCGCAGAGCTACCCACCTCCGCAGAGCTACCCACCAGCGAGGCCTCAGCCTCCTCCTACCTCAGCGCGACCTTTGGGAATCCCTGAGGCACCCTCTGCCCCGCCCTCCACAACCAGCCCGCACCAAGAGCTACCCGGAGAAGAGGCTATACCTACGGAACAACCAGCACCGACCGAACCCGAAGGCGGCTTAGAGGAATTTGAGGAAAATTTAGAAGAGCTGGAACCTGAAGTTTTTAAAGAAGAAGAGGAAGTGCCCGTTAAAACAGGGGAAAAGGACGAGGAGGGAAAACCTGCGGGTTCCCGGCCCGAACCTGTAGAAAAAGAACCCCTGCCCGACTTTCGGGATGTATTTCCTGAACATTTCCGCGATGATCCACATGAGTATCAAGGTGCCCCAGAGGAGGCCGACCCCTTTCTCGAGGGTGAAAAAGTCCTGAAAGCCGTCGTGGCAACACCTGACCGGATAGCCAAACTTATGGCATACCTGGGTAATTTGACGAATTTTCTCCCCCCCGATAAAAAACTTCAATTGTTAAGTGATCATATTCCCTTGAAAATGGAACGAATCCAGCTTAACTTAAATGACGGACCTTTAAAGCCTCAAGGCGAAGGAACGAGCGCCCGCAGAAAGATTCGGGAGCTTATTGATAAAGTACGGGAAAAAATTCAATGAGTGAAAGTCAGTTATTAAAAGATAAGATCACCGGGTACATCGACAAGATGCCTCCGCTACCTATTTCTGTGACCAAAGTTATGGAAATATGCCGGATGCCAAATGCCTCACCTACAGACCTTAACAAGGTCATTTCCCTTGATCCTGTACTTTTAGCCAGGGTCATGAGGCTCATCAACTCCGCCTATTACGGGATTTCCCAGGAAGTTACCTCACTTGCCAGGGCTATCATTATGTTGGGAATCAACACTGTAAAAAACCTTGCTCTCAGTACCGCCGTACTCGCCGGAGTGAAGGCTTCGAAAGAAAAGGCTTCGGTCTTAAATATGGACGGTTTCTGGCTTCACTCCCTCGTTGTCGGAACTGCGGCGAAACTCATAGCAAATATGAGGGGGGTGGACCCCAAGGAGCAGGAGAATTTCTTCATAGCGGGTTTGCTCCACGACATAGGAAAAATTGCTCTCAACAACAGGGCGCCCGAGGAGTTTTTACGCGCCATTCAGGAAGGCGACCGTTCGCGGATACCCCTTGTAGACGCCGAGAGGATGGTCCTTGGGTTCACGCACGAAGAGGCGGGACTTATGATTATGGAAACATGGAAACTCGGTGACGAACTCGCGGATGTTGTAGCTTTCCACCATTCAGCCAGTGGTTATAACGGACAGTTTAAAGACGCCGTGTACACAGTTGCCATAGCTAACTATTATGCAAAAATTCTTGAAATGGGATTCTCGGGTGATAGGTATCCAGTAAAACCGCCTAATTCTTGTTTTGGCTTCCTTGGAATAACCTGGGAGAAAGTGGAAACACTCGACGGTCAGATCAATGCAGAAGTGGAGAAGGCTAAGGTCTTCCTACGGATGGCGGAGTAGGTAGACCGGTGACAGTAAAAATTTGGGGTGTCCGCGGTTCTCTTCCCTGTCCTGGACCTCAAACGGTTCGTTACGGCGGAAACACCATCAGCCTGGAATTCAGGTTTGGGTCTGAAAACAGGCTGATCATCGTGGATGCCGGTTCCGGAATACGCGCCATGGGTTCTTTTCTGATGAGAAATGATTTACCCAAAGGGCCCATAAAAGCGCAGATTTTTTTCAGCCACACACACTGGGACCATATCCTGGGATTCCCTTTTTTTATTCCTCTTTTTCTTCCGGCGACAAAACTTGAAATCTTCGGACCGAAAACTTTTGAGGACGACTCCCTCGAGCAGGTAGTCGGCGGACAGTTGCAGTACAGGTATTTCCCTGTCAATAGCGGCGAACTGAGCGCTGATATTACCTACCACCACCTCGGGGAAACACGCATGGATTTAGGCGACGGAATCACTGTCACCACCAAATACTTGAATCACCCCATACTCTGTTTGGGTTACCGCTTTAAACACGAAGGAAAAATCATCGTCACACTTTTCGACCACGAACCCTTCCGCAACCTTTTTCCCACGGATCCAAATGCCGAGGATTATGATGCCGCGCTTGCGGCCGAAGGTGAAGAGGAAGTCCTAGTACAGAACAAAAGGATTACCGACTTTATGGCTGGGGCTGATGTGGTCATCCACGACGGTCAATACACAACCAAAGAATATCAAAAAGGAAAAATGGGGTGGGGACATTCACCCATTGAATTTGCCATAAATGCCGCCAACCGCGCCGGAGTAAAAAAATTGGTCCTTATACACCACGATCCAGAACGCACCGACGACCAGATCGATGAATTAGAGAAGACCTACCAGAAACTCCTTGAAGGCAAATCCGCCATGGAAATTCTTTTCGCCAGGGAAGGCCTGGTCCTCTAATGCCCCATCCCCCGGAGAGGTATCAGCCTGGCGAACTTGAAAAGACGCGTAAAAATCTAGGAGCTTTGGGCGAAAACGAAGCGCGCCAAATGAAAGAGAAGTTAGGTGGTGAGGTGGGGGTCGAAAAGGCCCAGGCAGAAATAGATGCTAGGTATAAAAAGCTCCAGGAAGAAAACAGCGAGCGCAACGCATCAAAACAGTACATAAAAGGCAGCGAAACCGGGCCGACCAGGAGAATCAGTTATTCCAACCAAGCCCCTCCGGGAATGAAATTCTGGGACCGATTCCGGCTTGATTGGCATCTGGCGTCGTTGGAATACCGGGCCAAAAGCCGTCTTCAGGCGGTAGGTCTCTTTTTTAACCGGACAGGACCGGACAGGATTTTAAGATCCTGGATTCTCGAGGCCGACCGTCGATGGTTTAAAAGCCTTGAAAACCTCACCCTCGCGGTTCGCGGTCTCACTGCCAAACAGCATAAAAACGCCCTTCAGAGTTTGAGACGAACCCCCTTGTATTATGATTTACTCAGAATCATACGCGAATGGGACGTCGAAGGAATAGGCCGTTTTCTGACGACTTTTCAACGCGATCCTGGGAACCTCAATTTTTCCGGTTGTGCCAAACTCGCTCTCCAGGTTCTTAGGCCTTTTTTTATCCTCTCCTCCCTCGACCCCGTCACGCATATTCAGGCTGCACTGGCCAAGCTCTACGACCTTGCGAAAATATACCTGACAACAAGCCTTGATATGGAAAGGTTGAGAAAATATTATGCAGTCGCAAGGGACGAAGTTCCCCATGTCTTCCCCAAGCTAAAAAACCACATGTACCCCATCCTTGTGAAAAACCTCGCCTCAGAATATATGGGGGCGCCTGAATTTTTCGCCAAATACCGAACGAAAGTCCTTGAGTTTCTTGATATACCCGAAAGTGAAATCCTGTCGCCGACCCGGACCCAAGCGAACCTGGAACCCATCAAAAGGACAGAAGTACCCGAACCAGCGGAAGATTTGGCGGACAAACCTAAAGAAAAAAACCACTCTATTCCCTCCAGGCTGGCGGCAAAGGGCCGAGACCTTGTTACTAAAATTTTCCCTGCTTCGGGGATGGAGGTCAGGGAAGAAGATACCGACACGTTCGCATATTTTTCTCCGCTCTTGAATTTTCCCCGTGGAACCGAGCTGATAGCCCGTGAGGACCCTTTACTGCAGGTCATCACCCTTGCATTGATCGTTGACCAGTACTTTTTCGGTATGGAAAACTTCAGGATGAACCCCAGCCTGAACCCCACCGGGGCCAATATGAGTCCGGTCAAACAACTCGATCAAATAGCCACCGAATGGAGGCGGTTCCTCACTGAAATTGTTTCACGCCGGTACCTTAGCACCCTCCAGGACTATTGCCGTGCTGTGGAACGTGGCGGCAGGGATAGCCCCGAAGCACGGCGCAACGAGGAACAATTATTCTGGATTCGAAAAAACGGCATCCTTCCTCTGGAGCCCGTGCCTCTTTTTAAGGAAACCCGATCCGTTCCCCTCGGGGCGACCCCGCTGTTTCGCCTCATCACAGAATTGACCAAATTCCTTTCCGTGATAGCCGTGGATACGGAGAAAAAGCTCAAACCCGGAAACCGTATCGAGCCCGTTCTCCTCAACCCCCTGGAAATGTTCAAGTTTGATATCGACAGCCCGCTTTCACGGAGGCTGCACAGCCTGTATAAAAAGGTCATCCGGCTTAACCCTGGGTTTGAACCCTACGCTGATAACCGCAATAACAGAACCTTCCTCTTTTCCGCGCTTTCAACCGCCCTTTACCTCGAATATTTGATCAACGACCCCGGCAGTCCGGCAAACCAAAAAATCGTCAGCCCACTCTATCGCACCCTTTCTTCCACCGATCCGACCCCTGTCTATAACGTTCGAATTATCAATACTCAGGAAATTCTCGAACACGCAACCCACCAGGAAACCATGGATCACAAGCGCAACATCAACCTTCCCGTGGAGGACGACCTTGCGGATTTTTATTCCCCCTACCTTTTCCGGGACGAACTCAAGGGTAAACTCCGGGACCACCACTCCCAGGGCGGAGAAGGCGGTTTACTCCATATTCGTACCTGGCTTGGAAAAGACCTGGAAAGCGAAAACCTCACACTAAGCCTTCTCGACCGTCTAGCGGCTGCTTTCGAAGGGCGTTCAACCAATCGGGTAGGCCAAGTCGTCACCATGCTTTGGAGCGGCCCGCCTCAAGATGCCGAGCTTTCCCTGAAAAATTTCGTGGTCGCATGCGCATCGCCCCAGGCCAGCCTACCTCTCCACGCCATATGGATACCCTTTTTCAGGGGGGCGACCATGGAAAGCTTGGAATTTCTCGCCGAAAAGGGGTTAAGAGACTGCGAATCGTTTCCCCCCCAAGTGTTCGGCACCTACGAATCTGTAGAAGGTAACTTTCAATTTTCCGACGACCTCCCGCTCTGTGCGGACCCCGCGGTCGAACTCCTCGAAGAAATTCCCCTTGAATAATCTTTAACCCCTTGCATTATCAAAAATTTGTGTTACACTGTTCATAGTTTGAACAACAGGATCCGGTTTTCGACGGGGGAGTGCGTTTCGGCCGCCTCCCGCGACTCCGGGGAAATGGCGTCTTTTCACCGTGCACCCGTGGGGGGGGTCTCCCCCCTGGGTCGGGCCTCCTCGTGCCTGCGGTGTCCCGACCCACCCCCCTCTGCGGGGGACACCCCCGCAACGCCCCCGTGCGAAAACCGTAAAAAATACCTATGGACCCCGAAAAAGAAATCACCCTCCTAGAGACTCTTTTAAAGGAACCTGTTCCAAATGGACAGCGGGATCTTGCCCGGACTATCGGTGCAAGCCTGGGTTTGACCAACGTGCTTTTAAAAAGGCTTGCAGAGCGCGGTTGGGTTATAGCCCGCCATCTTACAGCACGCAAACTCCAATACGCGGTGACGTCAGAAGGGTTAAAAGAGTTAAGTGTCCGGTCTTACCGCTACCTGAAAAAAACCGTGAAACAAATAGCTGAATATAAAACCCGGCTTCAAACCTGGCTGAGGGTCCAAAAAACAGCCGGCCGAACCGGGGTGATCCTTCATGGGCGCACCGAACTTGATTTTCTGGTCGAAGCACTCGCGAGGCAGGAAGGCCTGGATTACCACCGGGAGATAGCCGACGGCGCCGCCGAGCTTGAAGGCTGGACTGTCCTGCATGGCGAAGAAGAAGCTGTCGAACCCAACTTGCTTACCCTTGTGGAGGCCTGAAATGGAAAATGAAGATGTTCGTTGGGTCCAAAGACTTTCGCATTATTCTAAAGCCTTAGGGCAGCTAAGAAAATTTATTGTGAAAGGCGATCTCAACGAGTTAGAACTGCAAGGCCTTATCCAGTCTTTTGAATATACGTTTGAACTTGCGTGGAACGTTATAAAAGATTTTTTTGAAGCACAAGGCGAGACCCAGGTCTTCGGCAGCCGCGATGCTTTTAGAATGGCCTTTAACCGGGGAATGCTGGAAGAAGGCGAGGTATGGATGGATATGATAAAAAGCCGAACTTTAACGACACATACGTATAATGAAGACCTTGCAAATTCCATAGCCGAGCTTATTACCCAGAAATACTTTTCTGAATTCGAGCGTTTTGAAAAAACAATGAAAGAAAAACAGAAAACAAATTCCCTATGATGTTCGGACTCAAAGAAGCCACCATAAACCAGATTCACAGTATCTTGGAAAAATATACCCAGATAGAAAAAGCCATCCTTTACGGTTCCAGAGCCAAAGGAAATTTTCGCAACGGTTCTGACATTGACCTTACGCTTGTGGGCGGCCCGGAACTCACGTTGAAAATTTTATACCGTCTCATGGATGACATAGACGATTTACTCCTACCGTATTTGTTTGATCTTTCTCTCTACCACATGATCCAAGACCAAGAAGTGAGGGAACATATCGAGCGAAAAGGGAAGGTGTTTTATACCCGAACGGTTCGGCAAACAGCATGAATTCTGTGACATCTGTTGTGCGTCTGGCGGAAAAGGACCAGCGTCAAATTAAAACCGAAACCCTCAAGGTCTTTGGTGAAGGCGCTAAAGTCTTTGTATTTGGTTCTCGTACACGTTCCGAAGCAAGGGGAGGCGACATCGACCTGCTCGTGGAATCAGGGCTGAAAGACGAGGAAGCCTTCCGTGCCAAACTACAGCTGCTTGCGAAATTGTATGTGGCCTTGGGTGAACAAAAAATCGACATCATTACAACCTGCATGAACGAAGTCGACGAAAGGCTTATTGTTTCCAACGCTAGAAGAGATGGAATAGAGCTTTGACACCGGAACAAAAGTCAGTTCTGCAACTGGCGGAAATCGAAATTACAAAACATCGTTATTGGGTGAAAAAAACGCTGGCCTTTTAGCAAAATACCATCCTTTTACCGCAGAATCTTGGTCTCGTCGGTCCGAAGAAACCGTAACCTTGGTGGATCAACTGCTCTTTCGGTGGATGCGTCTGCAAGATACGTTGGCGCAGAAGGCGCTGCCCGGGCTTTATGAGGTTTTAGAACAGACGAGTCCAACGGAAGTCCCCTTTATTGACATTGTTCAGCGGTTGGAACAATTGGGTATTTTTGCGAGCGCCGAAAGGTGGGCTTACTTCCGAGGAGTAAGAAATAGCCTGGCACATGATTACCCCGATACGGACAAGGCTGTGATTTTAAGTGTCAACAGTCTCTTGGACGGGCTTACGGAATTTTTAGCAATGACGGCGAAGATCCAGGAAAAAATACAAAGCCTGCTTTAAGAAAAACAAACAACAATAATAGGAGCACACTTTATGCCGACGCAACGCTACGCCCTCGATAAGAATTGAGAAAAGAAGGAATAACATGCCGCTGCCCGCCGTAACGCCTGAAGAAATCGACTCCTATGTGACTTCTTGGAAAAAAGCCAATGAAGAAGAACGGGTTGAACTTGAGGAGCGCAGGAATAAAGCTAAACAAATTGCTCAAGAGACTGCTTTACGCTTAGGGACAGCGGGGATTGGTCCAAAGCGTGGACGAATCTTCCGAAAACAGATTTTGAAATATCGCTTGTGGATCTTACTGATCAACCGCCATCCTTTCGTGATCAAGTGATAAAAGTGGGAGTTTTGCTTTATGAGGATCTCTGAACAGTTCAAGCTGCTTGTTGCCGAATTCGAACAAGATTGGGCTTTCATTCAGGAAAATTTTCGAAAAAATCAGGAAATGGCGGGCCGAATTCGGTCGTTCCCGGAGAGTGATGAATTTGCATATGCGGCTTTAGGGCATACTCTCCACAATTTATATTATGCCTTTGAAGGTTACTTTTTAAGAGTAGCCAAATTTTTTGAAAATGGAATCGGAGAAAGCGGCTTGCACAAGAATCTGCTGGAGCGGAAGACTCTGGCCATTGACGGCGTTCGGCCTGCGATTACACCCAAAAAGTTGATGTTGACCCAAGAAGCGGCGGAAGGTCTTGAAAACGAGTTTTTTAGCGAACATCAAAGACTCATCTCGATATTGCAGCAAACGATCATAAAGTTGGAAGAATGTTAATAGAAATGAATCTTAAAACCACAGTCATTGAAAAGCGAAATGAAATTCATAGGCTCTGTAAAAAGCACGGCGCCTTCAATATTCGTCTATTTGGCTCTACAGCGAGAGAAGAAGATGACTCTGAAAGTGACCTTGATTTTATTGTTGAAATGGAAAAAGGCCGAACACTTTTTGATTTAGGCGGTTTACAGTATGAATTGCAAGACCTATTGAAAATTCCGGTCGATATCATAACTGAAGCCAGCGTGAGCTATGAAAAGAAAGGCATAATTTTAAAAGAGGCCATAGCCCTTTGAGAAATATCTTAGCGCATGGTTACTTTAATATTGAACCAGAAATAGTCTGGTCTACAGTTAAATCAAAAATACCTGTATTAAAAGTTGAGATAGAAAAACTAATAATAACGATGGAGTCACAACAGTGAGCACAGAAGCAACGCCGTTCGACGGGCAGAAATGGGACACGGTCATTACCCCACCAAAAGGACGGATTGGTTTTGACCTCAAGGAACTTTTGCAATACAAGTACCTGATGTACTTGTTTGTTAAGCGCGACTTTACTACCCAATACAAACAGACAATTTTAGGGCCTTTGTGGTTTCTCATTCAACCGCTTATGACAACGGGTATTTATACCATTGTGTTCGGCGGGATAGCGAATATTCCAACCGATAATATTCCCCAACCCCTTTTTTATATTATAGGAATCACGTTCTGGACTTTTTTTCAAAGTATCCTGACAGCTAATTCGGGTATCTTGGTAGGCAACGCCGGCCTGTTCGGAAAGGTTTACTTTCCTAGAATGGCAGTGCCCATTGCTACCAGTCTGAGCCAACTTTATAAGTTTGCCATTCAGGCTCTCCTCATGCTTGTCGTTTTTTTCTTTTATGTTTTTAATGGAGCCGCCATCCATCCCAATTGGTGGATTTTTGCCTTTCCTTTAGTCATGCTGCAGCACGGAGTCTTGGGTTTGGGGTTGGGACTGTGGGCCAGCGCGTGGACGGTGAAATACCGGGACTTAAGCAACCTTATTGGCTTTGGCATGAGTTTGTGGATGTGGGCGACGCCAATTGTTTATCCTATTTCACAAGTGACGGGAAACCCTATACTAAAGACGGTGATTTGGCTGAACCCTGTGGCACCTGGAATTGAACTTGTCCGGTACGGATTTACTGGTGCCGGTAGCATTGATTTGTTATGGCAGGGATATGGTTGGTTATGGTCCTTGGGAATCCTTTTGGTGGGGCTCTCGCTCTTCCAGAAAGCGGAGAGAACCTACGTGGATGTGGCGTAGGTTGAACCAAAGCCGGGAAATCTTAAAAAGGCGGTTGGCCTCGCTGACTCTTCAAATGGAAATGCTAAAAAGCTATCGCGATAAGATCAGCAGTGTCGGCATAAAAAAGGCCGAGACAACCGAAGAGAGCGCCATGCAGGACGCCTATTTAAAACGGTTTGCCTCAGTACAGGATTATTTGGGTTCAAAAATATTTCCTTTACTTGCCGAAACCGCTGGGCTGCCCGGTATTAAAATGACAGACATCTTGGACAACCTGGAAACAGAGGGTGTGATTGAATCTGTGGAAAGCTGGGCGGGATTGCGAGCCCTGAGAAACGAACTGGAGCATGACTATCCGGAAGTGCCCGAGATTGGGCAGAAGATGCTGGCTCAGGCAATAGAACACTATAAAACTCTGGAAAGCATTTACAAACAATCCATCGAATTTGCCGGTAGATTTTCTTGATCCGCCTACAACAAGATAATTTAGAAAAGGTCAAAATAGCTATCCGAAGTGGTTTTGGCGACAGCGAATTTTATTTTTTCGGCAGCCGTTGCGAAATGCAGAAAAAAGGCGGCGATATCGATATCGCCATTGTGGCGGAAGAAAAGGACTTTTTTGAAAGGAAACTTAAATCGCTCACGACATGGGAGATGATGGAAATTCCCATAGCCTTGGACATAGTCTGCTACAAGGATGATATGGATCTGCTCCTCAAACAGGAGATTGACCGGTGGAAGAAAAACTAGAACTGCTCCGGGCACTATACGAAGAAACAACCTGGGGAAATACGCGTGCGACTCCGGAAGATTGGCTTAAAACTCTTGAAGCCGGCGGGGTTGAAGAGCGGTTTCGATTGTTTCAACACCTGTTTATCGAATCCAAAAACGGGCAGGCTATTCGCCAATTGTTTTTAAACGAAACTTTGAAAGGGTTTCTTTTACGAATGGAAAAGCCGCTCTGGAGATCCGACGCAGAAAAAAAGAGAAAGGTTTGGAGAAGGTTGTTTTGCGATATTGTTGAACCTGTGCCGGAGTTGGATTGGTTTTTTCCCAAGAGTAAATCTTGATGTTTGTGAGAAGGAACCACCGATTACACAGATTTCACAGGTTGGCTTTACTATTGAGCCTCGCACAGAGGCGCTGAGGTTAGTTTTCTAGAAGAATGGCCACTTCCTCGATTGGGGGTGTTTTCAATATAAAAGAAGTCGTGAATTCAAGGAATTTTCGCCGCATCGATGTGGTGTTCGATGGGTTGGTGCTGCAAGTTGACTTTGTTGTAGACCGTGTCAGACGGTTGGGTCAATCCACCATGAAAGACGGCATTGTTTTGGACAATGAACTCAATATACTCACCAATAAGATGGGTGCTATCCTGGATCGTGATGCCGCAAGGGATGTGGTTGACTTGGTGGTGCTTGCGATGAATCGATCTTGGTCATGGCCTTATATTCTTCAGCAAACTCAATTAAAAACCCGGTTTAATTGCGAAGATTTTGTTTACCGGCTAAAGACCTTTCCAATTGCCGAAATGGATGCGATTTCATTTGTTGATACTTGGAACCAACCTGATTGGAAATGGGCCATTAACACCATTATCCATGACCTGGAAACCGCCGCATTAAATTCTTTAGGAAAGGGAAAAATAAAAATAGGTTAAAGCATCCAAACCCTTACACTTAGTTGGGAAACAAAGAGAATCTACATGGCACCCGGAACCACCGATTACACAGATTTCACAGATTGGCTTTTCTAATGAGCCTCGCACAGAGCCTCAGAGGCGCTGAGGGCGAGTATGTCGTTGGGACTGATGCGGCGCTTGTCTTGCATTAGGCCTTGCAAGCAATGCCGGTCGCAATGATGCGCGCCGCACTTTTAGGCCGCTGAGCGGCCTGTCAGTCCCAACAATTTTTTATGTGGAGAGCCTTAATGAATTAATTACTGCTACCCCGTTTCTCGCTGAGTAGGGTAGAGCACTGAGAAGAGGAACCACAGATTT
>DYOB01000147.1 GCA_020720765.1 Borreliella garinii
TATAAAATTACTTTTTTATTGGATTATTTCATTGCCTTGTTCCAAGCCAGTCGTATCAAAAATGATATAGTTTGATAAAAAAAACCAATGTTTTGATCACAAACAGAACAAAACGGAGGTGTCAGCATTGAAAGAATTCCAAATAGCTGGAACACAAAGGAGTTTCGGTAAGAGGCAGCCCGGTTGGTCATTAATTATGGATTATCTACCGGTGAAGCTGCTACTTGTTTTCAGTAATGGAGGTTATTCCGGGGACATGATATGTAATTCCAGCCAGAAAGTGAACTAGACAATCTACTGCAAATCACGTTAATCTTGCCATTTTGAAGATCCGAATATTCTATCAACTCTTTATGTTGCTCTTCCTAATGTGAATCTCTGATTTTTAGAAGTCCAGATAGCTCATTTTTCCGGCCCAGTGGTACCCTTCTATCTTCACGACATTAGCAGGATTAACAGAGGGGCATGCACCTCATTAGTTCACGCCCAAGCTGGGCGTACACCATTCATTTCAGCGGACTCTTTTTGCAGTTGTCGCTGAATTTCGCGTTAGATGCTAAAAGAAGTCATGGATAAATTTCGGGAATTCATTGAACTATTTCGAAGCATATGGCCAAAAGCACACAACCGCCTTGCGGGTGCGATGATAATAAATGGTATCACCCTTATGATTGGTCCACCATTGGTTGAGAAATTGATCCTCGTATTTTTCGAAAAAGCTGTTGATGCCAAGCTGACAGAATCAGATCAACTCTAT
This sequence comes from Borreliella garinii, assembly GCA_020720765.1. Classification (GTDB taxonomy): domain Bacteria; phylum Spirochaetota; class Spirochaetia; order JABEVK01; family JABEVK01; genus DYOB01. Next base: position 758 of record DYOB01000147.1, read on the forward strand.
GGTTTTGGTCTAATTGTTTGGGGAAGTATTTATCACATCACAATGGTAAAGCTTTCTGAAATCTCAGGAGCACTTGAAACCGGTAAGAAATATGAAATTAGAAGGTGTTTAATTGATGAATGCCGTTCATATCTCCAAGAAAACGAGTTTGATCGAAAAGCATTCGCGAACACAGTTCTTTATTCCCGGCTTAGGCCATATTTAAGTGAAAAGCTTCGTAAAGAAATCGAGAAAAATCCCAATCATATATCAATCAACATAACGGCAAGAGGTGGTGGCGTTGATAACTTTAAGCCTCATGTTCTTGATGAGCTTGTTGATTTAGAGATTAGATGGCGGCTTTTATAACCATATCGCCCAACACACTCGCTCGGACACAATCTACGCTACGCTTCGTTTGTGCCGCAAAACTTGGTCATTACAAAAAGTCCAGGTATCTCCTATCCAACGGTTCAGTTCATTTGGAAATATCTTCACTCCACAAAGAAACTCGTTCATTTGTTAGGCGAATTCGTATTATACGTGCATAGCCCTTTAACGAAAAGGGATGTGGCTTGAACGTGACTGCTCAATATGTGCTGGAAGCTGTACACAAGCTAATGCCTCGCTGTTTCGAGTGGGTGATGAATCTGGTTTTAAATGACTCGAGCACAGCCTTTTCGAATTATCAGTGTTCAAGTCTCTAAGTTTTAATCCCGCCGGAGACGAGGCGGTACGGTTGCCGCCCCTTCGCCATTGCTACTTGCAAGTCAGCATAAACGGCAGGGCTGATAATGCTACGAGCGTTTTGAGATCACCAGAAAGTTGACTGACGCGCTCATATTCCTAACATTTTACCTATATCTACTCAAAACAGCGAAAATCCATTTTTACATGACCTCCTCACCATGCTGTTGGTGAGGTTCAAAAATACTCATATGCGACACAGGACAAATGGCCTCTCCACGCTACCTGACTAAATCCCGCTTCAAGCTTGCTGTTGATTGCCCAACCAAGCTTTTCTACCACGGCAAAAGCACAGAATACCATGACACTCTTGTCGAAAACGATTTCCTGTCCATGTTGGCAGAAGGTGGGTATCAGGTTGGCGCGCTTGCTAAGTTGCGCTATCCTGATGGGATAGAAATCGAAGAACTGATACATGAGAAGGCCTATTTGCAAACTCAAGAGCACCTCCAAAAGGAACATGTGGTGTTGTTTGAACCAGCCATATGCGTAGGGGATTTCTTTATTCGTATTGACGTGCTGGTCAAGAATGGAGATCAATTTGAGCTAATCGAGGTTAAAGCCAAGTCGTTTAACTCAAATAATCCGGAAATGGAAGGTAAGCGCGGCGACATCAGTTCCGGTATGTTGCCGTACATTCAGGATGCAGCTTTTCAAACATGGGTGTTGCGGCAGGCATTCCCCAGTGCTCAAGTCACTACTGCACTGATGATGCCAGACAAGGCGCAGGTTGCGCCATTGGACAGGATTAACCAGATATTCAAGATCACCAAGAATTCAAATGTTAAGGTGAACATCCCGCCAGGCGCAGATATGAAAGCTCTGGCCGACACACTCCTTACCAAGGTGTGTGTTGACCGTTATGTCGAGAAAGTGCTCAATCAACTTCTGTCTTTTCCCGGCGGCCCTGCGAAACTGAGCGATGCGGCACATACTTGGTCGAGGGCCTACCTGAATGACCAGCGTATTCCACCCACTCTTGGCGCACAGTGCGGCCGCTGCCAGTTCAATACCACGCCAGGTGACACGCTCAAGAGCGGCTTTCGAGAATGCTGGAAAGCTGCAACCGACTTGAAAGATCAAGATTTCGATGACGGAACAGTGCTGGATTTGTGGAATTTTCGCGACAAGCAGAAGTTGATCGAACAAGGCATATATAAAATCAGCCAGATCCGCCGCAGTCACCTTGGAGATTTTACTGATAAGCCAGATACTGACGGCCTCAACCGTAAACAGCGTCAATGGCTGCAAGTTAACGGAATTCCAAAAGACAATGACCACGGTGGCTATTATTTCGACAGTGAATTGGCTAAGCAGAAAATGTCGGGATGGAAATTTCCTTTACACTTTATTGATTTTGAAACCTCCACCGTGGCTTTACCTTTTTACAAAGGCATGAGCCCTTACGAGCCAGTGGCATTCCAGTTTTCTCATCACATAATGGAAGCCGATGGTAATGTACGGCATGCAGGCGAGTTCTTGTGCGCGAATCCGGGCGAGTTTCCTAACTTTCGGTTCGCGCAAGCGCTGAAAGAGGCTCTTGAGAAAGACGAGGGCACCATATTCATGTGGAGCCACCACGAGAACACCATCCTCTCTAAAATCATCGAACAGCTTGCCAAAGCCTCTCAACTGCCCGAAGGCGCTGAGGCGCTAAACGCCTTCATCAAACGTCTGACCAAGGGTGGGGATCGTGCCATGGTGGACTTGTGTACGATAGCCGAAAAGACCTTCTTTCATCCCGACACCAATGGTAGCAATTCAATCAAAAAGGTGTTACCCGCGATTCTCAAAGTTTCGGATGTATTGCGCAAGAAATACAGCCGCCCAGTATATGGAGCACCAGGCGGTATTCATAGCCTCAACTTTTCCTCGAGCGATGGGTTTGTCTGGATAGAAGCGGCAGCGGATGGCACAACCAGCGATCCTTATGCCAAGCTCAAGCAGCTTGCAAAAAGTATGATTTCAGATGCATCTATGGATGCAGAGGGAGATGCAAGTGTTATTGCCGAGGGTGGCGCGGCGGCAACCGCCTACGCGCGGCTCCAATTCGAAGATATGGATGATCAATCGCGTAAACGAATCTGCTCAGCGTTACTTCGTTATTGTGAATTAGATACGCTGGCGATGGTGATGGTAGTTCAGGCTTGGCAAGGCATGTGCGGATTGATATTGGCACCTGAAAAAATGGGCACTTCAAATGAACACCTGTAACCACGGGGGGCATGGAAAATCAGATGACTAAAGAAAGAGTTGACTCTATAGCCGATTATTTAAGAAGTTTTTGCAGCGATAAAGAATTGCAAAAATTATATAACTTCCCCATTGGAAAACCACTTAATGAGTTTAAGAACTATGTAAAACCGCCCCCTGATTGTATCGCTCAGTTGATAGAAAGTGCTGAAAAATCAGCTAAAAGTAACGATTCTTTCTCCCCCACTTTAAAATTAAGAAAAACAATTCCTTTCAAGCTAAAGAGTTCCTTAAAGAGTTCCGCTCCAAATATGCCAGTGGAAATCGCGAAATGGATTGTCAAGGAATGGGGAGGTATCCCTATTGGAGAAGAAAAAAACTTCAAGAAGTGTATAGAGACAGCCTTGGAGGAGCACAGCAAGGGAGCTATGTTTACATTTGAACGAATTGCTAGTTGGTCAAAGTTCTTGGCATTTATGTATCCAAAGGAGTATGCAATTTATGATGCCCGGGTTGTGTATTCTCTTAACTGGATACTGTTGAGTGCAGGAGCAGACAAGTTTTTCCCGGTTCTTGAAGGTAGAAATTCAGTTATGGGACTACTCGACTACAAACTCCAGTTGCTACTTACGAACCATAAAAAAAATGAAATAGTGAATAAATTGGAGGCCAGAAAAGGAAATAAAACACACTTTTTAAGTGGGCTAGAAAAAGATGTTTTTTATGATAAATCAATAGCATTCTCTGAATATTGTTGTTTGCTTCGCGAGATTGCAGAAAAGATATATCCCAAAAAAGACCCGCATGCTTTGACGAAGGTGGAGATGATCCTTTTTTCGATTGCCGACCGAGATATTGCGGTCGATGTCTTGAAGTGCCTTGCCCCTTAAAGCGAGGATGTCTATCATTTTGTGCAAATGGCCATTGAAAAAGAACTGCTATACCATCTGCGAATTGGCTGTCGACTATAAATACAGGAAAACCTGCCAAAAAGAAACTGGCAGGCCGCTTTGAACCGCTTCTCCATTGTTTTTGGCGACACCACATCGACTTATTGAAAATTAAAAAACATTTACACAAACTTCTTTATACAACCGTAATACGCCTAATTTATTAACTATTATTCTTGGTATGGTCGGTATGTTTTCATTGCCTCAAGAGCTTTTTTCTCCGAGACAGAGCCCGCTCCATTGCAAATATTGCACGTATAATGAAAAGGGCCCACTCTTGCGGGACTGAATGGCTCTATGGGCGTCCGAACAACAATCCCGGTTCCTGCGCATCCGGGACAAATACACTGCCTATCAGTATGATTATCTACCATTTTTACCTCTCTTGGAATGATTAGGCTCGCTGGAAAATTAGTAAAGACTTTTAACCTTTTATTTATCTTTACCCATGCCGTATCTTGAGAACCAGAACACACATCGCAAGGGTTAAACTGATCGTGTTGGCAAAAATCAAGGGCAAATCCATAAGAAGAAACCCATAAATCAGCCACAGAAACAATCCTGTACTGAGGATAGCATACATCAGAAACGAAACATCATTGGTTCTTTTTGATTTCAGGATCTTGATGACCTGCGGCAAAAATGAACATGTCGTGCATATCGCTGCAATTACTCCAAGAATAGTCGTCCAATCAAATTTCATGATAAACCTGCATCGATAACCGGCAGCTCCTTTCCTCTCGTGGAATAAAATATTGAATTTGGGTCTGTAGCACTGCCACAGAAAAGCAGCAACAGACACATACGGAGCGCTTAAATCAATTTCAACTTCCCCCCAATTCACGCATAGCCAGCTGGCATCCGCTGAACCAACC
>DYOB01000502.1 GCA_020720765.1 Borreliella garinii
CCGAACTTTGGGCGCGGGATGTGCGATTCTTGATGGGACGACAGATCGGCTCAACGCCTCTGCTTGCCCCTGCGAATCTCATCTCATTGCTCGCGCAAAGTGTAAACGCTCGCGTGCGCCTGTCTTTGATTCCCTTATTCCTACGTCATCCTGAATTCTCTGCTGAAGCGGAAAAAGCGGATAGGTCGCTGCCTCCACAATCGGGTCAAAACGTTCTTCGTTTTTACTACACCGCCGCCGTTTTTCTCCAAAGAAAATATCAGGAACGATTACACAAAATCTTCGGTACACAAAATCAATTACCAGACCTATTTTCCAGTAGATTAGGCGTATCACCAGAAAAAGATCCCAACCAAAATCTTTTGCAACTAGCAAAACGTCATCAAATCTTGAGTGGACATACCATTAATTGGCTTGGAACATACGAGCATGCCGCAGAACGCCTTATCAACCACATGGAAAAATTCAAATGAAAAACATGAACAAAGGGATGATACAGGAATTTCTCGCGAGATTGGGAAGTCGCTATCCCAAACAAGCAACTCTTTACCTGCTTGGAGGCAGCGCGTTGATCCTTCTTGGGAGTTCGCGCGATACGCTTGATATTGATTATGTAGGCAACGATATACAAAAAGACGATTTTCAAATCCTCATCGAGGAGGTCGCCACTGAACTAGAACTGGAAACCGAGCCTGTCCCCATTGAACGCTTCATCCCTTTACCACAAGGAAACGAACAACGCAGAATTCACATTGGTCAATTTGGAAACGTGAATGCCTACATTGTTGACCCGTACAGTATCGCGCTAAGCAAAGTGGATCGTGGATTTGAAACCGACCTGGAAGATATCATTTTTCTAATTCAACACAACCAAATAAATATGGAAGAACTGGAACAAATAATAAAGAACTCATTGTCCCGCGCAGGGAAATTTGATTTCCATCCTGAAATCCTTGCCCATTTTGAAGATTTGAAAAAACGACTGAAATAATTTAGCAGCGCAACAGGAGTAAACATGAACCTCACCCTAAAAATCAACGGCATAGATCACAGCATTGACACCGCCCC
>DYOB01000503.1 GCA_020720765.1 Borreliella garinii
GTCCAATTGGAGTCGTGCTGGTAGAACTCGGTCTTGTCCGCGTCTTTGGGCAAACCGTTGAAGTCCGCGAACATATCCACTTGCTGAGGCTTTCCGATCTTCTCCTGTTCCTCGGTTTGCTTACGCAGGTCATCGATCAACACCTTGGGGTGTACCTTCTCCTGAATGTAGATCGGCGGAGCCTGCACCACCAAGTCAGACCAGTCCTGCATATCCTTTCCGCGCCAGACCAACTGCGGGTCCAGGTCAGGGTTGCGGCGGGCATACGCCACCTGAATCGGAGTCTGCTGTTCCTCGCTCAAGACCGCCTGAAACTCCGCCGTCGGGATATGCCTGCGCGAAGCCCCATCATGTTTAATGGTCTCGACAGATTTTTGTGCTTTTGGTTTTGCAGTTTTTGCCATTGGTTATCCTTAATGTTTAATACATTACACTGAGTTTCACAGAGGAAGCACGGAGGGTCACGGAGTTTTTTAAGAAGAAATTCTCTGAGTTTCTCTGTGTGTCCTCAGTGTATCTCCGTGTAAAGTCTTACATCACAAAACGGCGCACACCGTTTTTCAGCAATTTTACGTTGAAGTTAATCAACAGACCAACCTTGCAACCAGAAAGTTTTAGATAGGTTAGGATTTGCGCCTCGTGGACATCGGTGAAGCGCTCGACTGCTTTCAATTCAATCACAACCTGACCTTCAACCAACACATCAATGCGGTAGCCTGCCTCGATGTCAATTTCCTTGTAAACAATCGGTAAACTTTTTTGAGTCTCAACGCGCAAACCAAGTTTTTCCAACTCATAAACCAGACAACGTTCATAGGCTGATTCAAGCAGACCAGGACCCAAAACACGATGAACCTCAATTGCCGCGCCAATGATCTTTTGCGTCAGGTCGTTGAGTGGAAAATTTGATGTTTGCATTGGTTACTCCTGAAAAATTACACTGAGATTCACGGAGAAGTCACAGAGGGACACAGAGTTTTTTTAATAAACCTCAGTGAATCTCGGTGGTATTCCTCTGTGTATCTCCGTGTAAGGTTTACATTCATTACACAGAGATTCACGGAGGAA
>DYOB01000504.1 GCA_020720765.1 Borreliella garinii
GGTTTACGTTATTAAACTACGGTTGGGCTTCCCTTAAAAAGGAGAAGTGCCGTTTTCTTTTTCTATCCATTTGCCCTTCGAGAAAGACGGGTATGCCTTTCAACTTGGAATCGATCAGGAGAATCAGGTCGGGGTTCTTTTCAATAAGGGCGACATAACTAGCTTCATACCAGAAAGGCACTATTCAGAGTTAGAAAAAAGCAGCAATGAACCTGACTCTTTTAATGCAGAAACCTTTAGGTTGGCCATTAATACCCTGGCTTATATGAATTGTTTTCCCGATTGTGTCAAAGAAGGAGCGCCACTGCATGAAGTAGATGAATACGAGGTGAAACCATCTAAGACCATAGGAACGTCTGAAAATATCATCGACTCCCTGCATCTAGAAGAAGCTGGAAAGAAGACTATCCCTCATTTTAGGAAGGGACATTTCCGGTATTTGGGATCAGCATACTTTAAAAACAAAAGAGGGCAACTCGTCTTTGTGCACCAGACGATGGTGAATGGTGCGGCAAAAACAGTTTACACCTCGGATAATCTGGAATTGTTCGAATAGAATCGGATTTGACAATGTGTTATCCTTAAAAGTAAGAGATACGCTAAGAGCCTGGCGCGCTTAAGACCGCAGGAATTTACATGAGGTTGAACTGTGTGATACTTTGTTGCCCATGGCGACACGATACAAAAGCGTCGAGGCGGCCGAACTTGTACCCTTGGAGAGTTTTCAATCCGACCCCGGTGCACAATCCAATATGACCGACCCCGATAGCCGGATTATGAAGAAGAGTACCCATGCGGAATATACCCAGTCGTACAACGCCCAAGCCGTGGTGGATGCCGAAGGAAGTATGATGGTTTTGGGGTGCTATGTGACCAATCATGCCACTGATCGCGGCGAACTCGCCGAGGCTGTCAACGTGGTGTCAGCAGAAACGGGCAGCGTAGCGACGGTCTTGGCTGATGGCGGGTACGCGAGTGAAGTTCCCGTAAAGCAACTTCAATCACAAGGTGTGGAAGTTCTTGTTTCAGTGGCATCCGAGTCGGTAAGGCAACCAAGGAAATTTGA
>DYOB01000505.1 GCA_020720765.1 Borreliella garinii
TAAGGACTCTGAAGTTTTCCAGTCGATTATGATTCGGCCACGGGGCGGTAAAGTTATTGTCAATTTTAGGCAGGTATTGGTCAGGAACTTCCAGATAGTACCAAGGATCGCCTTTCTCATTGGATTTGAATTCAAAGCTTATATGTGTCACGTTAAAATCTATTTTTACACCTAAGGGCTTGTTAAAGTCACAGGCAGTGGTTTGATGAATAGTATCAATTTGAGTGATATGACAGTAAAGAACTATGGATAGTATTAAGTTGGTTCGGTTGTTTTAGCTGCGTTCATAGTAGTAAAGAAAAAGCCCGGCAAAAATGAAGCCTATAATATAGTGGTCAACCATGAGTTGGTCTGACATTCCTGCAATCGGAAAGCCTAATAAAAATAGGCCGGCTCCCAGGGCGGCTGATTCAACTGGAAGGCGTTGTGATAGTGCGGCAAATAGACTTGAGGCGGCGAGGCCAATAAGAATGAGGTGTAGCCCGTAAAATGCGAAAGGTTGGGTTAGTGGGAAAAAGCGGTGGGCTAAATCGTAAGTTAGTATATTGAACGGGGTGTAGTGTGCGCCGGATTGTAAGCGGATAGCTTCGGGTGAGTAGATATATTCAAATGTGCTGTGCTGTGACAAAAACAATAGGTGATGAAAGTCATCGAACCGCCAACCTCCTGAAAGCTGAAACCAATACAGTGCAAAAGTAGCTGCAACCCAAAGCATGGCGTAAATGCCTGTTTTTGTGAGGTGAGTATTGATTGTTGGAGTGGCGTTTGTTTTGGTTTTCATGGTTGAGGCAGGTGGTACTGTGTATTGAGTTTATAGGTTGGTTGAGCTTTGATTTTGATCGCGTGGGTCTTCAATTTGGTAGTGCTCGCGCACGATGTAGAGCGGGCGGGCTTTGACTTCGTTGTAGATGCGGCCAATGTATTCGCCGAGGATGCCGATGGCGATGAATTGGACGCCGCCAAGAAAAAGAATGGCGACGATCAGCGAGGCGTAGCCGGGTTGGTCAATGCCGAAAATAAGGGTTTGGATCAGGATGATGCTGGCGTAGGCGAGGGCGATCA
>DYOB01000506.1 GCA_020720765.1 Borreliella garinii
CAGCGGCGCCAGCGGCTGCGCCATCCTGCGGGGTGAGGATGATAACTTTGACGCCTTTGGTGATCAGGGATTCAACATTGGCTTTTTCTTTTGCAGAATCGCCCTGGCTGAAAAGAATCTCAACGTCGTAGCCAGCGGCTGTCAGCGCATCCTTGAAGCGGGCTTCATCCTGCACCCAGCGCGGTTCGTCTTTGGTCGGAAGCACGATACCGACTGCGAGTTTGGTCTCCGGGATGGCAGTTGCTTTTGCGCCGCAAGCAGCGAGTGCGAAAGATGCAATTACCAGTATGCTCAATAGAGCGAATAACTTTTTATTCATTCTTCTCTCCTATAATAATTTGTTTCTGGATGGTTCGAACGACATTTGCACTGAGTTGAAGGTTTACCGGTTAGCGCAATCACCTCCTTTCAAAAAAACATAAAAAAAGCGAAGTAATACGTTTGTTAGGAACGTATTACTTCGCTAATATCATACTTGATGCGTATAAATCAGATGAGTAGATCCGTAAAGAATTAATCAAGGAAACTCACTTTCGAATATGCAAATATAAAATACCGCTGGTCGTGCGAGTGTCAAGCCGCAACAGTAAAATTATGTTTTATGAGTATATTATGTTTCAAGACGGTTGTAAGCCTCTTACCCCCCTTTCGTGAGCGTAATACCCCTCTTTTTTATAGGGGAAAACCCTTAACTCACCTTACGCACCGTCCCGAAGGTTTGGACGGAAAGCAGGCTCAATTTGCGAGAACCTTCGGGACGTTCCGCGTAAGGTGAGCCCTTAATTTGCCTGCCGATGTACTGTACCGCAACATTTATGCTGCGGTACAGTGAAGAGTGACATAAATGTTGCGGTACCCATCTGGTATAACCCAGCGCTGCGTAAGGTGAGTTATTAAGTCACCTTACGCATCGTCATGATTCCCTGAGCGGAGCGAAAGGTCTCTGAGATAATCGTAGAGACCCTTCGCTGTCGCTCAGGGCGACATGCCCACAAAATGCACAAAACTGCGTAAGGTGAGTTATTAATCAGCAATTAGCGGATACGGGCTGGGGATTTCCA
>DYOB01000507.1 GCA_020720765.1 Borreliella garinii
CTGACTACTTGGGTTGCGGGCTGGTTGCCCGCTTTAGATACTATTTTTTTGTTGGTGGCAGTGACTATGAATCGCATTATTTTCGTATTCCTTTCAATATTCGCGATGATCGCTTTATTATATTATGGGGGGCGAGGTTATTTCAACGCAAAATCGTCAGTACAGACCGAGCCTTCCCCCTCGAATGGTTTCCCGGTCGAAAAAACAGTGACGGCAGGTTATCGCCTGGAGAATACCTCTCCTGTTGTTTCCCCTTCTCCCGGAACAGCAAAACAGCACCAATCTTCGGTTCCTCCAACACAAAAAACATCCCCGGAAAAATCAACTCGAACGGTGGCCGTGTTGTTGGATGATTTGAAAACTACACGGGATGAGGCGACGAGCCATCAGATTACACTTGAGCTCCTGAATCTTCTGAAATCAGATCAAATCCACAGCAGGCAGGAGGCATTCCAGCTCCTTTTGACCATGAAGGATTTTGTTCATGGTGAGAATCTGCAAGAGGTCTTCAAGAGGATGCAGCAATTTGGTGAGGAGGGTGGAAATGACGCCCTTGTCGATTCATTCGTGAACCGGAAAGAGCTGGAGGGGCAGAACCGGTCGCGCCTTCTCAGCTATCTTGATCCGGGGGTTCCTTTAGGCGCACAGGCAGTGGGGCAATTGACAAAGGTCTATCAGGAAAATCAGGAGCAAGGGGCCCGTCAGGGGATTGTTCATGCCTTGGCAAGGGCTGGAGATGAGGACGGCGCGGCTTGGATTATTGACCGGGCCAAACAGGCTGTCGAATTTTCTGAATGGGAAATGATGATTAACAGCCTTGCTTTTTCCACGTCGCCAGCGGCATTTGATTATCTGCATACAACATTAAACACGCTCGTTCCCGAGTCTCCAATGTATAAGGAACATATGGAGATTCTCAGACAGGCGATAAAGAATACGCAGCAACAGCAGGAGAGCCGGCAGTAAAAAATGCCTCGGCTGCAGCCTGTGTTGACGCCGGGAGTCTACAGCTTGTAGTCCCTGATCTTATTGCGCAGGGTGGAGCGGTGGATGGCGAGCA
>DYOB01000508.1 GCA_020720765.1 Borreliella garinii
AAACGTCCGTCCCGCTGTAATTTCAATCGAAGTGGGGAATATGCTAAACGAATATCGCGGTTTTCGTCATATTGTTCGCAATGTTTATACGTACAAACTTGATCCAGCCAAAGTAGGAAAATTGGTTTTATCCGCGCAGACTACGTTCACAAAACTCAACGCGGAGTTACTAGCTTTTGCTTCTTTTCTGGAGCAGGGACAATAACTTTCCCAATCGAAAATACGATTTATGTTCTTACCTCTCCGCGCCGCCCGCTTCGTGCCAAACCTGGTGGACGTTATCACTGGGTACGCATCAATTTTGGGCGGAAGGTGTGACGACGAGCGGCGAGACTGTGAAGAGTAATGTGGTAACGGTCACGGTGGTGGAGTAGGGGGGCGGATGCGGTAAAATCAGGTTATTCATCTGGGAGTGACAATGACTTTTACCAAAGAAGAAGCTCGTATCAAAATTCAAAGACTGGTGGAAGATTTTCGCGCGCATGAAGCCACACTGGAAAAAGCGGCAGAGGCGCAGATCGAGAATAACTTTATCCGTCCGTTGTTTCGCTATTTGAATTGGAACACGGAGAATGAAGGTCTTTCACATGCGCATTATGAATTCAAGGTGCAGGTCACGAACAAAAAGGGACTTCGCCCCGATTACATTTTGAATTTGGATGGACGCGATGTATTGGTGATGGACGCCAAGCAGGTCAAATATTCCATGAAAGACCCGCGCTGGTTATATCAAGTTTATTCGTATGCGTACTCCACGCAGAACAGCAAACCATCAGAGAAAATAGACTTTGCCATTCTGACTGACTTTCAGGAATTTATCATTTTGGATTGCGCGTTGTTTGCGGCAAAGCCCGAAGCCGTGAATAATTTCCGTGTTTTGGATTGGACGTATGATGAGTACGTTGAAAAGTTCGATGAATTGTGGGAACTACTTGAACGAAGCAATGTTTTGAATGATAGCAAAGAACGCAAAGGCGGACTTTGGTCGCGTTATCTTTCGCCGCAAAAAGTAAAAGCCAACCGCATCCCGCCTGATAAAGCCTTCCTCGCTGAAATGGAC
>DYOB01000509.1 GCA_020720765.1 Borreliella garinii
TAACCACCTTATAAGAACTGAGTGATTTGAGCAAGTTCATCTGAAGCAGAACAATATTACACAAATTGCTCATAACGCTGCCAGTGCAGAAAATCAGTTTTCTGGTATAGTTGCTCTAGCTGTAGGTATCGGCATGTATTACAGGCCTTCTATTGCCGCTTCTAAGGGGGCATTTGATCCTTTCAAGGCAATAACCCGAGCGGCAACTGGTGAAGGGAACTTTGGAATAGGTGCTGCAACCAGGGCAGAAGCAGATGCATTGGGAAGATCATGGGTTGGTGAAGGATTTAGAGAAATGAGCAGCGGAAAAGGCCTCGTTAGTGCGGATGGATTGAAGACATATCGATTCCCAACGGCTAAGTCCAGTGAATTTGCTACAACAGGAGTTCAGGCTAATTTTGAGCGGCTAGTTAACGGTAAAGTAGTCGGGAACGGACACTTAGATATTCTACCCTGAGGTAATCATGAAAGCAGTCGTAAAAGAAATTTTCTGTATGGAATGGGAATTGGGGCGCGAGATAATCCTCGATGAAAGTCGAACGTTTTCAGTAGTAGCTCATGTCGGACCGGAAGATTCGGAAGTATCTGAATCATTTACGATGACGATCTGCAATACTGATTTCGTGCGCGGGGTTGTTGATCAGTGTGGTGTATTCAATTCCATGTGGCATTTTGTAATGAATGATCCAGCAAAAGATACTGTCCAAAAATATATTATTGATACCATTTCCAGAATCGAAGGAAAGGCTTGGTCCGATTGCGTGGAAAAACTGCGGCTAATCGGCCATTATGAATTTGATGAATATCAGCCTAATTAGCGCTTCAACCTGACACCCCACCTAACGGCGGGCTGCAGGTTAAGCCGGACATTAGGCTTACTGAAACACCGGTTTCCTGGTTCCGCTTTTAGAATCAGATTCAAATTTTCCGTGTGAGTGACTGGAACTTTGGCGCGGGGTTGTCCACAAAACCTGGGGATGATTGAGGCCCCCTCCCGCCTTCTTTGAGATACAACTAATAACTTTTATAGTGACTATCGGGCTTCAACTGGGTGGAG
>DYOB01000510.1 GCA_020720765.1 Borreliella garinii
GGCGGGAGTGCCTCCGCGTTTACCAAGGTCTCAAACACCATTGCCATGTCCGATACCGTGAAGTTGGCGATTCGATAAGGAACGACGTAAGGGGGAGGGATCACTTCCCCCGACTTTCAAGGAGTTATACCATGCGATTATACCATCTTGTCTTCCTTTTGCTGTTGCCGGGAATCGTCTTCTCCGAAGGCCCCAGGAAACTCACGATAACCGGAGCAACTTGGATGTCATACGCCGGAAAAGATAACAATCCTGTAAGGACTCACGTAATTGAGACTGATGCTTTAGGGAAAATCACCAATGTTTACGAAACAAGTAGTCCGAAATCCGGCATGAGGATCGTTTATTCTGACAACAAAGTCGAGTTCTCGTTCGGCGGGGGACCCGAGGTCAAAATTGATGCCAGCATGACGTGGTCGACACAAAAGGAAGGGGACATTAAAATCGAGTATCGTCAGCAAAATGATGTACCCGAGGCCATTGTCCTCGGAGAGAAATACCCCAGGAAAGTTTCGAAGAAATCGTATTCCATTATACTCAATGCGTCGGATCCAGTGGAGTATACCTGGAAAGAGAAACGCGGAGAATCTTGGCTTGAGGAAGATGGGCGTTCCCAATACCATTGTATACCGGGTAAGCAAGTGGTGTGGGACCAATACGACGAGGACGGCAACCTTAAGTATCGGACCATCCTCGATGGCCACACCTCGGATGCCAGCCCTGAAACGACAGCCAAGATGTTCTACTCCAGAAAAAGGAATTCCGTAGTGGGCAAATTCTTTTGGACGTACGAACCATCGGCTTGGAACGAGTCGACCTGGGCGAAGGGTGGAAGCATCGAGTATTCGGGCGATTCCCTTTCGACCAACGATCCCGTGATCAATGTGGTCAATTACTACATCCTGAAACTGCGGTTTCCCTATGCCTGGGATTACTTTGGTCCCACCCTGTTTAACATTCCAGTTCGGTGAAGTTTTTTAGACCCCAAAGATAATCCCCTGGAGCTCCCGGAATGTTAATCCCCGCGATTCTTTGCGAAGCTGGGTTGA
>DYOB01000148.1 GCA_020720765.1 Borreliella garinii
TCCTTATTATACATGAGCATAAGGTGGTTACCGTAGCTTGCGGGAATGGCCCAATACTTGTCGTTTCCAGGAAGTTGGGTTGCAGTCATTGCACCGGCAACAAAGGTAGCTGGATCAATACCGGCAAGTTCGTCGATGCTCATGATAAGACCACCGGCTACGAAGGGACCGATATGGTCGTTCACAGTCCAAAGTACCTGGGCCCCGCCACCTGCGAGAGAAGCAGTCTGAAAGCTCTCCCTGAGGTCTTCAACGCTGTAGTTTTGTACAACAACTTCGATACCGAGGGGCTTGCCGTATTCCTGGGCAAGGGTATCAACAAACTGGAATGCACCATCGGACTCGCCTTCCACTGTCCACAACCGGATTGTGTTGGGGCCATCGCCTCCAGCACACGAACTCAGAACAAGCGCAAATGCCGCTAATCCCAAACCTAGAATCTTCCCATATTTCATGAGAGTTTCTCCTTCCTTTTTTTATTGCCCATTTAAGGCTATTCCTATTGTCTACCGAAGAAGCCCTCTCGTCAAGAGATTTTTTTAACTATTTCCTGACAAGTGCGATGACAAACGGTATAAACGTTTTCAAAATCCCCAATTGTTCCATAATAGGGGTCTTCGACGTCTCCCAGCCCCTCGGGGTCGAAATCCCTGAACATCCTGACCTTGGATTTCAAATCTTCTTTTGGGCATATTTTCAGGATGTAGCGGTAAATTGAGCTGTCCATGGCGAGAATTAAATCAAAGACTTCGTAATCCGCCACGCTTAACTGCCGGGCCTTATGGGTCAGGGAAAAACCGTGTGAAACCGCAGTCTGCCTCGACCGCTCGTCGGGCAGCATCCCTATGTGGTACCCGGCGGTCCCGGCGGAATCACAGGAAATCCGGCTTTCCAGCCCAGCTTTTTTTAGGATTTCCTTCATGACCCCCTCGGCCAGGGGCGAACGGCAAATATTTCCAAGGCAGACGAAAAGTATCTTCATACCTTCTCTTTACGGGGTTTTGGATAAAAAAACAACTCCTGTTGCCCTTGCCCAAGTTGAATCGTGGCATTACCCTTTAATTTATGACGACGAATCCATTAACCGATGGGCTTACCCTGACAAGGGAACCCGGATCCTTTGCGCTGTTTATCTTTGGAGCGACGGGAGATCTTACCCGGAAGAAGCTCATTCCCGCCCTTTTCTCGCTTTTTTCGAAGGGAATTATCAGCAATTTCAGGATTATAGGGTTTGCCAGGCGTCCTTGGACCCAGGAAGTCTTCCAAGAAGAAGCCGGGTCCATGCTCAACCACGGTCCCTCGGGGTCGGCGAGCCAGGCGGTAAAAGAAGCCTTTCTCGAAAAACTCGACTATATCAGCTCGACCTTTGAAGACCCTGAAGGTTATTTGAAGATGAAGGAAAAAGCAGGTACCATGGAGGGGCGTATTTTTTATATGAGCACCCCGCCCAACGAGTATCCGCTTATCATTGAAAATATCGGAAAAGCCGGGATGCATCTTGCACCTCAAGGAGGGTATTCGAGGATTATAGTCGAGAAACCCGTCGGGCGGGACCTCTCCAGCGCGAAAGAACTCAACAGCCAGCTCGCAACCTGGTTTGATGAAAGCCAGATTTACCGTATTGACCACTACCTCGGAAAAGAAACCGTTCAAAACCTCCTCGTCCTCAGGTTTGGCAATACGATTTTCGAACCCATCTGGAACAACCACCACATCGACCATATCCAAATCACGGTAGCAGAATCCATCGGGGTCGGGACCAGGGGTAATTATTACGAATCCAGCGGGGCTCTCCGCGACATGATCCAAAACCACGCCTTCCAGCTTCTAACCCTATTAACCATGGAACACCCGGGGGACCTCCAGGCCGACAGCATCCGCAACGAAAAGGTAAAAATTCTCAGAAGCCTCCACCCCATCACCTATAAGGACGTAGAACTCCATACGGTCAGGGCTCAATACGCAAAGGGCATCATCGAAGGTGAAGAGGTCGCGGGTTATAAAGAAGAAGGCGGCGTAGCCCCTGACAGCGTCACGGAGACCTTCGTGGCACTCCAGTTGGGCATAGAAAATTGGCGCTGGTCGGGTGTACCCATCTATTTGCGCACAGGAAAGAGGTTGAGCCGGAAAAGCACCGAGATCTCTGTGTATTTTAAAGACCCGCCCCACCAGCTGTTCCGCACGGGAGCTCGTCCTCCGGCCCCCAACGCCTTGATTATCCACATCCAGCCGGAAGAAGGGCTGAGTTTTAACGTGAATGCCAAGATTCCGGGTTACTTCACGGCTGTACGCCCCGTGAATATGGACTTTGCTTACGGCAGCGCCTTCGGGGACAGCACGCCCGAAGCCTACGAAAGACTGCTCCTGGACTGCATGGTCGGCGACTCCACACTGTATACAAGGCGGGACGAGATCGAGACAAGCTGGGCCTTTATCACCCGGATCCTCCACGGATGGGCCCAAAACACCTCCCCCGTTCCTGTTTATCCAGCGGGTTCGGCCGGACCCGACGAGGCTAAAACACTTCTCGCCCGAAGCGGAAGAAAATGGAGAAAACTGTGACAAAACTTCCCAACCCCGCAGAGATAGAAAAAAGCCTGCGCCGAATTCAGAGTGAAGTAAGCCCCAACGAGGCCCGGACCAGCCTTTTCAACCTGGTTATTTACGCCAGAAAAACCGACAGGGACGTCGTGGAAGCCGCTGTTAACGGACTTTTGGGAAAACGGCCGGCTCGGGTTATCCACATTGTCCAGGGCGAATCCGAAACCCGCGTCGACGTTAACGCCAGGTGCGTCGAAGACTGGGAATCCCGCGAGGTATGTATCCAGGAAATTCTTATCGAAAGCGGCCCCGAACACGCAGGAGAATCTCCAGGCACCTGGACTCCCTTGCTTATTAAAGAAATCCCCGTCTATATCTGGTGGCTCGACACCCTGGGCAGCAAGGCCCAGGACATCGTCAACCTGCTTGAAGACCAGAGCGACAGGCTTTTAGTGGACAGCCGCACCGACAAGTCTTTTATCCATTTTTACCAGGACTTTATCCTACTCGGGGGAATCAAACGCCTGCCCATGGAGGATATCTCCTGGCAGAGGCTTCACCCCATTATGAAACTCACCGCCCAACTTTTTAATCCGCCCGAGATGCGGGAGCACCTATCCAGGCTTTCCTTCCTTCAGTTTTCGGGAGGCACGGCAAGCGAGGTTTTCTTTTTCTTTCTCTGGATGAAAAGCAAACTGCTCTGGCAAGGAACGATATCCGAATTTCAGGGCGCTCTTCGCGGAAAATCCAGCACAGGGGACAATGTGTCCTGCACCCACCTAAAACCCGGACCCTTGGAAGAAGGTTTCGAGATTGAATTCAAAACTCAAGAAGGAGCTGTTTTAACGATTAAAGGCAAAAACGACGGAACCGCACAACTCTGCCCCTCCGATAAAAAAGCCTACACAGCAGTTTTCCGCCTGCCCAGCCTTGCCGACATCCTTCTCAAAGAAGTCGACCGCGACTCACCGGACAGATTGTTTGTGGAGGCGCTAGGGAGTTTGCAGTAGTGGCGTAATCCGGCAATATTCAAGTTGAACTTGAATATTGCCGGAGTCTTTACTATCCTTTACTCTATGATACCTAGATTACTTCAAAAGCGTGTTCAGGCTTGCCTTCTTCAAGCGCCCATTCTGACCATACTTGGTCCCCGTCAAGCCGGCAAAACAACGCTTGTAAAAAGCACCCTTCCCAATTTTAACTACGCGAATTTAGAAAATCCCGAAACGAGGCAGTGGGCGAGTTCCGACCCAAGGGGGTTTTTAAAAGCCTATCCAGCACCAGCAATCTTCGACGAAGTACAACGTGTACCTCAACTCCTTTCTTGGATACAAACGGAGGTGGACATTTCCAATAGAAAGGGGCAATACGTCCTTACCGGCAGCAATCAGCCGGAACTCGGCGCCAGCATTAGTCAATCTCTGGCCGGCCGTACTTCCTTATTGACCCTTTATCCTCTTTCCTGGGAAGAACTCCATTCCGCCGGAAAGTCACTCGACCGTGATGAAGCTCTTTTTACTGGATTTTTACCGAGGGTCCATCAAGACCGACAAGAGCCTCACCAGGCCTACCTCGATTATTTGGTGACATATGTGGAAAGAGATGTCAGACAAATCTTAAAAATAAAGGATATTCTGAAATTCGAATTGTTTCTTAAACTTTTAGCCGGACGCGTTGGCCAGCTCCTTAACCTCCAGTCACTAGCCGGGGACGTCGGTGTGAGCTCTACAACGCTCGCAGAATGGATCAGCGTCTTGGAGGCCTCATTTATTGTCTTTCGACTACCTCCTTACCATAGCAACCTGGGAAAGAGGCTTGTGAAAACTCCTAAAATCTATTTTGTGGAACCAGGTCTCTTAGCCGCACTCCTTCAAATCGAGTCACCCAAACAAATAGCGCGTGACCCTTTATTAGGTCCGCTTTTTGAAAACATGGTTGTCGTCGAAATTCTCAAAGGATTATCCAATAGAGGCCGGTTTGACTCGCTCAGTTTTTATAGAGATTCACATGGGCACGAGGTGGATCTCATCCTGGAACGCCAACGACGCCCCCTCCCTGTGGAAATTAAGGCATCCCGTACCTACTCTAGCGAGTTTCAAAAAGGTTTGCAGTACTTTTCGTCCTTGGTACCGGATGCCCGCCGAAGTTGGATTGTGTACGGAGGACAAGAGCTCCGAACTTTAGATGAATCGACTCTTACAGGGATGGATACACTTAACCAAATTTTTGATGAGGGAACTTGAGGATAAAATGACCATGCTCTTTATCAAATTAACCCAGGAGCCGTCTTTTAAAGATCGAAGAAACTTGCCTAACATCGCAAATTGTGCTATGATTAAAAAGTCTGGGGGTGTACCGGCTTCGACTGGAAGATTCCGGGGCAGGGGTTGCAGAGTGAGTGCCGATCTCATAAACTCGGCAAAAACACAACGGCTGAAGATAACTTCGCCCTCGCCGCTTAATCGCGGTTAGTGGGTCCAGGAAACGCTGCTCCGAGGTTCCTGAAACCCATCAAAAACCGGAGCTTCGTTTATGTTAAGTCTGCGGAACATAGACAAAATCAAGCGGACTGGATGGGATGTGGTAGGCTGGACCGCCAAGCATTCCATTAAGACACAAGTGCCCGGCTAACTCTGTAGAGATTTCTGTACCGACTTACAGGACGCGGGTTCGACTCCCGTCACCTCCAAATAAGAAAAGCCCCATCCGGGGCTTTTTTTTATTTGAGAAAACAGCCGGGAGTCGAAGCGCGAGGCGAACGCCGAAGGACAAGCCGGCAGGATGCCGGCGGCAGTGAGCCGAGCCGGCCTGGAGG
>DYOB01000511.1 GCA_020720765.1 Borreliella garinii
CATGCGCCTTCTCATTCAACGCGTTTCCCAGGCAAGCGTCACCGTAGACCAGCAAACCATTTCCAAAATCGGAAAAGGTTTGCTAATTTTATTGGGCATCGGTCACGGCGATGGAGAGGCGCAAGCAGCCTTCCTTGCTGAAAAAACTGCCAACCTGCGCATCTTTGAAGATGAACAAGGCAAGACCAACCTCTCGGTGTTGGATGTGAAAGGTGAATCCATTGTCGTTTCCCAATTCACTTTGTACGCCGACACACGCAAGGGACGCCGCCCCTCCTTTATTGACGCAGCATTCCCCGAAGTTGCCGCCCCACTCGTGGAACGCTTCATCGAATTATTACGCAGTCATGGTGTGCCGACTCAAACAGGGCAATTTGGCGCAGAGATGAAAGTCGAAATCCACAACGATGGACCCGTCACCATCTGGCTGGAAAAATAAAGATTTTCAACCACAAAGGAGACAAAGGTACATGAAGGAAGTGCAAAACTCTTGTTTCCTTTATTCATCTTTGTGACCCTTCGCGGTAAAAAATAAAATAAAAAAAACACCCAACGCCTTTCAAAAAACAATTCATCGTTTTCTCATGCTTCGCCCAGTCTCCGCCTTCCTTGCCGTCTCCCGCTACCGCCTCGACCCTGGCTGGTATTACAACCTCAAAAAACACCCGCAATGTACCGCACTTGTGGATGGACGCACACAGAATTACCTTGCGCGTGAAGCGCAAAACGAAGAGCGCGAAAACTATTGGAAGATGGCAGTCTCGCTCTACGGCGGCTACGAACTGTACCAAATCCGCGCTGCACACCGTCAGATTCCCATTATGATTTTAGAATCCGTAAAATAATTGTCAAGATAAGAATTTTATGATAAAGTTGCACTGTAGGATGCAAGTAGCTTTTCGTTGTGGAAGTAGAAAGACGGCGGCTCAAGGCAAAACCTTTGAGCCGTTTTGTTTAACCGCCCGATGAAAGACATACTGCGTCACCTTATTTTTTTATTTTGCTTAGGAGGCAAAAAATGTCTGATCGTGTAATTGGTACGGTTA
>DYOB01000149.1 GCA_020720765.1 Borreliella garinii
GAAGGTTGAACTCCGCCGACGTATGCCGCACCAGCTGGGACTGGGAAAGGTCGGGTACCGCAGGGTGGGAAAGAAGGGTGGTGAGGGAAAAACTCATGGGGGGACTCCTTGGGGGGAAATCTATAATTAAGCTTATCCATTCAAATTAAACCGCTTTATCTTGCGCAAAATTATCACACAAATAACATTATTACTACCTCGCTTCGCGTCATTCATGGGAGACATTTTAACACCAATTTATAAACGCACTTTTCCCTCATAGTTGGTGCGCTTCATGCGTGGCGTTTAGCAGTTTTTCTGCACAGAACCTGACAAATAGTATGTCCGTTTGAACAGGATTTTGGATTTTAAAAATTATTATTGCGCCAATTTATAGTTTTTGATTTCGTCACGTGGAATATCGGTTGGTAAACCAACTCGCATAAAATACCGTGCGAAACTTTGTGACAGATGTTCTCTGTACGGTGGCAAGAGTCTAGTTCTTGGTGCTGACCCAACTAAATAACTTATGTAGTTTTTTGGAACGGAATATATATTATGGAAATTCACAAAATAATAATCATCATTTTGGCCTTTTTCCAATGGAAACTTGTTCAGTAGATGATAGGACGGAGATTTCCCTTGTCTTAGATCCTCTTTTCCCGCTGAGCTACGGTAATATGAATCTTGATCAAGTAATGATTTATGCGGCCAAATTGGGCATACGATAATTGAATCGATTTTAACATTTACAATATCGCAAGACTGGGACAATACAATAGCGTTGATTGTCAGTATTTCCATTTCATCAACAGCTTGATGGTTGTTTACAAGAGCATCATAATGAGACTTGTTTGGAATAATTATTTGGCACGACCTGAGAATGTCTCCTTGTTCAAGGGATTCTTCCGGGTCAACTTGGGTGTACCACTCATAATTTTCCATTGGCACCTTATCCTTCGAACTGAGCTTGTTTGGGTTTACCCAATTTAAAGATTTTTTTTCCTGTTATAGGAGCAGGAATTGGGTCATCAATTGGAAGAATTTCATTCTGTTCGCCTAACAGACAAGTTCTATACTCAGCAAAGTTAAATGAAAATTGATCATCGATCCGAATAACATGAGTAAACAGATTTTCACCCGAACTTTGAATCAATGAGTAACTGTTTACTGCGATCGCCGAAGTTCCTAATGCTATGACTGCTCTTTTGAAAATACTAGGGTTAGTCATTTTCTTCCTCGTGATATTCTGGTTCAAGATTAATTATAAATTCATCGGCCAATAAATTAAAAAACAACTCTTTTTCTTTCTTGTGAGAACTATTTAATACTGAATCTATAGTTTGACTAAAATTATAGTTGTCGACATTTAAATTTAGTACAATGTCGATATCAATTATCGATCCAATAAAAGACCTGTTATCTTGTTGAACTGCAACATTATTTGCTAATTGCAATATTTTTAGGAATTCTTTATCTCTAATTTCTGTTCTTAAGGTTGTTGATTGGTCTGTTAGAATATTTTCAGTTAGGATAACTTTTGCGTTTGCGATTGAGAATAATTCTTTATCAAAGAAATTTATGTAACGTAGGCCTGTCCGCTCAACAACACTAAATACGTTATTATCCGTCAATTCTTTTACAATGGATTGGATAAATGCCTGCCACCCGTCCCAACCAGTGTATGGTTTTAAAATTGAAAAAACCAAATTCCGTGGTCCTAAACTAACAACAAAGTTGTCTTTTTGCATTCGATAATGAGCCTGATAAGTTAAATTTGGATCAGACTGCCTGAAAGCTTCCGGAATTTGTAGAATAGGCAATTTAGTTAAGTTTGTGTCAGGAAAATATTTACCTATAAGTTGATAAAATATTCCAAAAACAGCCTCCGGGGGAAAAACCGAGGTAAATCGAATTTCGAAAACAGCCTCTTCTATGGGGCATTTCGCTAATTTAAAAGGAATTGGCTTCATTAGTGTCTTCATTATACCATATAACCTCTTCGTTTTTCTATAGTTACACTCGTAGTGTCGCCCGAACCATCCGTTTAACGCCCTTCATCAAGTCCCTCTAACGATCCCTCCCCCTATCCTACCACACCTTCCGCCACTCTGCAACCAAAAAAATCGATTTCTAACAAGATCTGTGAAGGAAACGCCTAAGGCGGAGGTGCGCCAGGGGCGAAGGCGGCAAAGCGTCGGGGCAGAGATGCGGTCGCAGACCGCCAGTGACGCCTTGCGCCAGCAAGGCCAGTGGTTAATGACTATCCAATCCTTCCGCCCTTTGTGGTTAAATTGGGGAGTGTGCTGGCCCTGTGAACTTTGCGAAGCAAAGCCCGTGGCAAAATTTCTAAATGAACCACTGGCGCCTGACGGCGCATCACTGGTGCCTTCGGCTCGGCACTGCCCCCTCGCTCGCCCCAAAAGAGAAACCACAGATGACACCGATTCCACAGATTGGCGGTAACCAAGTTCCTCGCAGAGCCGCTGAGAAGCAGAGGTGCAGAGGGCCAAAGGCGGAAAAGCGTCGGGGCCGTGCGCGGCGGTAGTCACCCGTGTTCAAAAATATTTTAGCACGGGTGATGTCGGCTTTGCCTCCATCACGCACGGGCGCCTAGCGGTGGACTTCCCCCGATTTAGTAGACTCCTATGCAACCCCTGCTTTCTTATATTCTAGTGGCGATTTGTTCCCTAATGATGAATGGGGTCTCAGGCGATTATAGTAGCCATCAATGTAAATGAAAAGCGCTGCCTTGAGTTCCTTGAAGGACAGATTGTCCTGCTATTCATAGAGCTCCCTCTTTAGGGTTTTGAAAAAGGACTCTGCTACTGCATTGTCCCAACAATTTCCTTTTCGACTCATACTTTGCTTTATCTTTCCTGAAGCCTCCTTTAAATGTTTTTGGAAATCTTTTGATGTGTACTGCACTCCTTGATCCGAATGAAAAATCAATTCCTCATTTTGTTTGCGGCCTCTCCAAGCCTGGCTAAAAGCCCTTTTTATCAGAGAGGTTTCCATGTGACTGTCTAATGTCCAACCTATGACTTCTCGATTTTACAGGTCTAAAACAGGGTGGAGATAATTGAAAATATGGAGATATTGGAACATGTTGAAGCCTCACAAACCTGCTCCCCTGGGAATGCGATGGAACTGTGTAGCGGTTGAAGACTGCGCGGGTTTATGATCGAGCAGGTTATGGGGGGGTAAACACGCTGGAGATAATGGATAAAATAGAGATAATGGAACCTGTTGAAGCCAACAGTTCCAGCCCCATTTACAGCCCCCATTTCCATCCCCATAACCAGCCCCTTTTTCAAGCCTCTTCCCCGCATTCTCCGCGGCTCCGCCCGTGGCAAATCCCAGCTGTCTAATCTGTGTCAATCTGTGAAATCTGTGGTTGCATTTCCTTTGCGTTATTTGCGGTGAACTTGGGAAGCGTGATGGAAAATCTACGACCATCTGCTCCACCTGCGGATAAAAATGGGGTGTTGTTGGCCCCGTGTCGCCCCGAAGGGCCCGTGGCAAAATTCCAGGTTGAACCACTGCCCATGGCTACAACACAAACCTTTTCAGCTCAAGGATCTCTTTACCTAAATTGACAAGATACCCAACCCGTACATTCGCCAAGTGCATGTAATTCAAAAGCTGCGCCACCATGGCATGATTCAACTCCCTGGTGGCTTTCACTTCGATGAGAATTTTACCTTCGACGATCAAATCAGCATAATACAAACCCACCTGCTGGCCGCGGTAAAATACCGGGAAAGGAACCTGTTGCTCCGCAATCAAACCATGTACCTTCAACTCTACCACAAGAGCTTTTACATAAACCGCTTCCAACAAACCAAAACCTAAAATTCGATGCACGGTGCGAAAAGCTCCCAACACCTGCGTGGATAAAGGACCTTCAAACAAACTGCTCATTCTTCGCCTCCTATGATTCCAACGATCTCGGAGTGACGAGCTGTCAAGGCCGAAAGAGCGAAGCGTGCCTTGACAGGGAGGAGCGAGAGATAAAATGAGAAATCAGGAGGCGAGCAATAAAAGAATGGGAGTGTGCAGGCCACGTGGAGCCCGAAGGGCCCGTGGCTAAATTCCTGAATGAACTACTGGCGCCTGGAGGCGCAACACAGCCTTCGCCTCACGAAGGCCACGGGGCCCAGGCTCACTCTCATAATGAAACCACGATTGCGCCGATTTTCTTAGATTAACCACAACCCCGTTTTCCGCAGAGGCGCTGTGAAGCTCAGGCACGGAGGGCTGGTGGTGGGGCTACAAATGGGGCGGTAAACAGGGTAGTAAACAGGGTGGAGATAATGGATAATATGGAGATATTGGAACCTGTTACAACACCCATTATTATCTCCTTTAAGCCTCTTCTTTGCCATCGAATAGGGGAATACGCCGGGGCCGTGCGCGGCGGTAGTCACCCGTGTTCACAATTTCTTTAGCCAAGGGCGGGAGTGTGCAGGCCACGTGGAGCCCGAAGGGCCCGTGGCTAAATTCCTGAATGAACTACTGGCGCTAGCCCGTTAAGAGAATTCTGTCCGCAGATGACGCCGATTTTCGCAGATAGGATTTTTGGCCACGGGCCTTGCTGGCGCAAGGCGTCACGGGGCCAACGCCCACCCCCAAAGAGAAACTACCGGGGCCATTGCAAAGGCGACCATGCGCCGGGGCCTTGCGTGGTGAAGCAGCCCGTGGCAAATATTAGGAGCAAACCCCCAAAGAGAAACTACTGATTACCTGAACCCCCGTTTCATGCAGAGCTGCTGAGTGGCTACAAGGGAGCAGTTATGTGGCGGTAAACAGGGTGGAGATAGTGGATAATATGGAGATATTGGAACCTGTTGAATCCCTATAACGAGCACTGATTCAATAGCCACAAAAAACTCATAGAACACAAAGCAAAGTTATCCGCAGATTCCGCAGATGAACGGCTACCCCGTTTTCGCAGAGCTACTGAGTGGCTACAAGGGAGCGGTTATGTGGCTACAAATGGGGTGGTAAACAGGGTAGTAAACAGGGTGGAGATAATGGATAATATGGAGATATTGGAGCCTGTAAACTTCACATACCCCTTATAGTAAGTGCGTCGGGACTGTGTAGCGGTCGAAGACTGCGCGGGTTTATGATCGAGCAGGTTATGGGGCGGTAAACAGGGTGGAGATAATGGATAAAATGGAGATATTGGAGCCTGTTGAAGCCAACAGTTCCAGCCCCATTTACAGCCCCATAACCAGCCCCTTTTTCAAGCCTCTTCCCGCATTCTCCGCGGCTCCGCCCGTGGCAAATCCCAGCTGTCTAATCTGTGTCAATCTGTGAAATCTGTGGTTGCATTTCCTTTGCGTTCTTT
>DYOB01000150.1 GCA_020720765.1 Borreliella garinii
CCATCTTTCCTGACCCCATCTTTCCCCCATCTTTGCATCTTTGTTAAATAATTTTCCTGTAAGGTTGTTTTTGTTAAAAATATTTACAGAGAGGACTTCCTGAAACAGCTACCCATTCTTGGACTATTGGAAGAAATCTGGGGTAACCGGTTAGTTTTTTGAGTGTTGTTAAATAGAAGAGATATATGGAATGATTTTTGCTATGTTTTTTTAGAATACAAAATTTTTTCTTAAACCATATTAACAAGGGGGAGATTATGAAAGCAGGAAAATTGCAATATTACCATGAAAAGTACCACACTAAAGCGGTTATGCTTGCGCTCTGCATGTTACTTCTTGTCATAACATCGCCACTTCAGGCAAGCAGTGATGGTGACCCCCATAGATACTGGGAAAGTGGTGAATTGTCTGCAATTGAACAAGGTGATAAGGTGGTAATTGACGCAAAGGGGTATGCGACTGACCCCTCAGTTCTTGTTGTCAATGTGGCTGGTAGGCCGATATCGTTAAAGGATTTATCGCTCCCTGTACATGTCAATTTTGAATGGGTGTATGTGGCAACCGGGCCGAAAACCATGAGGCCGGTTGTTGTGTACATCGAAGAATCTCAAGAAAAACACAACGAGACAAGGAGCGCGCAATGAAAACCTGCACCCCTTCACCAAAAAAATCATTCTTCCTTCTTTTCTTTCTACTTCTGTCTTCCCTTAGTTCCCACGGGTTTGCGTCGATGGATGACTATTGTGTAACGCCACCATTTATCGCGCAAACTATCCCGCCCAACATTCTTATTGTGTTAGATAACTCCGGGAGTATGTGTGGACAAGCCTATGCCGGAAGCTATAATCCAGCACTATTTACGAATGGACTTTATTATGGCTACTTTGATGGCGCCAAAAAATACCTCTATAATGGCAGTCAATGGGAAGTGACGACTGCGGCGATGAATACCGGTACTGTCGCTAACCCTATTGCAACTGGCAGTTTTTTGAACTGGGCCACCATGCGCCGCACCGAAGTCTCCAAAAAAATCCTTATTGGCGGCAAGGCAAACCCCCGTTCTCCCAATGGAGCTATAACCGTAAAACTGGATGGTGAGACCGGTTGTGACCGTGAGTTTAATAAAAACTTTAACACTGGCGCTGGAGGTTATATCTATCCCTTCGAGGGGGATTATAATTTTGCCAGAAACAAGGGGGACTTAGAAGTTAATCTCCTATCTTACTTCACTGTGCGGCCCAATCTTGATATTACCCCGATTCAAGACGACTCCACCGCCAGCGTTGGCTGGTTCGAGTTTCCCGATGACAACAATCCTGTTGCCTATGCCCAGGTGGACGAGGCCTCCTCCGATGGGGATATTACCTATATCAAGAATGTCAACTCCCTCGCCCCGGTCATTATGGATTATAATTATGCCAATGCGGAACCTTCAGCCGGAGAACCTCTGGGCATCATTACGGTGACGGTTTCTGTAAGGGCAAAGAAGGTCGGGACAACCGATCCCAAAAAAATTCATGGAGTACTGCGTGTCGGGGGAACGGATTATCTGGCCGCAGAGGACACTATTGATGGTTCGTATGATACCTATTCCAGGACTTGGGCCAACAATCCGAAGACAGCATTACCTTGGACCTGGGACGAGATTAAACAGATTGCGTCTGCGAACAATATTGATGGCTTTGGGGTGCAAGCAAACGGCACTAATCAGGACAAGGGAAATATCTATGTGACCCAGGTCTATATGACTGTGAAAGTCACAACCCTTAAGGGCGCCTTTAAGATTATCGTGGATCAGGGGCAGGTCAAAGCTGTGGGCCTCATAGACGAACTTGATGATGAGGCGAGGTTCGGTTTGTCTTATTATAATACTGATAATGCCGGTAAAATAGATACCTATGTAGGATTTGCCTCACCAGTAAATATGATTACCTCGATTCATAATATGGTGCCCAGCACCTGGACGCCTTTGGGGGAAACCTTGCATGAAATGGTGCGGTATTTCCGCCAGGATGACCCCTATTACAGCAACAACCCGGATGATTATAAAGTGGGTGCCGGTGTAATGGGTGGCCCGAATATCTTTCGTGATCCCTACGCTTACAAGTTTACGGATTTAGATTCCACGCTTACCGATATGTATGTTGAGTGCGCCAAATCCTTTATCCTGTTTCTTACCGATGGTGAGTCCACTCAAGATGCAAACATGCCGGGCTCTTCAACATCGCCCCCCTATGCTCCGTGTACATCAACGAACTTGAACGCATGTTCAGGGGATGGTGGGTCACCCAACAACCCGAATCCCCGATTCGCCGGAACTCCCGTGGGGAAAACATACTCAAGTTACGGCACGGACTATATGATAGATGTGGCCTACTGGGCCAGAACCAACGATATGCGTCCTGGAACCTGCACTACCGTGCCCACATCCTGGGACACATGCCTTCCCGGAACGCAAAATGTGTTTCTCTATCCGGTCTTTATGTTTGGGTCAGGCTCGTCGCTTTTGAAGGATGCCGCTATTTATGGCGGGTTTGAGGATAATAATGGCAACAATAAACTGGATTGCATAACAGACCCATCCGAGTGCTATCGGGATACTGACAAAGACGGAACTGTGGAGTCCAATGGTCAGGACTTGCCTCTCACATATTATGAAGGAGACGACGGCTATGAGTTGGAGCAGAATATAAAGGATGCGATTCAGGCGATGAATAAAAGGGCTGCGTCAAGTACGGCCGTATCGGTTTTAAGCTCCAGCGAAGGCAGCGGGGCAAATCTGGTGCAGTCTCTCTTCTATCCAAAACGAACCTTTAGTAATTCTGCGGATATTACCTGGATAAGCGATTTGATGAACTACTGGTATTATCTGGACCCACATTACAACTCTTCGCAGATCAGAGAGGATACAGTTCGCGACAATAGCGCCTATACCCTGTTGGATTTGAAAAACGATTATATCACACATTTTTATTTTGATGGTGACAACACAGTGGCGGCCCATTGCCAGGATACCGATGCCGATGGTGATTGTGATGATATTACTGGTGATGGCCTTGTGGACATTACCACAGTTCCCGTAGAAAATGCGAAAGCGGTCTGGCGGGCGGGGATCAACCTCTGGTGGACTGCACCTGCAAGTAGAACGATCAAGACCTCCTTGAATGGGTCAACCTTAATCTCGTTTGAGACAGCTAATCGTGCTCTCCTTGATGACTATCTGGGGCAGACAACGAATGCAACGGCGGCCGAGACAACCATCCAATATGCCCGTGGGGTTGATTACAGTAAAATGTGTTCTATCGCTCGAATTCCCTGTACAAGCAATACGGATTGTACCGCAGTTGGTGATACATGCGTTGATACCAGTAAAATGTGTTCTATCGCTCGGATTCCCTGTATAAGCAATACGGATTGTACCGCAGTTGGTGATACATGCGTTGATACCAGAAATCGGACGGCGACGATGAAGGTCTGTACCATAGGCCGGATGCCCTGCTCTGTGAACGCGGATTGTACGGTTGGCGGGGTAACTGACACATGCGTCGAGGAAACGCATGTCTGGAAACTTGGCGATGTTATCTCTTCCACTCCCCGGATTATGGGGCCGAGTCCCTTGAACGGTTTTAACATGCCAGCGCCGTTTGGTTACCGAGACACTACATACAAGGAATTTATTGGAACGACTGCTTACAAAGACCGGGAGCGGGTATTGGTCGGTTCCAATGATGGAATGTTTCATGCCTTCAAACTTGGCAAGGTATTGCAGAAATGGACGGGAAAACAATGGTATCAACCAGGGAAGCTCGAAGGGACAACCGGGGTTGGAGGCATAGGAACGGAAAGCTGGGCCTTTGTTCCTAAAAATGTTCTTCCTTATTTGCCTTATCTTTCAAAGTCTGATTACTGCCATATCTACATGGTGGATGGCCCTGTTTTCTTAACAGACGCAAGCATTAAATGCAGTGCCAGCGACCCGAACTGTACCAGTAAGCCATACTACGAACACGCGAAACAGAGCACAACCTGGGGCACTATCGCTGTTGGTAGCATGGGGATTGGGGGTGCTACAAGCAGTGTCGCAGACACAGATTGCGTTCAAACTCCTCTGACTGTGGGGACTGAGTCAGTAGGGTGGTCCTCCTACTTTGCCCTTGATGTCACCAATCAAGACGCCCCGGAATTATTGTGGGAATTCAGCAATCCTGATCTGGGAGTGACCAATGTCGGCCCCGCTATTGTCAAGGTTGGCCATAAACAGTGCAGCACGACAAACGCCCCTTGCGGGAAAGACAGCGACTGCACCACATCCGGAGATACCTGCACGGTCCGGAATGGCAGGTGGTTTGCCATATTGCCATCTGGTTCAACCGGGCCGATTGATACCATGGCTAATGATTTCAAGGGGACATCGGATCAAAGCCTGAAACTTTTTATCCTTGACCTCAAAACAGGGGTATTGTTACGAACCATAGACACTGCTGGTGGAACCACGAACCTGGGTCTCACCAATGCCTTTGCTGGATCAATTGCCGCCAGTTCTATAGACTTGGAAAAAAACAAGCCTAACGATGTCGGCAATTATCAGGATGATGTTGTCTATATCGGATATGTCAAGGATACTACTTCCGGCGGCGTTTTGAGGCTTGTCATCAACGACGATGTCAATCCTAATAACTGGACGATCAGTAAAGTCATTGATAATACGGGTCCGGTTACGACCTCTGTTGCCAACCTTTTTGATGTCAAAGCTAACACACTGTGGCTCTATTTTGCAGAAGGCCGGTATTTTTACAAGCGGGACGACTTGACTAATCAACGGAGGTTGTTTGGGGTGCAAGATCCATGTTATGCCGATGATCCAGCGACACCCACGGTAGTGGATTATAAAGTGCTGCCATCGTGTTCCACAACACTTGCCCTGACAGCCTTAAATGATCAGACGACAACGCCAGACGCATTAACAGCCACGCAAAAAGGATGGTATGTCTGGCTTGATGCAAGTACATCTACAGCAGGTGCTGAACGGGTGATCTCCAATCCAACACCAGACACCCAGGGCGCAATCTTCTTTTTGAGTTTTGCGCCTACCAGTGATATCTGTGGGTTTGGCGGCACGACTTATGTTTGGGCTCTAGATTATAGTACCGGTGGAAAGGTCACTTACAAGATGCAGGGCAAGGCATTGGTTCAGGTGTCAACGGGTGAAATTAAAGAGTTGGATATGAGTACGGCATTTACCCAGAATGATGGTCGAAAAACCGTTGGCTTCCTGGGAATTCCGCCCACCGGCCAGGGCCTCATGATTACGACTCCGCCTGTACCG
>DYOB01000512.1 GCA_020720765.1 Borreliella garinii
CTTAGGTTCAATAAGTAAGTGCACCACTCCGTTAAAATAACGGAGTATGCGGTACACACATTTTTCAATAGAAGAGCGTGAGTTAATTCAAAAAAGATTGTGGGAAAGACATTCATTCAGAGCCATCGCTCGCGAGCTTGGTCGACCACACTCCTCAATCCTTCGGGAAATACAAAGAAACAAACCACCAGTGCGTAATCAATACACGCCACGATTGGCCCATGAAAGAGCCCTCACTAAGCGGAAGAGTCGTGGTCGAAACGAACGATTGAAGAATGAATCGGTACGTACCTACGTCACAGCGGAACTAAAACGCCGCCGTTCCCCTGAACAGATTTCTGGATGTATCAATGATGATATTAAAGAAACTATTTCTCCTGAAGCTATCTATCAATATATCTACGCGCAAATTTCATATAACAAACCCAAAAAAGGATGTGAGGACTTGCGTCCGTATCTACGTCGTCGTCGGAAAATACGTCAACCTAAAGGGGCTCGAAAGTACCAAAGGGTACTTAAACCACAAGGTCCTTCAATTGATACCAGACCAGGTATAATTGAGCGTCGGACTCGTCTTGGTGATTGGGAGAGTGATAGTGTTGAGTCACGCGATCATAAACCAGGCATTAATACCCTAGTCGATCGAAAAACTGGACTGGTGTTTATTACCAAACTTAAGAGCAAGACTGGTGCCTCAACCCAACTCGCCATCATCAGTCGCTTAGCCACACTTCCAGCCAAACTTCGTCGCACCATCACATTTGATAATGGACCAGAGAACCGTGACTGGCAACCAATCGAGAAAGCTATTGGGGTTCATTGCTACTTCGCTCACCCTTATCACTCTTGGGAACGTGGCACTAACGAAAATACCAACGGTCTAATCCGAGATTACTTCCCAAAAGGAACAGACTTCAGTACCATTAGTGATGAAGAAATCGCTTTTGTTGAGAGTGAGCTAAATGACAGACCACGGAGAAGACACGGTTTTAAAAGTCCATTAGAAGTCTGGGGTGGTGCACTTAGGGATTGAATCTGCC
>DYOB01000151.1 GCA_020720765.1 Borreliella garinii
TTATATATTGATACGGGTTACGGATCAAAATTGTAAAAGCAAGCGCAGGGACCCTATACAAATTAAAGAGAATAATTGGTGAATGCAAAAACCGATGAGTGAACGTGACATCTGCACCAAATTCATCATACCTGCCATTGAAAAAGCCGGGTGGCTCCGGCAGCAGATGCGCGAAGAAGTATCGCTTACAGAAGGCAATCCGTTGACGATCAGCCCGAATTATTTTTTTTGCAGATCAAAATCAATGGTAATGGTTGTTTCCTCACCCATTGCATCCTTCAGCTTAATCTCTTTTTTCTCTGACAGCCTTTTATCAAAAGGGGTTCCCGGAAAAGGCCCGCATTTGGCCGTCAGGGGAAGGGATCGGTTATAATTGGTACTTTCCATAATCTTATCTTCATTCATATTCACGGTCTTATTTATTGAATCACAGGTTCCTTCAGCCGTCTCAATGATTTTCCCCTTGTAGTCGGCCGCTTCGGAAGAGCCTGAAATATCGATCATATAGGTTCCGTTCTGATCAAACCTGAGATAGATTGCAGCATCGTGGTTTTCTTTTTCTCCCGATATCCTTGTCCGGGTTGAAAGTCCATTTACCGACGCACTGATGGTGATCATTTTATTGTAGATCCGACCCCCCTGTCTGCTGCCGGATGAACAGGAATGGCAGGCATCTTCTACATGATCTTCTTTTTTTTCACTGATGGTGGCCGTCATCTCTCCATAGGTATCAGGCTTGCCGATCCGTTTGAGTTTCCAATTCTGGTCTGTTGTATTTTCGAGGGTATGACTTTGTTTGAAAACCCCGTCTGTATTGTTGCAGAAAACCTGATGGTCGTCGGCGGACTTCTTTTTTACGACAGATTTGACAGTGACATTCACAGGTCCTGTATAGGGGCAGATCTCAAAATATGCTAATTTTTCTATGAGTTCGCCCACCATAACATTCACGGGTCCCGGGCCGATATCACCATTCTTTGATTCACAACTGAAGTCCATATCATTCTTCATGGTCTGCCTGTCTTTAAACCGGAGGTTGATCATCGTTGTCTGACCGGTAGCAATAACTCTGAGAAAAATATAATAGCGGCTTCCTACGGCATCCAGAATAGGCTGTCGGTTTTTTTGCCGATCTTTATCGATAATTTCTTGAATTTCCTTATTAAAGGATTCGTTCAGGCTATGGTCGAAATAATAATCCCCCCTCACTTCTCTTTCCCTCTCTTTATCCACAAGGGCTTTAATATCCTTTTGGGTCAATATGGCAACACAGGGGAATGCTTTTTTAACACCGCTTTTTACCTGTTCTGCCAGCTTGGCTGTCAGCTCCTCTCCTCCCGTATGTCCGTTTGCTTCTGTCAAAGAGGTATAGATGGTGATATTGGGGGTGATAAATCCAAATACGGGATTTGCACTCAATAAAAGGGCTGTTAACAGCAAAAAAAAAATTCGATTCATTTGGTCAACACCTTACAATCAGGAAATGCTTTTTTTATCTGCGCCAACTCCGCAGGACTGATACCGGTCCGGGCAATACCGATCTCCTTTAAGCCCTTCAGATCTTTCACTGTTGAAAGGATGGAGGATATGGGATTTCCATCGATATAGAGGGCCGTTAATGTTTTAAAACGGTCCATGAACAAAGGGAGTTCAGTCAGGCTGTTATTGAACAACCCAAGGGTTTTTATTTCTGTGAAACTACCGGTTGCTTCCGGAAGACGCGAAAGTGATTTAGAAAAATTGATGATATACAGCTCTTTTAAAGGAAACTGACTTGCCTTGGTGAGAACGGATTCCAGATCAACGGGCCGGCCTTGCCCTGTTCCTCTTAACACCAGGATTTCTATGGATTTGTAATTTTCCATCTGGCTGACAATCATGGATGCCTGAGGATGAGAAAAATCAACCACCAGAAAGTTCACTTCCTGAAACACGGAGGGGTTTTTGATTTTAACACTCCGGTCTTCTTCATACACTTGCGCGATTTGCTCCCGGACATCCTCGGCAAGATCGATTCCAGAACCTTTCCCTTTTTCAGCGGATTCCTGCACTTTTTCCAGCAGCGTGGCCCGGTTAAGAACCGGCATTTCTTCCGGCTCTCCGGCTGCCGGACCGGCAGGCGGTGCCCCGGCTTTGGCCGCTTCCTGATTCAGACGAAGTTTTTCAAGCTGCTTTGTCAATTTTTGGATCTGTTCATTGGCCTCACTCACCGACTTTGAGTCATTCCAGTTGGTACTCCGCCTGATCCGAATCATTTCAGCGCGGATTGCGGCCGGATCAGAAGGCAGATCAGCAGCAAAAGACAGGTTTATCAGGGCCGCTACCGTGAGTATAAAATAAAAAAAAATCTGCATGGGAAGTCTCCTGTCACCATAGGATCAGCGCCCCAGGGCGCCGTCACAGGGGTCGGGAGCAAATGGCCCGGCCGTCGAGTCAAATTTATAGGCCTGCCGAAGTTTCTTGATATAATCCTGAACAAGTCCAAACCCGGCCATGTCAAATTGTTCCGGCGGAACCACAGTGTTGAATTGAATCTGCTGGATTTGGGCCTGGCTTTTTTCCATCTCCTCTGCATCGGGCAAAGCGGTAATGACTCCGGTGCGCAAATCGTTGATCGCATCCAGAAATCTCGGGGACAGGGCGGCGCAGTATTTTTCCCGGGCCGTATGAATTTTCTTTTTCTGATTATCCAGAGCTTTGCAGCTTGCTTCGCTGTCTTGCATTTTAGCCAGAAGATTTTCCTCTTTCTGAATCTCTTCCACGAGCTGTTTTGCTAAAGGGTCATTCTCAAATTCTTTCATCTTTTGTTCATATTTATTCAGTGGCGCCTGTATTTTTTGAGATAGGGTTGCCATCTTCTGGGTCAACTCAGCCGTTTTCATGGCATTCTTCTGATCCTGCACAGCTTTTTCCGGGTTCATGGCATTTTCGGCCTGCATCTGGCCCATCAATGCTTTCCCCCAGCCCTGCTGACCTTCTTTGCTGGTTTGCTTCAGATTTTTCAATTCTTCGGGTGTGACGCCAAGCTGCTGCTCCATCATCTTTGCAGCCATTTTTTTCTTTTCTTCCCGGGTCATTTTTTGCATCGCCGCACCATCCACACCCGGGTCACCCGGCTGATTCATTCTGGACTCCAGGATTTTTTTACTGTTTATATTTTCAGCAGCTTTGAGAATCTTTTTGCGTTCTGCCACTTCCTGATTCAGTCTTTCAGAAACCTCGCCGATTTTATTTATGAAGTCCCCGTAGCCCTGGTCATTAACAAAGCAGCCGCTTCCGGGGACATCCGGAAGTTCGGAAAGGTATGACATCGGAAGACCGGCATGACAGACAGACACAAGGATGCAGGGAAGCATCAGCGACAACACATATTTAGACACCTTCAAAATGATCATAGAACACCATTTATCCTGTTTTATTAATTAATTATGGGCTATTTTGTTGTAATGAGTTTTACCAGATCCTTTATGGGCAGCGAATTTTTAATCAGATCAGCATAATTGGGATGGCCGTTATTTCTTAAAAATTCAGTATCTGAGTTTTTCCGGTCATCTTCATTTTTATTGCCCTGGCCAAACTCACTAAAACCACTGATGGTGATAAACTGAACCGCAGAAGACGGTAATGTCCTGTCCCAGTAATCCGGGTTAAACCGCATGATCTGCAACCCCTCATGTTTACCATTCACACGCAGTATGCCGTCATCACTTTGATTAAACGCCGGGGCATTCAATTCGTCCTGACCCATTTTATCCACCAGGGGTTTTATAAAATCATAAAGCATTTTATTGTCCTGGCCGGTGCTGTAAAATTTGAGCTTGGCCTCCACCACTTCCCTGACCGTTACCGGCAGCCAGTAGAGGGGACGGTCAGGATTAAAAATCACCAGACTGCCGCAGGTGAGCTCTTCACAGTCATAGTAATCAACACCTGGCGCAATCTTTTGAACCATGGGGAAAACAACAAAGAGCTGCTGTAAAAAAGACCCCTGTTCCCCATCTTTAAGATTTCCGCCATGACCGGCCTGGGTATTGTTAATGTCAATGGCCCAGGAAGGTGGTTCAACCGTCCATTTGCCCTCTTTTCCGTTTTCCTTGAGAAACAGTTGAAAATTAAACCTCAGCTCACCCCTGATGCCATAATTTCCGGACATCTTTTGATACTCATCATCCCACTGCCCGAACAAGACGGCCGAAAGATCAAACCCTTTCTTGGATTTCATAACAGGTATGGTTTGATGAAAATAATCAGACACGGTTTTTACGTTATGACCAAATGCAGCATATTCCGCGCCTTTTGATTTGATATTGTTATAAAAGGAATAGGTTCCTGACTTTTCAGTCATGTACTGTGACTGGGCCCATAGCCATTGCGGCGACAGCAGTATGGCCGCAGATATGAAGAAAAAAATCTGTTTAAGTTTCATCACATTACTGGGCAACCAGTTCAACCCGGCGGTTTTTGGCCTTGCCTTCATCGGTTTTGTTGGAGGCCACGGGGCATGCCGGACCGGCGCCAAAAGGCGTGAGCCGCGCAGCGGCAATTCCGTGCTTGCCCACCAGGGCATTGACCACTGAAGCGGCCCGGTCCTGGGACAGCTTGACATTATAAGCAAACTGGCCGGCATTGTCGGTATGACCCACCACATAAATTTTCAGGTTGGCGTCAGCCTTGAGCATTTTGACGATCTCGGCCAGGGCCGGCCCGGATTCGGGTTTCAGGTCAGCCTTTCCGGTGTCAAAATAAACGCCGTAAACCGCCACCCGACCGGTTTCCTTAATGCTGCCGGACAAGGCTTCGGCATTGGCAACCACATCCTGTTTCATAAGCTGTTTTTCAACCATGCGGACATTGTACATCCCATTGTTTGCCCCGGATACTTCAGCCCAGATTTCCTTATCCTCCTTAATGACCCGGATGATGGAATATTCTGTACCACCGTCTTCAAAGGCATAAACCTGCTCCCCGCCAACGGCATTGGCGGCATTGACATAATTTCGGGTGATCTGAAGACCGCTGGGCAGGGCAATCCCATCGTTGGCATAATAAACCACCAAAGTCGTTCGCCCTTCTATTTTTTCCGTCTTGCCGGGCCCCACCTGGAATTCATACCGGCCAAACTCCATGACTTCGGACTGATAGATATGAAACCCGGTCATCCTGGAGAAAAGCTCCGGGTCCTTGCTGCCCGGCGCATCGTTGGGGTCGCTTGTGGCAAAAGACAAATTCAGTGGGGTCAGACACAATACCAGAAATAAAACGAACCAAACACTCAACAGACTTTTTCGCATGGGTTCTCCTTGTTCATTATACATA
>DYOB01000152.1 GCA_020720765.1 Borreliella garinii
CTTGCTTTTTTCCACTTCCTCCATTAGAATGTTACTGTGAACATACGCTCAAAACTTCTCTCGGTTATCTTGCCGGTGCTTGCGGGGTCGCTTGTCCTTGTGGGAGTCACGGCATACACGATGGCGGCCCGCGCGGTGACCCGTGTTGCGGCGGAATTCCTGGATTTTAAGGCTTTCGAACTCAAGAAATACGCCGAAAGTCAGTGGAGCCTTCTCCTCCAGAACGGACTGGCGGGAAGGCCGGAAATGGTGGACGCCGCAAAGGCCGGCGTAGCCAGCTTTGCACAGACTATAGCCCGCAGAACGACCGAGTCGATCTTCGCCGTGGAGGCCGACGGCGCACTCGGATTCCAGTCTTCCCCGCGCTGGGAGCCTGCACCCGGCGACCAGGAGAAACTCAAGGCTCTCACGGAAGGCGACCTGTCGAAAGATTTACAGACGCTCAACCTCGGGGGAACGGAACGCATGGCCGTGGGTTTTGTCTTTGAACCCTTCCAGTGGAGGGTCTTTGTCACCGAGGACCGGCGCACCTTTTTAGCAGATGTCGAAAGCATCACCTGGGCGACGATAATCATCCTTGCTGCGGCTGTCCTCTTTTCAACCATGCTCCTTCTGTTTTTTATCTCGAAGGTTACGGGTCCCATAGTCCGTGTGGCTAAGGCCATGGAAGAGGTGATCAACTCGGGCGATATGACGACCTCGGTCAACGTTGAATATAACGACGAGGTGGGCAAAATGAGCCACACCTTTAACCTTATGATTAAAGAGCTCGAAAGAGCCTACGCCCAAATCAAACGCTACGCCCTCGAAGCGGTCCTCGCGCAGAGGAAAGAGCGTAAAATCAGGCAGATTTTCCAGAAATATGTACCACAGGATGTTATCGACAAGCTCTTCCAAAACCCGGAAGGGATGCTCGTCGGAGAAAACAGGGTGCTTTCCGTGCTTTTTTCGGATATCCGGAGTTTCACCAGCATTTCTGAAAGCATGGCCCCCGATGAACTCGTGCTGTCGCTCAACCGCTATTTCGGTTCCATGGTGGAAATCATCATGGAGCGCGGCGGAATCGTGGATAAGTATATCGGAGACGCCATTATGGCCTTTTATGGTGCGCCCATCGCCCATGATAACGACGCCCAACAGTCCTTAGAGTCGGCCCTGGATATGATCGACGCTCTGACTGTTTTTAATGCGGACCAGGTAAAAAAAGGCGCTCCGGAGTTTAAAATCGGCATCGGTATCAATTACGGGTTGGTCACGGTTGGAAATATTGGTAGCGAGAGAAAAATGGACTATACTGTGATAGGAGATATGGTGAACTTAGCCAGCCGGCTCGAAGGCCAGACAAAACCCTACCACGAGGCTCTGATTTTCTCTGAATTCCTTCAGGAAGCCCTCGATCCGTCCACCCCCGTCCGGCTTGTCGACTCCATTGCCGTGAAAGGCAAGAAGAAGGGTGTGAAAATCTACACTTCCGCCAGGGGTCTCACGGCTGAACAATTATCAGCATGGAAAAAGCACAACCAGGCCATGGAACTCTACTACGCCCGAAGATTCCGCGACGCCGCCCTGCTCTTTAAGGAAGTTTACCACCAGATTGGAGAGGGGGACCCCCATTCCAAGGAAATGTTCGAGCGTTGCCAAGCTAACGAACACGCAGTGCTCCCCGACGACTGGAATGGTGTGGAGGTAAAAACAGAAAAATGAGAAAGTTAGCCGCAATTTTTATGGCCTTTTTCACCATCGTGCTCCCTGCCCAGCAACCCGCTACGCCCCGACCAACAGCCCCCAAAATCCAGGGTTTTTACGTGAAGGGTCGGGTTCCCCCTGCGAATTCAGCCAATGCCGAGATCGACCGTTACCTCAGAGCGCAGATAGGTCAAGCCATGGCAAAGGTGAGCCTGCGTCCTATAAGCGAGAATCAGGCTGATTATCTTATCGAACTTACAACCGAGGTCGTAGAAAACCGTGTTCTGTTCCGTCTTGAACTGATTGACCCCAAGGATGGGGCAAAACTTTTTTCTGTGAACCGTGTTATCTTCCCGGGCCTCCTTGCAGAAACTTTCATGAACGATGCCGTCGAACAACTAGCGGAGTCTGTCGCTTCAAACCAAGACCGGTTTACCCTGGAAGGAGCTGTGGAATATGCCCTTATCTTCCTTTCACAAGACGAAGGTGCTGAAATCTGGATGGGTACGGGAGCTGGCCGCCGCAGTCTGGGTACCATCCAGGACGGCAAACTTGAAGCCGCCTACTTTCCTTTTGAAGTCAATTCGGCTGTCACCGTAAAGGCAGAAAAAGAAGGCCGTTGGTCCAGGGAAATCTCTGTTCTCCTAACACCCGAGCCCATGACCGTTGATATTCCGTCCTTGAATGTTTGGTCCTACCACAGTTTGGGCGTCGGAATCAGTCCCACCCGCCAGGGTGGCCGTGCGACCTACCGTTATAACCTTTTCCCCGACAGGGTTTTTTTCGGCTCAGATGTGTCGCTCTGGCTCCAATACCCCTTTAAAGGCGGGGCTGTCCCCATCTACCACGATGAAATTCGGGCCCACGCAGGGGCATATCTGTTTTTTCCGGAAGATTACGTGTTCAGGTTTGCAGCCGGCATTGGTGTTTCCACCCTTCAAACCTTTTTAGCCTACCAATCCGGCTGGAAAATATTCAACGATTTTACCGTGGACCCCTTCTGGTTCAGCCTGGAATGGAACCTGAGTTCCTTCGCCATTTTCCTAGAAACCCGGTTTCCCTATGTTTTAGACGCGGGCGGGCTCCTGTCCCCAGGGTTTGCCACAGAAAACGGTCCGCCATGGATCACCCTCGGAGGCTACCTGAAATGGTAAAACGCACTTTTTTAGCTTTTCTCACCCTTGCAACGCTCACTACCTGCGGACTTTTTTTGCCCGACGACTTCCCAGCCTGGCTGCCCTTTGTGGAAGCGG
Organism: Borreliella garinii; assembly: GCA_020720765.1. GTDB lineage: Bacteria > Spirochaetota > Spirochaetia > JABEVK01 > JABEVK01 > DYOB01. The sequence continues at coordinate 2,940 of DYOB01000152.1, forward strand.
AGATGGATTTGAAAGGGGAAATGGATAATCTGGGGTACTCGGAGTTTGATGTTTTGGCTGGGTGGATGCCCCTTCCACGTTACGATAAAGACTGGGTTTTTGTACACATGGATGTTCCATATACCGGGGGAAAACATATCGGTGTAATAGCTCTGGATAGGTCCAGCCTAGGATACCAAGGCTGGAAAGAAAATATTGATCCAAGTCATACCCAGTCCCCTTTTCTCTACGAAAGTGTTAATGGGTGGGCTTCTGGAAATACAGAGTGGGCTGTAAACAGCGGTATTTTACAAATAAACACCTTTACTTCCACTGCTCTTGGGCAAAATGGCAGTCAATTTGCCTATAATGCACCACTAGGTACTTTTAACTACGTACATTTGGCTCAGCATGATATTACGCCAAATGAAATTAAATTCGTGACGGTAGAGAATAAAAGTGGAACTTGGACAGCTGGCACAAATCTTAATAACCAGTACACCTCTTTATCCTTCACTCGGGACCAAGGCACCATCAAACAGGCCGCCAACCTGAGTGACGGGAGGGTGGCTATTCTCGTAGCCGGTTTTGGCGGAACAGGCACAGCCGTTGGCCAGGTGGGATTTTATACCTCTGCAAGCTCTGTGTATTTCGTTAGTGATAATAATCCAGCCCCTTTCACATCCACCTACTCGGGTTTCCCGGTGTACAAAACCGATGGTGAAGGTGGTGTCTGGATCACCACCGACGGCCCAGTAGTCTACGACCGTAACGATAACGAGAAGAAAATCATTCGTTACAAACCAGAAAACGGTGCAACCGAGGCAGACAGCATCACCTTGCCCGATGGTTTTATCCCCTTAGGTTTTTCCGTGGAGGACAGACAGTGGTTGGCTTACGACGAGAATAGCGGAAAACTTTACAGGTTAAGGGCATGGTGGTAAGATGAGCACATTCCTTCTCTTACTGATGAGTTTATCCAGCCCCTACCAAACCGCGCCCAGGGTGGTGGTGGCTTATTCGGGTGAAGCTACCTGGGAATCGAGTTTATACTCCGCTCTGGGGGAAAAGGGCCTTGTGCTGTTTATTCTGCCAGCGGATCGAGGCAACCTTGAACTGCTGGAATGGGCTCGCCGTAACCAGATGGACCTCATTGTCTCTGTTAATATCAGTGTTTCCGCCGGCAATGCCTCGGTTCGCTTTACCCTCACCGAAGCGGTTTCGGGAGACAAGCTGGGTGATGGGACCTGGACCGCACAAACCCCCGACGCAAGAATTCTAGCCTCCTCGTTTTGGGTCCCTCTCGTTCGCAGTCTCGACGAGAACATCGGGCGAATGCAAGGTGCCCAGGTGAAAATGAAAGCCCTGCCGGGTACGGTTATAACCGGCTTGGCTGAGGAAGCCGTGACCGTCGGAGAGAACAGCGAAGCCTCTTTTCCCCTCCGGGTTCCCGGAGTTTACTCTTTTAGAGCCGCGCACCCGGAACGCGTACCCATTCAGAGTACCGTTGCAGCTTTGCAAAATGGCTTGGTGGTGGAACTCGACCAAAAACCCCTGCGTCAGTGGACTATGGAAGCGGGGTTGATTATGGGGCAGTACCCCACCCTCACCGGCAAGTGGCATTTCTACTCCGACAGGATGTACGCGAGCGTCGGACTCCAGCAGTATATCTTGGGTTGGATTCTCAGTACGGAGGGCTACGGTGAATACGCTGATGAGCCTCCCGATGCGTCCTTTCCGCTTTTGATACCATTTTTAGGATATGGCTACTACTTTACAGACAGCGATGTGTTCCTGCGTCCTTTTGTGGGTTTGGAATTAGGCCCAAGGATCTGGCTGCCCGAAGGTTTAGGCCCGCGCCTGGACTCGATGGGGTTTCTGCAGTTTACCTACCAAGCCGGTGCGGAATGGAATTTCGCGTCGAATTTAGCTCTCACGGTTCAATTTCGGATTCACCATTACATTGGCCCCAGCGAGTATGCCGAGTACGCAGAGAATAAAAACCGTTTAAGTGTGGTCGGGACACCCATCGGCATTTTCCAGATTCCCATATTATACGGAGGTTTGACGTGGTCGTTCTAAAAAAACTCCTTCCTTTTCTGACTCTCGCCTGGGCAGGTTGCTGGGCCCCCTACTTCGACGAAGATTTGGTGGCGAGCCTTGCACTTGAACAAAAGCTGGGAGAACCTAAACTGAGTTTTGAGTGGACAGGACAGAGTGAATCGATTCTTGAAGGCGGGTATTTTTTGCCCGAGTACTATGTTCGTGTTTCCAACGAAACCCTTACTGGAGGCTTTTGGGTTAACCTCAAGGGTTCCAACGCTAATTCCACCTATTTGCAAGTTTTAGTCGGTGTCGTCGTTTCCCAACCTACAC
>DYOB01000513.1 GCA_020720765.1 Borreliella garinii
ACCAAGCGTCCGTCGCATTATGTCTCATACTCACGTTTTGTTACCTACCAAGCGTCCGTCGCATTATGTCTCATACTCACGTTTTGTTACCTACCAAGCGTTCGGTATATTATGTCTCATACTCCCGTTTTGTTACCTACCAAGCGGCCGCCACGGTGGTCTTTCCCTTCTGAGTTCTCAAGGGCGGTGCCCTTGAGCCTCCAAAAGAGCGGTGGAAGTTTACGTTGAGTTCCGTTCATTGAGCGTAGTACCTTCGGTGCTGACCTGTACTGTCACGAAGTGGACGAAGTAGCGAAGTCGAAGTATGCGCAGAACGAGATGAGCCGCCAGGGGAGGCCTTGCTCTTTATCAGTTTGGCGCGCCTATGGTGTTTCAGCCGAAGATGCACTGTTTTGCGGATAATGATTCCCTGAGTGTTGCAAAAAGTCAAAGCCGTTATTGTTGCTGTCCTCTGCATTACCTTTCGTCACATCTGCTCCCGTGGTCATTGACGATGCCGTTGAAGCCTGGTATGCTTTTCTTTCTACCGATGAGCCATCAGGAAGATCTGGTGCACCTCCAGACCCTTCACGACAGGTATTTGTGTCGAAAGCTATTTTATCGACAATATTAGTATCACTGCAGTCAGATACATTTGTATTGTCATTAACTAAAAACACTACGTCATCTGCATTTATTACCAAATCCGAAGAGTGCTTATAGTCTGCATCTATGCCGCCGCCCGCCGCATTGCAAGTGTCGGTATCCCAATCATTGTCTGTCACAAGGAAAAACGAATAGGCAGCTATACTAATATTGGGCATAGCCACTTTTGTTATTGTTCCTGGGGTACCACTTCCGCGTTGTACAGACCATCCATTGATAGAAATACCAGAATTGGTTGGATTATAGATTTCTACATAATCGCAACCAGTTTTTGATTTGTAATTTGCCCCGACTTCACTGATAACGAGATGATTCGCTGGATGATTGCCAACATCATACCCCACAAAGCCTGTGCTCCCTGCTGCCGCTAACGGCTCGCCATATGGATC
>DYOB01000514.1 GCA_020720765.1 Borreliella garinii
TCTTCGCGAAGAGGAATCCCGTAAGAAAAAGGAAATCCATTCGATACGGCTGGACAAGGAAATGGATATTGCCCGGCATATACAGAGTTCCATCCTACCAAAGAATATGGAGTTGCCAGGGTACGAGGTTGCAGCACTCATGGAAACAGCCACTGAAGTCGGGGGAGATTCTTACGAGATATTGGCTACACCCCTGGGTAATTTTATCGGGATCGGCGATGTGTCAGGACACGGCCTTGCTTCGGGAATCACTGCCCTTATTGAACTTGCAGCCTTCCACGGAGCTGTCCAAACCCATATGAAGTATTCCCAAGAACCGGCTCCCCAGGTGATTTACGATATTATCAATAAGGTACTCTGCGAAATCAACCGCGACCGAATCGGTTCCGACAAGTTCATGACGAAGATTCTGATGGTAGAACGCAACGGAAAGATAATCCACGCCGGTACACACGAAATAGGGCTATTTTACAAAACCTCAGACAAAAAGGTGCACCATCTTAATGAAATGGTCAGCCACACCGGTTTTCTAGGACTTTCAGAGTATATCGATTCTTCCGAATCTGTCGGGGAGTTTTCGATGGAAAGCGGGGATGTTTTACTTTTGTACACCGATGGACTTATCGAGGCAAAAAACAGGGAAGATTTTCAATTTGACCTGTCACGTGCAGAAGCGATCTTAAAAAGGCATTGCGCTCTTCCAGTGAAGGAATTATTATCAACTCTCCGCGACACTGTGTTCAAATGGGCTCAAGACGGAGATCTTGCACGCCATAGCGGACGCCTTGCCGATGACCTGACATTGGTGGCAATCCGGAGAAAGTAAAACTTTTTAATAAGCGACTTCTACCGCCGGGTATAGCGCATGGATGTAAGCCGTGCGATAAAACCCATGGCTTTATAAAACATCAAGGCGTTTTTGTTCCAAACAAAAACCTCGATTTCGATAGTGTCTGTATGAAAATATTCTAAGAGCCTGTTGCGCTTGAGACCGCAGGAATTTGCATGAGGTTGAACTGTGTGATACTTTGTT
>DYOB01000515.1 GCA_020720765.1 Borreliella garinii
AAGGAGGATATTATGGCGGACGTTAAAAGTATCTATGGAAAAATCCAGCTAGTGGATTCCTTTCCCGACTACAAGGTTGAGGTTGTGTCGTCTTTTCCCGACCTTAAGGTTCAAAAATTTCAAGCTTTGCCGACAGCCCGGGAAAATGGGAAATCGTCGATAGTTTTCCCGACTACAAAATTCAAATCGTGACCAGCTTCGGCGATTTCAAGATTCAGTGGGTCGATAGTTTTCCAGGATGAGTTGAAAAATAAGCCCCCATCGCTTCGGCGATCGCCTTGTGCCCTTGTGTTCCAGGGTGAATATCGAAGGACCTCAGCGGAAGTCTTACATAAGTGGGGTCGAGGTGTATACCGCCCAGTTCCCCGCCATAAGCGTGGTCTAAAAATATAGGGCGCAAATCGAGAAATTCAAAGCCCTGGGCTTGGGCATGGGTTTCAAGAATTCTATTGGAAATCTTAGTCCATTCGGATATTCCTCTCAGGTGCGCCAACTGTGAAGGGAGTTCTGCACTCCTTTCGTCGAAGAGGTCGTAGTAACCAAGGACGAGAACCCACACACCTGGAAATCTTTCTTTCACTTTTGTCAGGAGCCGGTTGAGCTTTTCACTCAAGCTCTGTTGTTACTGCTCGCCGAAATCCGCATCGTTCACAGCACAAAGAAGGTCATTGCCGCCTATCATGACAACAATGAGTTGGGGGTTGATACGCAAGAACAGGTTCCAAGGCCTCATCAGGAATCCATTGGGGGATTCGGGTTCCCTGCCACGAGAAATTACGTACACCCGCACCTTCGCCAAAAATACTAACTGGGCTGAGGTCGCTCGATAAAGGGTAATCCATCCAATAATCTACCCAGCCGGAGGACGGCCTTTGAATATTGATTTCGGCATTGATACCCGCACTGATGCTGTCACCGAATACAGCAACTCGGAATTTAGATTCTACCTGTGTAGCCATGTCAGACGAGACGGCGCAACCTGACACCGAGAGAATTACTATTAGTAACGAAAAGAAATTATTATTCATTAG
>DYOB01000516.1 GCA_020720765.1 Borreliella garinii
TTAGGTAAACGGACTCTGTCACGGATTCACGGATCAAAACGGATTTGTCGTTAGTCCTGACAGGTTTCCACCGAATCCCGATTGACTGAGTACAGCGCGACGCGGAGAAGTCCGACAGACTCGCGCCACGATGAAACCTGTCAGGTCTGCGTGTTACTCCGATTCCCCCGAGGGATTTGTCAAAGATGCTGACGGTGGATTGAGATAGAAAAACCGAATTTCTGTAGAATTTCATACTTTTATACATTGACTTACTTTTTGTTCTTTGGTACACTCTTTATAAGATTTACTAAAGGAGAACAAAAATGGAAACTGTAGCCACTTCAAAGGGGCAGGTTGTCATCCCATCCAAAATTCGCAAGCAATTGGGAATCAAGGACGGAACACATCTTCAAATTGACGTGAATGCCGTAACCAGGCAGATCATCCTTACCCCCGTAACCCGTGAGTACATTCATAGCCTGCGTGGAAAGTATAAGGGCAAGGGATTAATGAAGTCATTGATGGCGGATAAGAAACGCGAAAGGGAGTTGTAATATGGCAAAGAAGGCGAAAGCATACGTATTAGATAGTTGGGCGGTGATTGCCTACCTTGAAGACGAACCTTCAGCGGAACAGGTTGAAGAATTGATCGCCACTGCGCATGAAGAACAAATTCCCATTTACATGAGCGTGGTCAACGTCGGGGAAGTTTGGTACACGTTGGCGCGGGAAGTCTCAGAAGAAGAAGCAAACGCTGGCGTGAAAATGCTCAGTGATTTGCGAATTCAATTCGAGAATGTGGATTGGGAATTAACGCAGGAGGCGGCGCGTTTCAAATCGCAAAACAAGATGTCGTATGCGGATGCTTTTGCCGCCGCATTAACAAAGATGAAAAAAGCGGATTTGGTCACAGGGGATAATGAGTTCAAGCCGTTGGATGGTCAGATTAAGATTTTGTGGGTATAGAAAATGGCTAATAAACTGACATTGCCTAAACTTTAGTTTCCGCTAAGTCATATTTGACAGAATCGCCAACTTGTGTATAGG
>DYOB01000517.1 GCA_020720765.1 Borreliella garinii
TTAGCTCATTAGCCCATGTGACCATTAAATAATGAGCAAATGGACTCATGAACCAATGGGCTAATGAAAAAATGAATTACTTTCGTTTATAATGCCCCATTCCGTGGAGTTCAAGCGTTACGTTTTCCTTAAATCCTTCGTCGGGGGCTAGCGGTTGACCCATGGGGATAATCAACTCTTTGCTTTTTACCTTGGGGTCTTTTACATGGTTGGCCACCGGATAAGCATTCATCAGTTCCCCTTGATAGGGTTCCAGCATCCGGGTGATGTCGGTGAGGGGTTTTTCGCTTTTAAGCCATGCCTGTTCCCGGCTTCGGGGCAAAATGATGGGCGACCGGTGGTGCGGTATCAGTTGCATCAGGCTGTTGGCTACGGTGGTGATAATAGCAAACGAGTTGATCTCTTCCCCGGTTTCTTTATTGGCCCAGGTATCCCAAATTCCGGCAAAAGCAAACGGTCCCTGCTTTCCTTTAAGGTAAACCACGTAAGGTTTGTTGAGCTTATCGGTGGTGGTACCTTCGTAAAAAGCATCGGCAATGACCAGGCACCGCTGGCTGCGTATGGGCTTCCGGAAAGCCGGTTTATTGATGATGTCTTTTCCGCCTGTATAATTGGGGTCGTTTTCCTGATTCCGGTCACCTTCGGACCGGGCATTGAAAAGGTACATAGGCTTCTTGGCCCAAAAAGGGGTAAGCCCAAATTGAAACAGTTGCACCTGATTGGGCTGCAAGTTTGTTATTACCGGGGCATAATCGCCCGGCGATACATTAAAGTTGGGAGTGAGTTCCACCCCTTCGGGTACTTTCACGTTGAACCGTTCTTCAACGATTTGTACATTTTTCACTTGTATATATCTTCCGCACATAGGGGTATGTTTTTTGGTGGTATCCTATATTATGCGCTGTTGCTTTTCAAATGGCAACTGTTTGATTCTATGGACTCTCCGTATAGCGATAAAAAACAGTTACACAGAGTGTCACAAAGTTGGCACAGAGTACCACAGAGGATAGCATTGCAGCTTATTAACCC
>DYOB01000518.1 GCA_020720765.1 Borreliella garinii
CCCGCCAATGTACCGAACAAGCCGACAATACTATATGAGTCTCCATCATCTGCGCTTTCAAATACTCTTATTTGTCTGTCTGCTGCGTCTGTGGTTGGTTCTGTGGTCAAAAGTATTTTGCCGCTGTCGGTCACAACCCCTGACCAGCCCTCATGTACGTTGGGGAACATGGTGGCTCCGTTAACCCGCTGTGTCTTTCCCGATAAATCTTTATTGGATCGCCATATTCCGGAGCTCACACCCGGTGCCGTGGTGTCTGCGGCCCAATGGTTGTAATTCTCAGTAAATAGTATATCTATCGCCCTGCAAGATTGGTCGCCATGAATCACCTCGAACCCATCACGTAGTGCAAGGGCGGCATGTGATATGTTGTCTACCCATGTCCCAACATTGGGATCCCATTGGATGATGGCAGATTCGGCGTTTGTGTCACCGCATAAGATGTAAATGAGGCCACTGTAAGGGTCAACCTTCACCGCATGAACATGGATTATGATACGTGATCCCGCTGTATTCCATGTCATTATTGGAGTCCACGAACCGAACGTTCCTGTTGTCGAGCTGAAAAGCCTTACTTTATCGTTTGTTCCTCCAGGCGTCCTTGAGGCATTTACATTATACTCTGCCACTAAATAAGTACGTACTCCGCCGATTGTCGCCACGACAAAACCGCACTGTAAAACGTACACACCGTTAATTTGTGTTCCTGCGTTGTCTCCAAGCGCCAACACTTTTTCAGATGTAGCCCCGTAATCCACTGATCTGTATAAGTTACAGAACCCACCGCTTGTGTTTGAGTCTTTATAAACATAAAAAAGCTCTCCCGGCACGTCTGTTGCAAATAACTTTATAAGACCTGACCCATCTGCCACAACAAAGCTCAGCCTGGTCGTTTCCTCGAAATTATCCCCATAACTGTATATGTTCGACAGGCCAAGCCCCCCATATGCCGTCCCATCCCCACCCACTGTGCAAATGGTAGTCTTCATGCAGTGTTCTTCAGCGATATCAAACTTTGTGACAA
>DYOB01000519.1 GCA_020720765.1 Borreliella garinii
ATAATGACCAAGCCTATCAATCACATCATCGACGCCGATATCAAAGGGTTCTTTGACAATGTGAATCATGACTGGATGATGAAGTTCCTGGGGCACCGAATCAGTGATCCAAACCTGTTGCGCTTAATCGCCCGGTTTCTGAAAAACGGCTATATGGAGGAAGGAAAGGTGTTTGATACCGGCAAGGGCACGCCCCAAGGTGGTATCATTTCCCCGATCCTCGCCAACGTGTACCTGCACTATGCGCTTGATTTGTGGATGGAACGGGTTATAAAACCCCAGTGCCGAGGTGCTGTGGAAATTGTCCGATACGCTGATGATTTTGTGATCTGCGTGCAATACAAGGACGAAGCCGAGTTGATCCACAGATTGCTGAAGGAACGCCAGTTTAACTTGGAACTGGCAGAAGAAAAGACCCGGATAATTGGATTTGGACGGTACTCGGTTGCCAATGCGAAAGCAAAGGGCGAGAAACCAGCAACGTTCAACTTCCTTGGTTTTACTCACTTTGTGGACAAGTCAAGGAAAGGGTTTTTCAAGCTCGGACGCAAGACTGACAGAAAGAAGATGGCGGCAAAGCTGAAAGAATTGAATCTCTGGTTGAAGGGAATCAGAAATCTGGCTCTGGTGAAGGACTGGTGGAAAATACTGAAAGCGAAGCTGGCAGGACACTACCGATATTATGGAGTCAGCGGAAATTTCAGGAGCATCAGTAAATTCCATTACTTGGCTGTAAGGTTGACATACAAATGGTTGAACAGACGGAGCCAGAAGAAGAGCTTCAACTGGGATACCTTTAAGGAATACCTCAACAGACATGAACTACCTCAGCCAAAGATTCATCATGACTTTTACACACTCTATGGCGTTTGACGTGAATAGTACCGAAGAGCCGTATGCGGGAAAACCGCACGTACGGTTCCGTGAGGGGCGTAAGTCTTCTCACTTATTTTATGAATAAGAGAGGGACTATATGTCTACTCGACAAGAAGAAAAATGATCGTAGCTTTTCTAGTGCCTTTG
>DYOB01000520.1 GCA_020720765.1 Borreliella garinii
TGGATTAAGATGAATCGGTGAGGATTGATTGCTTTTTCTTCAGTAAATGTTTAATGTAGAGATATATACTAAATATGTTGGCTAAACATTAAACAGGAGTGAGCAAATGGAACAGCAGGTGGTGGAAGTTGAAGGGACAGATTTGAGGACGGGGACAAGGCTATTATCGCAAGGGCTGGGAGTAGAGCATAGAGCGATAAAAAAGCTGGTTGTTAAGTATAAAGCAGACTTTGAAGAATTAGGGCCGGTTGAAATATTTATTTCCACTTCTGGAAGTAAACGGGGCCGTCATTGGGAAGAGTATATGCTGAACTTTGGACAAATAGCATTGGCCGTGTCGCTTCTTACAAACAGCCGTAGAAATGTAAGTTTAACAAAGGGTATAATCAAGAAAAACGACATCGTATCGGTTCTTAAAGCATTGTCGTCTTTCGACAATGACAATATAGATGTGAAATTTGTTTATGCCACTGTTGACTCTCAAGGACGGGTAAAAATCGGCATTTCAAACAATCCTGAAAGGAGGATTAAAGAGTTGAATATTGGCAATGCCGATGACCTGACATTGATTTACAGTAAGCGGGCTGGATTGCCAAAGCACCAGTCAGAAACAACCCTGCACAAAGAATGCTCACGCTTTAGAATCAGGGGTGAGTGGTTCGCTCAAGAAGTCAAGGAGGTGCTGGCATGAGTAGTAATAATGAGGCCTTGCTCATTGGTACATGGTCGTTAAGTATCTTGATTGGAGTTTCACACAGGGCGTTAAAGGGACTGGTTAAAAGGTATATATCGGACTTCGAAGAGTTTGGGGTTATACCTACTATTGTTAAACGGAAAACAGGAAGACAAGGTCGAGAGATAGAAGAGTTTTTATTAAACGAAGAGCAATCACTATATCTTATCTTGATGGCTCCCAATATGCCGGAGGCAAGAGAAAATAAAATGCAGCTTATCAAGGGATCCAGCCTTGCAAAGGACTACCTGGGGACCATACAAAGCGATTTATCTAATGGCGAAA
>DYOB01000521.1 GCA_020720765.1 Borreliella garinii
ATGAGTGCGCCAAGAAAGCTTGTATGTTCTTGTTGGTTTAAGTCCAACGCAGGTAAAGCCTAACCAGCAACCTGCCACCCAAAGCGCATTGTGCAAGGTAACGAACACAATGAAGCCGCTGGAAGGGAGTAGTCAGACCGCAACGCAAGTGAAGGTATTGAGCCCCGTAATTTTCAACGTCATAGAGGCCGACAGTTTTCATGTGCTGGAAGGCAACAAAAGAAGCTTCATCATGGTGAGAAGTTCCTTTCTCTATCGGGGTCTGAGTCCGTGGTATGACTATGAATGGAAGGTACAGGAACTTGGGAGACCCGGACGGTTTTCTGGAAACAGGATATCCGCGGCACAATCCGGAAAGGAGAGGCCGGGGAGACGACCGTTCGGGAGTCGGACTGGTTCATAGTAGAGGCGTAACAGGGCAACGGCCTGCGAGAGCACAAAGCTCACTCGAAGGGACCAGCGGTACAATGGAGAGGCGGCGTACCAATAGGTACGGGGGAAACGTGGACTGTACAGGAGACAGCAAAACCATGCAGACGAAACTAAACCTCATAACCGAAATTGCCAAAGGGGACAGCTCGTGTAAAATCAACAATGCGGCGTATCTACTGAATGTCGAAAACCTGAAAGAGTGTTTTGGAATGCTCAAGCGTGGTAAAGCGGCGGGCATTGACGGAATCAGCGTAGAGGCGTATGGCGAGAATCTTGATGAGAATCTGCGTGGTCTTGTGGAGCGAATGAAACGGCAAGCCTACAAACCGCAGCCGGTACGACGGACATACATTCCCAAGGCAAACGGGAAGCTCCGCCCACTTGGTATCCCGTCTATTGAAGACAAAGTGGTACAAAACGGCGTGGCCCGGATACTGGAAGCGATCTATGAGGTAGACTTCCTTGATTTCTCCTATGGATTCAGACCGCACCGGAGCTGTCACCAGGCATTGGATAGGCTGGACAAAATAATAATGACCAAGCCTATCAATCACATCATCGACGCCGATATCAAAGGGTTCTTTG
>DYOB01000153.1 GCA_020720765.1 Borreliella garinii
CGGAAATTTATTTAAGGGAAGAAATCCAGATGGAGGCTCTGGTGCGCAACCTCGGCGGTTTTATACGATTCCTGGATTTGAGCGCCGCTTACTGTACCGAGATTGTCAACTTCAGTTCTTTAGCCAAGGAATGCGCCCTGCCCCACCGGACCGTCCAATCCTACTATGAAATTCTGGAAGATACCCTGATTGCTTTCCGGCTGCCGGCCTGGCGGCAGAGTCCCACCAAGCGGCTGGTGAGCCATCCCAAGGTTTACCTCTTTGACAATGGCGTAACTAACGCCTTGTGCCACCGCCTGTCCGGCCCGCTGGACGCCGCCACACGAGGTCGGCTTTTTGAGCAATACTTGATCCAGGAGACGCGCAAGAGAATTCATTACGGCCAGCTTTCCCTGGGTATGTACTATTGGAGGACCAACAACGGAGCCGAAGTGGATCTGGTTCTGGATCAGGACGGTGTGCCAAAAGCAGCTGTGGAAGTAAAAAGCCGGCCGGAAATCGACAAGTCCGACCTGAGCGGATTGCGATCCTTCCGCGAAGACTACCCCGGTGTGGAATGCTATGTTGTCTGCACTGCTCCCGAACCGTGGACCCTGGACTTTGCGCAGGTGCTACCATGGAAGGAGTGGCTGTCTAAATTGAAGAATTTTTAACCACTGGCCTCACTTCGTTCTGCTGTATTGGCGGACGGTTATTATACTTTGGCTGGGTTTAACCCCTTTTAGATTTGTAATTTTAATGCTATACTTTAAATATGCAAGGCTATTTATGTCGTTATCTGGAAGAGAACATTCATAAACACTTATCCACCTTCCCCGCTGTGGCCCTCTTGGGGGCCCGCCAAGTGGGTAAATCCACCCTGGCTAAGAAAATTCTGGAATCCTACCCCGGTTCGCTTTATCTGGATCTGGAAGACCCACGTGATTTGGCCAAGCTCCAAGATCCCCTGGCCTTTTTGGAAGCCAACCATGATAAGCTCATCTGCTTTGACGAGGTGCAAAGACTGCCGGGTATCTTTACACTCTTCCGTCCCTACTTGGACAAAACCAACCGACCGGGACAATTACTCCTTTTGGGGTCGGCTTCGCAGGATTTAATCCGGCAAAGTTCCGAAAGCCTGGCTGGAAGAATAGCCTATTTGGAAGTCGGACCCTTCTCGGCTTCGGAGGCAGGGGATTTTCAAAAACTCTGGGTACAGGGGGGGTATCCCCAAAGTTATTTCTTGGACCCGGAAATGAGTTTTGAATGGCGTGTCAATTATATCAGAACCTTCCTGGAAAGGGACCTTCCGCAATTGGGATTCCGAATACCGGCCCCGAACCTACGGCGGTTTTGGACGATGTTGGCCCACAGCCACGGCAGCCTTCTCAATCAAAGCACTTTGGCCGCTTCCATGGGCCTCAGTGTTCCCACTATCAAGCATTACCTGGATGTTCTGGAGGGAGCCTTTGTAATTCGCAGACTACCGCCTTTTTTTACCAATACAAAAAAGCGTCTTATTAAAAGCCCCAAGGTCTATATACGTGATTCCGGCCTTGTCCACACCCTGCTGGGCATTACAGATTTCAACGGACTCTTAGGCCATCCCATACTCGGAGCCAGCTTCGAGTCCACCGTCATCGAAAGCATTCTGCAGCACTATCCCAGGCATGAAGCCAACTTTTACCGGTCCTCCAGCGGAGCCGAAATCGATCTTATTCTGGAAAAGGGCAATCAGAGAATTGCTGTGGAAATCAAATCTTCCGCTGCTCCGAAACTGAGCCAGGGATTCTACGAAACCCTCAAGATAGTCCAACCTCAGCACGCCTTTGTTGTGGCTTCGGTGAAGGACTCTTTCCCTTTAAACAAGGATATTTGGGTACACCCCCTGGCTCGTTTTTTGGAGATGAAATTGAATTGAGAAATCAGCATGGGAACAGTGGGAGGGATATATCCCCGGCGCACACCCCAAGTTAACCGCATAGAGCATATGGATCGCAAAGAAAAAGGCCAACACGCACCCCACTCTTGTCCGCAGATGGCGCAGATGAACGCAGATCTTCCCTTGCGCTCCCCTATTCGACCGCAAAGGGCGCAAAAATCACAAAGACATGCCTCGCACGGAGCCGCGGAGGCACAGAGAAGAGTTTGGGTGAGCGATGGGGCAGTGCCGACGCGCCAGCGGCCAGTGACGCGCCGTCGGCGCCAGTGGTTTAGTTCAATATTTTAACTGTTCCCCCCCGCTGTGGCACGAAGGGGGTGGTCGAGCCGGACTCGGCGGAGGCCAGGTGGAAGGCCTTCCCCCTCCTGCAACATAGCCGAAAGACGTTAGGTTGATAGGGTTGGATAAAAGAATTATATCAAAAAGAAAAATTCAACCTCGTAGTTTACAGGTGTAGCATTTCCGCTTTTATCGATCATCCCTTGAATCTCTACACGGTATTTCTTATTGAATAATAGGTCGGTCCCGCCTTCCGGCCTGAAGATGATGCAGAAAGGAATCCCAAAGCCGTTTTTTTCTACCGCAAAATACTGTCCCCTAGCATTCCGCTGGGAGGGGCTAAAAACCCATTCCTTGTTATCACCCAAGCGGATCAATTTTAATCTTGGATTGGACCTGCTCAGGTCGAAGTTTTCCGGGCTGAAACTGATGCTCCAGGCCTGCGAGGGTCCGAAAAACTGTGACGGAAAATACCCGGGGCTGGGCCATGCTACAAAAGAATCTCTTGTTGTAGAAGGTCCGCTGGTGTCAAATACCTGCATGGTAATAAATGTCTGCGGTTGCTCTCCTCCGATATCAGCTTGGCCAAAGGCGACCTTCTTTAATTGCGGGTTGAGAATCCACCTTCTGTGGCCAACACGGTCGATGTTGGTCTCATCGGAATCATCCATGAAGGACATTACAGATTCGATCAATGTTCCCCTTGCGCCGATGGTGTGATGGATATTACTTGTTGTTGTACTTTTATATCCCATCTGATAAAACGAATCATCCATTCCAGACGGTCGAGGAGGAGTGTGGGATAATCTGCCATGAGCAGCTATGAGAACCGCACCATGTTGCGCTTGGTTATGAAGCGCCGGATCCATCTCGATGTCTTCCGAAACACCTGCCAAGTACCGGACAAACTTTGTCCTGTTTAACCCCGCAGTAAGCGCCTGGTCAGTCATCCTGCCGGCGCGAAAGGGCCTGCCAACGTTGGGTGTATATTCATAAATATTGCCGACAGACCAGGTTGAATACTCTTTGAATTTCGCCCGGATGGCCGTAATTTGAGGAGGTTCTTCATCTGGTGTGAAAAAATCTTGCACACCTTCCCAACTAAAGGATGTGCAGGAAAGGAAGGGCAGCCAGCAAATAACGACTGCGGTTTTGACGAACTTTTGGTGTACCATCCTCTACGCCCCATCCCCCACTTTCACCAACCTACCGCGATTGTTTACCTCAATTGCAAAGGGAAAATCATGACGGAAGGTTACCTGCCTGCTCGGCCTGGAGCTGTTAAGCAAGGTGATTTCGAGACTATACAGCCTGACACGCCAAGCGCCGTCAACCCAATTGACTCCCCATTCACCCACAGCACCGATAAGCCCTGCTTGAAAACCATGCATCCACTGCAGAAAGTCGCCTGCTCCCCGCGAAGAAACACTCAAATCCATTTCTACATGGAGTTCCCCTGTTTCAAACAAAACTGTCTTCACCTTTGCGGTAATAGGCAAACGTTTTGCTTGCGCGTCATAGCTTCCAGCTAACACACGAATCTCCTCGCCGCCGGTTAAAAAACGCATGCTCTGAATCTGGCTGAGTAATTGCTGCTGCGCTTGGAGTAGCGGTGAAAGCTGTTCCTGTCGGGTCCGTCGGATGGGTTCCAAAACTTGTTCCCTTGTTTGATTTCTGGCTTGGTCAAGTTGGTTGCTTTTTTCCTGGATACGGCGCTGGAATTGTTCTTCTGTTTCCCAAATCTCCTTGGTTTGAAGAACTATCCAGGAGCGCAGGTGATTTTGATAGGCTTGATCAATGTCGGAGGTAGTTTGAGCTTCCCTATCGTCAAAAAGTTTTTGAATACCTTCGATAGATTTTTGGGTTTCCGCGTACATACGCATCCGAGTGGCTAAATCTTCACCACGCAATTGGGCGGACTCTTCCGCCATTGTGCGCCTTGTTACCAAAGCCTCATGATACGTTCGCTTTGCTTCGCCAGCCGCTCTTGCGAACTCTGTCAGCTCTGCTGCCCGCCGTTCATTCTCTGTCCTGATTCGCATCGACTCGGTTTCCCTTTCCGACTGCAACGTGCTGTTTAAGGATTCCAAAGCTCGGGTCCGGCCATTGTCGATGCTTGAGACGGCAACTTGGGACATTTGTTGCCGTTGGCCAAGCTGCTGAAGGTGGGAATTCACTGCCTGCTCTGCCGCCGTCGACGGATTTAACAGTATGAATTCTTGTTTAAGTGAGTTGGTTATCGCAGGCACTTGCCTTCCACTGGTAGCTTGGCTAAGACCCGCAGAAATGGCCTCACCCACATCCGTAATCTTGGTATTTGGACGAACCACTTGCTGGGCTATTTGACTGGCAAAAAGACTCATTGCCGACCCGCTGTATCCTTCGGTAATAGCGGAACCAAGCGCTGTCGAAAGTACCATGTATGTTTCTAGTCCACCGGAATTGGGAACATTGGAAAAAACCCGTGATGCGGGATTCTCCATATTCAGAAAGGGGAAGGGGCGGTTGACGTCAAAAAAAGCGATGACCTTGGAAGCCCGAGCTTGCCTAAGCCGGCGAAATAACTCCTGCAAACTATAGCCTTTTTCCCGGGCGTGCTGTTCCGTTTGAATACTTTCTCCAGTGGGAAGAAAATAATGCTGGCCTTGAATCTGAGCGCCGTAACCCAAAAGCACTACGGCGGCTACGCTATTTGGTTGTACCCTGCTAATAAATTCGCCTACAACCCGTGTCAGTTCCGCTTGGTTCAGGTCGGTGTGGCGGGAGACTTGAAATCCAACCTTTTCTAGGGCACGGGTAACAGTCAATGCATCAGAGTCGCTTCCTTGTATTCTGCCCGTCTGATAATTAAGGTTGGTGATAACAAGCTCCACTCGAATCGGCTCCTGGGCGCCCAAAGAAAAAAGTGCGAACACTGCTCCTATAAACATAATAGATAGCATTCTGCGCATCATAAGAAGACTCCTCGTTAACATTTTAGAG
>DYOB01000522.1 GCA_020720765.1 Borreliella garinii
ATTGGGGTATCCGGATGTCTCCCGTTACCCCAAGATGTTGTGGTCTGCCTCGTTTTGGTTTCCGCCTCGGATTTGGGCAACCGGTACTGGGTTTATCTCGACCGACTGTTGAACTAGTCGATAGAAGAGCTTTCCGCGCGATTTGGAGGTCCTGCGATTGAATCGGAATGTATATTCGTCCAGGTAGTAATCAAGATGGGAAGCCCTTACGGCTCCCTGATGTGTTCCTGTCAGCCAACGTTTCAGCAGGGAGGCCACTCGATTCACCAGAGGCAAGAGATTGTCTCCAACGTCAGCATTCTTGCGAACCACCCTATGGACATAGTTGTTCGATGACAAGGACGAATATCCTGTCCAGCCGTCAGTTCGCACAAGACTGCCCGGCTCAACACACATCTTAACAGCTGGTATCAAATAGGCCTCGGATGCGTCAGGCACCCGTTGAAGCCGAATTCGGCCTATCCGCCGACCGTCTTCTTGTGCGGCTATGAGCACCATTGTTTTACCATCAGCTCCTCTCCCACGCTTACCCTTCTTCACTCCACCTATGTAGATCTCATCTACTTCCACAGTCCCAGAAATGCGGTCCCGACCCGGTCGAACCATTGCACGTCGGAACTTGTGGAGCCACGTCCAAGCTGTCTCGTAGCTACCCAGACCCAAGACCCTTTGCAATCCCAACGCGCTTATGCCTTGCTTCTGACTGGTTACGTACCACATAGCTCTGAACCACAGCTTCAACGGTTTCTTGGTGTCCTGGAATATGGTTCCGGCGGTCACCGACACCTGGAAATCGCAACGGCCGCAGCGATACAACTCTCTACCCGTATACCAGCCCGAACAGTTACCACATCGAGGACAGCAGAACCCGTTAGGCCAGCGCATTTGGAAGAGATACTCGCGACAATCCTCTTCAGTTGCGAACCAAGACTCAAAATCAAGCGTCGTCCTTGGAAAATCCTCCATTCGCTCATACTACATATAGTAGATGGGAGAGTCAACCGGATAGCCCTA
>DYOB01000523.1 GCA_020720765.1 Borreliella garinii
AATTCTTGAGTCATCTTCGCGGAAGGCCACGTCCAACACCCAATGAAGCGAATTTTCAATACCCCAATGGGCTCTGACTGCCTTGGCAAAACCTTCCGCATTGTTTTTAAGGCTGGAGACATAATAACGATGCTCTTCGCTTTTTTGCCCGTTTACTTCCTTCTCGGATACCACAATGCCGATTGTCTTAAGCCCTTCCCATTCTTGAGCAATCGGGATATTGAGAAAGCTCGTAGTGAAATAGGATCGGATCTCATGACGTCCATGCCCTTTCTCCGCTGTCTGGAAAAAATCGAACTTGGGACCGTTCAATTCTTCCTCGCTGGCTTGGGCGAAGACTTCCTCAACCACTGTAAGCAGGGAACCTTGATTGCCCTTAAGCCCAAAAACATAATCGCCTCCCTGCTCAATGATTTGTTTGGCAATCTTTTTCTGACACCCCATCGCGTCGATGGTTACGATACATCCCTTAATATCGAGAAGCCGTAACAGCTCGGGAATCGCCGTGATCTCATTGGATTTTTCCTCCGTTTTTACTTGTCCAAGCACGAGGCGGTTGCCCGCGGCCCAGGCACTGACCATATGGATAGCTGCCTTGCCAGCGTTGGAATCATGTGATCTTCTTAACGTTTTCCCATCGATTGGAATAATCTCCCCACCAGAGATTTTCGCCACGGAGCGCACCCAGGAGAGGAAACATTCTTGGAAATGCTTCGGGGCGATAAGCGAGAATACCCGGCCAAAGGTGTCATGCGAAGGAATACCGTTGGGCAATTCAAGAAACTTATTAAACCATTCGTACTTGGTCTTGCCAAAGTCTTCGATGGCTATCCAGTCATCACAACCACAAATAATGCTACAGAGAGCAATCACAATAATATCAATGAGCTTGTGGTCAACCCTGCCGGTAACCCGAGGATCTTTTATAACTGAGAAATGGCCAACAATGGTCGAGCTGTTTTCCGTTTGCATAGTCCTCCTCCATTTTTGGGGATTGAATTGAGGACTATGTA
>DYOB01000021.1 GCA_020720765.1 Borreliella garinii
GGGTAAAAGCTGGGCTGTCTCGACGCTTTTGTATCGTGTCGCCATGGGTAACAAAGTATCACACAGTTCAACCTCAAGTAAATTCCTGCGGTCTCAAGCAGAACAGGCTCCTAGGTTCGGTGAAAATCATCCTCGACACGGATAATATCGTCTTCGCCGAAATAATCGCCAATCTGGACCTCGATCAGTACGAGAGGGCCGGTACCTATATTTTCCAATCGGTGGAGTTCTCCACGTGGGATAAAGACCGCACCGCTTCTTTCAAGGTCCAGAACTTGTTTACCTACAGTAACACGGGCCTGACCTTCTGTAATGGTCCAGTGTTCTTCCCTATGCTGGTGTTTTTGGAGGCTGAGACGACGCCCGGGAATAACTTCGATGCGTTTAACCTTGTAGTTCGAGGTGTCCTGCAGGATGGTAAATTGACCCCAGGGCCGGGGAACTGTGATGTGGTTTTCAAGAAGTGAGGGGTTTTTCTGCCTGTAAGCGTTCACAACCTCTTTAACCTTCTGACTGTTGCCTCGGGAGCAGACAAGGAGTGCGTCGGGGGTGTCTACAACCAGAATGTTATCAACATCGACTAGGGCAATCTCTCTTTCGTTGGAGATCACAAGGTTGTTGTTCGAGCTGAAGGTCTGGGGGGATCGGGTCCCGAGAAAAACATTGCCCATGGGATCCCTTTTTGAGCTTTCCCAGATTCCGTCGAAACTCCCCAGGTCGCTCCATCCCATCCTCACAGGGACAACACGAATTTGGTCGCTTTTTTCCATAATGGCGTAGTCGACACTGATGCTGGGGATGTTTTCCATCATTTCAAGGCTTGGGGTGAGGCGCTCCGTTCCTAAGCCCTTAATGGCTAAACGGGCCGAATCTAGAACCCTGGGTTCGTGCTGAGACAACTGTTGGAGAAAAACATCCGCCCTGTAGCAGAACATCCCGCTGTTCCAATAATAATTACCGGCCTTTAAGTAACTTTGAGCAGTTTCCTGGTCCGGTTTCTCACGGAAACTCAGAACTTTTTCCCCATCTGCTTCTATGTAGCCGAATCCAGTTTCAGGGTAATCTGGGTGTATTCCAAAGGTTACAATAAAACCTTCCTTTGCGAGTTCTTCGGCACGGTGGACAGCCTTCGAAAGAGCTTGTTCGTCGAGGATAACGTGGTCGGAAGGGGTAACAAAGAAAATATCATCGGGTTTTGCTATCAAGGCGGCGATGGCTAAGGCGGGTGCTGTATTTCTACCGACGGGTTCTAGAAGGTAGCGGGCGTGAAAAACCCCTTCTGTGGCCAGTTGCTGCTCGGCAATAAAGGCAGTATCCAGACTTGAAGCAATAAAGAAATTGTCGCAAAGCACCTTGTTTCTGCGGACAGTCCGTTGAAAAAGACTCTCTTTACCAAAGAGCTGAAAATATTGTTTCGGGGTACCAGCTCTGCTCACCGGCCATAAACGAGTCCCCGAACCACCGCATAAGATGAGATTGATCATACTTCCCACTATATCACAAAAAACCCAGAGTGCTAGAGTTTATGAATCGGGTCGATATGCCACCTTTTGGGACGGAAGAAAAAATGTACGTGAATGGCAATAAAGTTGGGGTTGATTCCGCCTGTCGGGTCGGGTACTCTTTCGATGTGGCTCATATCAAAGGTGAGAATCCCGCTTTTAACCTTGATGCCATAGGCGTCAGCGAGAGATTTTCCGCGGATAGTCCTAAAACCGTAGCGGGTTTCGAGGTAAAATTCACCGATTTCCAAATATTGGGAATGGGTTTGGGTGAGAATAACATCGGCAGCCCCTTGACCCGAGGTAAGCGTTTTTCCTATCTGTAGCTCTTGAATCTTGGCTAAGGGTAGGACGGCGTCTACCCTGGTGTCGCCTAAACGGTAAATAAGTGATGAAGCTCGCAAGTCGTTGCCTAAAATCCGGATTCTGATGTTTTTTGAAATAAGGTAGGGAATCCCTTCATTGAGAAGGTCAAATATATTCCAGCCCTGGTCGACGGCTGATTGCAAAAGGATATTGACCTGTACAGCAGTGAGTGTATGGGGTCCTGGTCCTTCAGGAAGGGTGGAAAAGACTGTATCGAAGATGGAAGACTGTGAATACCCGTTGTTGGCCACAAGAATGAGGCAGAAGGTGAAAAGGATGTTACGCAGAAAGACCTCCTTGGTTGTTTATACTATAATAACACACATGTCCTCGATTCTATACACGATTACTGTTTTTGACCCCGGCGCGGTACCCAATATTCTCCTTGATCTTGCTCCATACATCCAAAAAGCTGGATGGAAAATAGATATTGTCGCGCTTCAGGCTCCGCCAAAAGACCAAAGCGCTGTAAAAAGAGCCGAAGAAATGGGGATTCAGGTCCATAGCCTCGGTGTTCCGTCTTGGAATATTCCCGGTGCCATCGGAAAACTTCGGCGATTTATTCGGAAGGGAAGGTGGAATTTGGTTCATAGCCATCTGGGCCGGGCAGATTTGGTGACATCGTGGGCTAAGCCCAAAAACCTGCCTCAAGTGACGACTTTTCATTCGGTGCGCCGAAATTTCCATCCTCTGACGCGATGGGGATATCAATTAACCGATGGTTTGGTGGCGCATCGAACGGGTGTTTCTCAGGCTTGCCTGGACAGTTTTTATGGCGTACATGGTCTGAAATCCCCTCATTCTGTTATCTATAATCCTGTGAGTCTGGAAAGGATAACCTCAAACCTGACGAAAACCCAAGCTAGGAGGGTACTGGGTTTGGGGGATGGTCCGGTTATAGTTCAAGTTGGACGCATGATTCCGGTTAAAGGCCACTCCCTCACGCTCCATGCATTTTCCCAGTTGGTTAAAAAGCACCCTAAAGCCCAATTGATTTTTGTGGGTTCGGGGCCATTGGAGCCGTCCCTACGTGAAGAATCTGAGTTTCTGGGAATCGTTGGGAAAATTGTTTGGACCGGCTTTATTTCACCCAGTGAAGTGTACCCTGCTGCGGATATGGTCGTTTTTCCTTCTCTCTGGGAGGGGTTGGGACTTGTTCCAATCGAGGCAATGATGTTGGGAATCCCTGTGGTCGCCTCGGACATACCCGCCGTCAGGGAGTATATTGAACATGAAAAACAGGGGTTGCTTTTTCCTCCGGGAGATAGTTTTCTGCTGGCGCAGGCAATGGAAGAATCTTTAACGGGCCAAGGTAAAGCTGAAAGGATTGACTCGGGAAAAAAAAGGGCGCTTGCCATGTTTTCAGCGGCACTTATTGCCGAGCAATATCTTTCGTTGTATAGTCGTATCGGGGGTGCTGTCTGAAAATCCTTATCACAGGTGCTGCAGGTTTTATCGGATCCCACGCAGTGCGGAATTTTTCTGAGAAGCATAAAATATTCGGTATAGACAATTTCGACCCTTTTTACAGCAGACAGATCAAAGTAAGAAACTTGAAGGACAGCGGAATAGGGACGGCCTTTTTAGAACTCGATATACTAGATTTAGAAAAGATGACCGCACTTTTTCTCGAGTTCAAACCCGATCTTGTGATTCATATTGCAGCCAAAGCCGGCGTTCGTCCCAGTATCGAAAACCCTTTGGAATATGCACGGGTGAACGTCGAGGGGACTGTCTCTGTTTATGAGGCTTGCAGGGCAGCCGGTACCTCCGCCGTCCTCCTTGCGAGCTCCTCCTCGGTCTACGGTTCCCGCTGCAAGGTTCCCTTTTCCGAGTCAGACCCGATTAATTCTCCACAGTCCCCCTATGCGGCTTCCAAGATCAGTGCGGAGTTTATAGCTGGAACCTACTCTAGACTCTACGGAATAAAGACAGCGGCACTAAGGTTTTTTACCGTCTACGGTCCCGGGCAGCGACCGGATTTGGCGATAGCAAAATTCACTCGAAGTATTCTTGAAAACCGATCTATACCCGTTTATGGGGATGGTTCGACCCAGCGGGACTATACGTATATAACGGATATACTCGATGGTGTGAGGAAGGCGGCTGAATGGATAGTCAACCAGCCGGAGGGAATGTATGATGTTTTTAATTTAGGTGAATCAAAAACCACACGCCTCGACGACTTGATTCGTGTGTTGGAGAAGAACCTGGCAAAATCCGCCTTGATCGACCGCCAGCCGCTTCAGGCCGGAGATGTGCCACTTACATGCGCCGATATCAGTAAAGCAAAAAATATACTTGGTTACTACCCCGAGGTGGACTTGGATCAGGGAATTGAAAAATATATCACTTGGGTGAAAAACACCCTATAAGGAGTTTTTATGACGTTTAGAAAGGATTTTAACTTTACTTCAGAGAGCGTTGGTGAAGGACACCCCGACAAGATCTGCGATCAGATCAGCGACGGTGTCCTGGATGCAGCGCTCGCAAACGACCCGAAGAGCAGGGTTGCTTGCGAAACGTTTACAACGACCGGTATGGTTTTGATCGGCGGTGAAATCACGACAAGTAAATATATTGATTTCCGCGCCATAGCCATGAAAGTCTTGAAGGATATTGGGTACGATGACCCTGCGTACGGGATAGCCTACGACAGTGCTGCGATTCTTTCTACCGTGAACGAACAGAGTCAGGATATTGCGATGGGTGTGGATGCTTCTGAAAACCACCTTCAAGGCGCAGGCGACCAGGGTATGATGTTCGGTTACGCACGGAAAGACACCCCCGAACTGATGCCGGCCGCGATCCAGTTTTCCCACCAGATTATGCGGAAGGCTTCGGAAGTCAGAAAAAGTAAATTGATCCCTTTCCTGCGTCCTGACGCTAAATGCCAAGTAACCGTGGCTTATAAGGGCGGCAAGCCCCACGAAATAACCGCCGTGGTTCTCAGCCACCAAACGGATGATGTGAAAATTGAGGAAATCAGAAAAAGGCTCATCGCTGATGTCATCATTCCCGCCCTTCCGGCAAATCTCCTTACTTCAAACACTCGCTACCTCGTTAATCCCACGGGACGTTTCGTTATCGGCGGTCCGCAGGGTGATGCGGGTCTTACCGGACGCAAAATTATCGTGGATACTTACGGCGGGATGGGAAGACACGGCGGAGGTGCCTTCTCGGGTAAAGATCCGAGTAAGGTGGACAGGAGTGCAGCCTACGCCGCAAGGTGGGTCGCTAAAAACATCGTTGCAGCCGGGTTTGCGGAAGAATGCGAAGTTCAAGTTGCCTACGCCATTGGTGTCGCCGAACCGGTTTCCCTTTACGTTACAACCTTTGGAACGGGAACGGTCGAAGAAGAGAAAATCGAAAATGCCGTGCGTGAGGTTTTCGACTTAACCCCCGGAGGGATTATAAAATCCCTAAACCTCCTTCGGCCCATCTACCAACCTTCTGCTACTTATGGCCACTTCGGCCGTTCTGAATTTCCCTGGGAAGAGACGAACAGGGTGGAGGAATTAAAAAGCAAGGTTGGGAAATGAAACCATCTAGTAAGATTTGGGTAGCTGGCCACCGAGGGCTGGTCGGCGGGGCAATTGTGAAGGAGCTGGAAAAGAGAGGTTTCGACAACCTCCTTTTGCGCACCCATTCTGAAGTGGATCTCACAAATCAAGCGCAAGTAGAAAACCTTATCGGGTCTGAAAAACCTGAGTATGTTTTTCTTGCGGCGGCAAAGGTGGGAGGTATTCTGGCGAATTCCACTTACCCTGCCGACTTCATATACCAAAATCTTATGATTGCGTCCAACGTTATTCATGCCAGTTACAAGTTTGGAGTCAAGAAACTTTTAAATCTTGGTTCATCGTGCATCTACCCCAAAATGGCACCCCAGCCTATGAAAGAAGAATTCCTTTTAACGGGGCCGCTTGAACCGACGAATGAAGCCTACGCCATAGCAAAGATCACCGCTATTAAACTCTGCCGTCATTACCATGTCCAATATGGTGCGGATTTTCTTTCGGCTATGCCGACCAACCTCTATGGAATCGGGGATAACTTTGACCTGAAGGGGAGCCATGTCCTTCCAGCCTTAATGCGGAAATTCCACGAAGCGAAGCTAAAGCGGGAAGAATCTGTTGAAATCTGGGGAACTGGAACTCCACTACGTGAGTTTCTTTTTAACGAAGACCTTGCCGAAGCGTGTGTGTTTTTAATGGAAAGACAGTCAGCAGAATCGGTAGGAGAGTTTATCAATGTTGGAAGTGGAATAGATTTGACCATCAGGGAATTGGCGGAACTAGTCTACGAGGTGGTAAGAACCGTGGACCCCGTTTCCGGCTGGAAATCCGAACTCCGATTTGATTCTACCAAGCCAGATGGAACACCGAGAAAACTTATGGACGTGACCCGGATCAATTCTCTGGGCTGGAAGGCCAAAACGAGCCTCAGGGACGGCATCGAGAAAACCTACAGATGGTTTTTAAACTCAGAGCCTTTTTCAAAAGTCAACGAGGAAGGGGTTTCAGAAGTGAAAAACGATGCGAAAACCCGGAGTTTACACAAGTAAATGAGGATTTGAGCGAGTTTTTTGCGAACTGATAACACCTCCGCAGTAATTTTGAAGTAGGCTCCCCTAAGAGCCTGTTGCGCTTGACCTTCCTACCCCTAGCAGGCATAATTCTCCCCTATGCCGGCGTGGCGGAATGGTAGACGCAGCAGACTCAAAATCTGCCGCTCGCAAGGGTGTGTGAGTTCGAGTCTCACCGCCGGCAAATGAGGGTAATTTTTACGAGGATAGTTTGGACAACCATGAATGCTCGGTAAACTCTTCGGGGCCCTGATAGGGAGTTCCTTCGGGCTCTTCGGGGTCATAATGGGTATCCTTCTTGGGCACGTCTTTGATACCATGGTTTCAACCTCCACGGCGAGAGCTCGGCTCAATCCGGATTTGGACGAAGACGGGCTAGCAGCGGGTCTTTTTACTCTTTTCGGTGCCTTTACCGCGTTCTCGGGTGGTCCAACGAACCACCAGGTGATGTATCTCAACCAGATTTTAAACAGGGTTATGAACCTGGGAATGTGGGATGCACAAAGTGCAACTTCAGCTTTTAATAATGCGGCGGAAAACGGACCTTCCCCGACCGATGTCGCACGGCAGCTTTCAGCACGGTTTATCCTGGACAGGACCACGGCTGTTTGGGTTTGGACCGTTTGTAAAGAACTTATCCGCATGGGCAGGGGTGACGAGTCGGCCTACGTCGAACTTGAAAATGTCGCAGAAATTTTTGGATTCACGGTCAGACGGAGGACGGGTTTTGCCGGAGCCTCGCGGGTGGCGCCCGCCCGCCAGGATGATTTTGCCCTCTTGGGGGTAACACCTGACGCTGATAACACTAAAATAAAAGCAGCTTTTAGGAAACTGGCTCGGGAAAACCATCCTGATACCTTGAATCATCTCGATGAGGACGGTGAAGAGAGGAAAAGGCGGGCCGAACATTTTCTTAAAATTCAGTCGGCCTACGAGCGTTTACGCTCTCAAAGGGGTTTTTAATGAAATACGAACTCGATACCATGCCGGTTTGGGATGCCTTCCGGGAAGCCGAGCCGGGAACGGTTTGCCCTTTCTGTCTTTTGGAAAAAAAAATAACCCTCCAATCATTGCGGTACTATTTGAGTGACGCCGTGATGGTCCCTGAGATTCGGGTTCAAATGAATGAAAAGGGGTTTTCACCGGAGTACTGGAGACTGCTGGTTCAGGACCAGAGAAGGCTTCCACTTGCGCTGGCAGCGGAAACGAGGTTCAAATATTTCTGGGAAAAGGCTGGAAAGGCGCTCAAAGACTTAAGGAAAGAAGCGCAGGACCTTAAAGGAAAAAAGGGGCTTTCGGCCTTGGCTTCCAGTAAAGGAAAACTAAAAAAGGCAGCGGAAAAAGCGAAAAACGAGCTTCAGGATATACTTTCCTCCTGCCTCATAACGGAGTATGTGCAAAAAACCATGGGGCGATACCTCTTTACAGCGTGCCAATTATTTAAAACCGACCCTGATTTCCGGGATATCTTCCCAAAAATGACCTTATGCGCCCCGCATTTATCTAGCCTAATCGAAATGTCGGTTGAAACCCTCGATGGACCGGAGGCTGGAGGGCTTATAGATGCGGCAATCACGGCAACGCAGGCTGGTTGGGAAAAAACCGGAAAGGATGTTTATCAGTTTACCCAACTCTTCGAACATAACAGCGGCGGAAATTTTTCTGGAATCACTGATGCTCCCGAACGTGCTGTTTCTATGATGTCGGGTTGGATGAAAAACAGGGACAAAAACGAGGAGCGCAGACGCTGAGTAAAGAACAACACGTCGTCGAACAGGCTCCGGAACGTGCGCTAGCTGTGATTTTCCCCCAGGGACGGGAAGAAGAAGTATCCATGGCCGGAGAAATTCAGGGTCTTCTTGAAACGATGGGCGCAGTAGTTTTGGATATTATTTCTGTCAATCTGCGGGAACCGAATCCAAGGTTTCTTGTAGGATCCGGAAAGACCCATGAGATTATGGAAACCGCCCGGGCCATGGATGCGGATATTATCGTTATCGACCACGAACTCAGTCCGAGTCAACAGAGAAACTGGGAGAAAGAAAGTGGGACGGCGGTGATAGACCGTCACGAGGTTATCCTGGAAATCTTTGCTCAAAGGGCACAGACCCGTGAGGCTGTTCTACAGACAGCGCTGGCAAGGCTCCAGTACAGTCTTCCTAGACTGACTCGACTCTGGACCGAGCTCAGCCAGCAGAGGGGCGGAGCAAAAGCTTCAAGGGGTGCTGGTGAAACACAGCTTGAACTTGATAGGCGCAGGGTTCAACTCCGCATCGATAAAATCCAGGATGAATTGAAAACTGTTCAAAAACACAGGATGACAGCGAGGAAGAGCCGCATGGAAAACCTGATAACAAGTGCAGCCATCGTCGGGTATACAAACGCTGGAAAATCGAGTCTTTTAAACCTTCTGACACTCGCCGGAGTGAGCGCCCAGGACAAACTTTTTGCAACGCTAGACCCGGTGACAAGGAAATATACCCCTGCTCCGGGACAGGAACTCCTTTTAACGGATACTGTCGGGTTTGTTTCACGGTTGCCTCATCAACTTGTCGACGCTTTCAGGGCGACTTTAGAAGAATCCCTCAACGCTGATTTTCTCATACACGTGGCAGATGCGTCTGATCCTGCATTGAACCAGAATCTCAAGGTGGTTGAAGAC
Organism: Borreliella garinii; assembly: GCA_020720765.1. GTDB lineage: Bacteria > Spirochaetota > Spirochaetia > JABEVK01 > JABEVK01 > DYOB01. Next base: position 9,119 of record DYOB01000021.1, read on the forward strand.
GTTATCAGTGACTTGGGAGCCGGCGACAAGCCCCGTTTGCTGGTTCTCAATAAAACTGATAAACTTGAGAATCCTTCTGAAAAGAGAATGCTGGAAATAAAATTGCCCCAGGCTGTCCTTATAAGTGTCAAACTCAAAACGGGGATGGAAGAGCTTAAGGCCGGTATTATGGGTTTGATGGAAAAGACACGGCTCGAGTTGAAATTTCTTTTACCTCTGGAACGCGGGGATCTACTCAACCTGCTCCACCACCACGCATGGATTCTAGAAGAGGATTACCGCGATGACGGCGTCTTTGTAAGGGCCCTATCTCCCCCAGCCTTAAAAGGCCGTTTAGCGCACTGGCTGGTGCCGGAAGAGACGCTGTGAACCCAACGCTTCTTGTTCTTTACGCTCCCTGGCCCAGCAATCTAGGATTCAAGGCTGTCGTTACGACCCGGTTGGGAGGGGTGAGTTCAGGAGCTTGGGAAGGTCTCAATCTCGGCCCGACTTCCGGGGACGATGAAAAAAACATAGAAATAAATTTTGCTTTAATGATGGGCCATTTGTCCTTGCCCTTCAAGCCCAAACTTCTAAAGCAGATTCATGGAAACCTTATTCTAAAGGCGGAATCTACCGCTGACTTTTCAGAAGGAGACGGATGGATTCTATCGGACGGGTTGGATCCAGTAGCGATACAAGTCGCAGACTGTCTTCCTGTTTTTCTTGCACGTGCGGATGGGGCAAAAGCCGCGGTTCTCCACGCTGGTTGGAAGGGGGTGGCCTCGGGTATCCTCAGAAAAGGTGTGGAACAACTTCGAGAAGGTTGGGAAGGGGAAATTCTGGGGTGGGTGGGACCGGGTATTGATTCTTGGGCGTACCAAGTTGGTCTTGAAGTAAAAGACGCTATTTTGAAAGAGGTACCTGGTTCTGAGGCCTTTTTTAATCCAATGGGCGAGAAAAAGGTCAACTTTGATATTTCCCGCACGGCTGAATTGGCGCTTATGCGGGAAGGTGTAAGAACATCGAGATGCAGGATGGGTACCTGGTCCCGAGCTGATCTTTGGTATTCGTGGAGGCGCCAGCAACCAACCGGGAGGCAATTGGGGGTATTGTGGAAAACATAAACGCCATCGAATTTGAAAAAGGTTTTATCAGTTGGAGCTGTGATAGAGATGGTAAACTAGAAAGTTTGAGTTTGAACCGCAGCTTCCCGCTTGAGGCTCCTTCATCTGGTAATTTATTATCGAAACAAGCTAGTTCCAGTATAAAATCCAGCCTTTTAGCCTTTCTTTCGGGAAAAGATCCGGAGTGGGACGTGGAAATAGCCTGGAAAGGACCGGCTTTCTACCAGCTTATTTGGAAAACCCTTCTTGAGAAGGTTCCCAGAGGAAAGACCATCACGTACGGAGCGCTTGCAGGTTTAGCGGGTCGTCCCCGTGCGTCCCGCGCAGTCGGGACAGCCATGGCCAGAAATCCTTGGGCCATCATCGTTCCCTGCCATAGGGTACTCTCAGAAAAGGGGCTGGGGGGGTATTTCGGCGGGTTGGATTGGAAGACTCGTTTTTTGGGCCTTGAAGGTGTATACTGAATTTCTATGGCGAATCATTCAACTTTTGTCGTGAAGCTGCTTGAAAATATTCTGGCCCATTCCTCCTTTGCACGCGAGCTGGGTTGGGAAATAGACCTAATAGCCAACCCCATGGCCGGGGCATTTCGACGCCCCGATACCGCACATTTCCTACAACACCATTTTTCCGAATACCTCCGGGCATTAGGGGCAGATTCTTCAGCTCCAAATAGAGTTCACACTCATTTGACAAGCGGTTCAGGCACAGAAAAAGCCCTTGTCGAAAACATTCTTAGATCCCACAAAAAGGGACAAAAACGTTTGGTCGTTATCGCAGGCGGCGATGGAACCGCGAATCATGCTTTGAGCGTCTTCGTGACAGCGTCATCTTCGGACCTTGAGGGTATCAGCTTTTTCAGGGTACCTCTTGGAACTGGGAATGATTACGCCGACGCTCCCGACCTAGGCTCGGTTTTCCATGTGCTCTCGGGGAAGTATGAAATAGCCTATCCTCCCTACCTTGAATACAATTCTGCGGGAAAACCTTGGGGTTTTGGTTTCAATATCGGTTCGATAGGACTGGATGCTTGGGTGGTTATGCTTAACGCTAAACTGAGAAAACGGATACCCGGCAATTTCTACAAATTAGCGGCTGACCTTTCGGGGCTTTTTTATAAAGGCTCGGCTAAACCTTCTCCCATGACCGCTGAGCTCTTTAAAGAGGAGAAACTGACCTCTCGATTTGAAGGGGAGTTTCTTCTGACCGCCTTCGCACCCGAAGGGCATAGGGTCTATGGCGGGGGCATCAAGGTCCTTCCAGGTGATGATAACTTGTGCCGCATCACCCCCATGAGTTTATGGTCGTTCCTCACCTTAAAAGACCGTTTTTATAAAGGTCTGCATTTAGCCGAAAAGTTCACGACAGTGGCAACTTTTGACAGGGCTGTTTTTTATTCTTCCGGCCGACTTGCCGGCCAATACGACGGAGAGGTTTTTTGGCTGGAAAAAGAAAACTTTCCTTACATTGTCACAGTAAAAAAAGGTAACCTTCCTTTCTTACGCCCGCTATTCAAAGAATAAAAGTACGTCCGCTCACGACGAAGACCGAATGGTTAAGAAAAAGCCGTAAGGCATCGACAAGCACCTTCCTTTCCACATCCTTTCCTACCTGGATAAACTCGTTAATAGAGCGTGTGTCGCTGACCCTCACGACGTCCTGCGAAATGATGGGGCCTTGGTCCAAGTTTTCATTGGCGAAGTGAGCAGTGGCGCCAATAAGTTTGACACCTTTATACCAAGCCTGGTGGTAAGGTTTTGCCCCCATAAAAGCTGGAAGAAACCCATGGTGAATATTGATGACCTTATAAATCCAGCGGTCCGTGAAGTCTTTAGAAAGGATTTGCATAAAGCGAGCGAGTACCACGACATCCACCTTATAATCGGTAAAAATTTGGTGAACCTCATCCTCGTAAACTCTTTTTCCTTTTGAAGGGTCAACCTTGAGAAAGGGGATATTAAACTGTTTGGCAACATTTTCCAGGTCGCTGTGGTTGGAAACAATCACGGGAAACTCGCAGGGAAGTTCTCTGTCCTGGTGTTTAAGCAGGAGTTCGTACAAAGTATGGCTGGTTTTACTCACGAGGATTCCTACACGAGGTAAAACCTTAGCGTTATAAATGTGCCATTCCATCTTGAAGCGCAGTGCAGTAGGTTTAAACTTATTACTGAATTCTTCCTCGGAGAAATCATGTGGAACGGCAAACCGGCACTTAAACATGAAGACTCCGATGTCTAAAGCTGTGTGCTGACTGAGGCTGAGGATATTTCCCCCGGCCTGACTTATGACTTGTGCAACTTCGGCGATGATACCTGGTTGGTCAGCACATTGTATTGTAAGGATTATCTCTTGAATCATACGGTAAGATAGCATGATTTGAGATTTTTGGGAATTCGGGTTGAAAACTGTTGAAAAGGGTAATACAATGTTGATTAGGAGTAAATATGAATAAAATCATCCCCGTTTTTTTACTTTTGGTAAGTGCTTTTGCTTTTGCACAACCTGTTCTTCAGGTGGGGGGAACCTTTAGAGGGGATCTCAACCCAGGACAGGCAACCCAATACGATGAGAAAAAAGTTGTATGGCATACCGTGCAAATCGCTAGAGGGCAGACAGTTGTTGTAAGGGCAGAGTCTGACCAAGATGGGTTTCTCTACGCCGACCTACCCGACGGAAAAGTCCTTTCGAACGATGATACAGACGGGCTGAATCCCGCCGTTATCATAAGCGGTATTAATGGCCGGGTGAGAATAGGTTTTGCGTTTTTGGATGTAGCACAAAGCGGGCCATACACCCTAATAGCCGAACCTATCCCACAGGGGGCGTCAATCAGGGCAGGGGCAAATATCCAGGGAAAGATCAATTCCTCCAGCCCGACGGTCTTCGGAAAAAGTGCCCAAGTTTATTCTCTTGCAGTACAGCAAGGACAAAACCTGGTTATCTCGGTGACTTCGGAATTTGATAATAAACTCTTTGTTGTAGATTCTGCAGGGAACCAGTATTCGGATGATGATTCCGGTGGAGACTCAAATGCAAAACTTTATCTCAGAAATGTTGCCCAGGGTAACTTGACCGTCGTGGTTTATCCTTACTTGGACGATAGCACGGGTACCTTCACCATGAGTATTGTTCTTCCACCCCCGCCCGCTCCGATTCAAGTTGGCCGCACCGTCCAGGGCAATATTGATGGAACTGAAATAGCATTAGGGGGAGCTGACGCCTATTCTGAAGCTGTTGGCGGTGATGAGTATATTCTTACAGTAAGAGCCGGCCAGGATTATGTGGTTACCATGCTCTCCGAGGCTTTCGATTCCTACATCGGGGTAGCGGTCAATGGCGAATCCCTTTCTGACGATGACGGCGGTGGAGGTACGAACTCGCGGCTCCAATTCACGGCCAATGAAAATGGTACAGCTGCCATAACCGCAAGACCTTTAAGTTCAGGGGCAACTGGTGCCTACACACTTTCTGTCTCCCAGCCTGTCGTCCTTCAAACTTTAGAAGGGAACCTTGGCGAGCAGAGTAAAAGGGACATCAGCGGAAAATACTACCAAATTCATCAGTACGAAGGCCGTCCTGGCCAGAGAATCAGTGTTAGGCTTTCTAGTTCCGTCTACGACACATTTCTTATCATCCAAGATAGCAGAGGAAATAAGTTGGGTGAAAATGATGATATGGGCGGCGGAACAGATTCTCTTGTGACCTTGGAACTGCCTAGCAATGGCAGTATCAAGATCGTGAGTACGACTTACGGAGCCGACGCGACCACGGGTGATTATACCATCAAGATTTACCAAGAATAAGTTTCAATATATAAAGATGACGAAACCGCCTCCGGGCGGTTTTTTTGTTTTAATTCCTCAATCCTCCTTGCATCGTAACCTTTTAGAACTTAAACTCATGTGAAGGAGTTTTCATGAAACTATTCCATCGCGTGATATTCGGTCTATCCTTTGCGTTTTTGTTTGTGTCTTGCGCAGGAGGAGCAAATGTTGTCGAATCAGCCAAACCCCGTCTCGACGGGGCCGAAGGAGCCGGGGCAAAACTACTCAATGTTCGGATCAGCTCTCCACCGGAGAACTTAGAAGAACTTCAGTTTACCATTGTTCCTGATTTGGGTATCGAGACCGTTCGGCAAGGCGAACGCTTCATCGAAATCGTCTTGGCAAGACCAATCGATTCTACAAGTTCCTACATTTTAAAAATGCGCCACATCCAACCAGTTGTCGAAGGTGCTGCCGCCTTACCAGAAACACAACCTGAGACAGAAGTTACTGTTGATATGTCCAACCTCCAGATTGTTCTCTGGAATGATATGTACAGTACGAAACCTTTGGGGCACAGCCTTGAAGTGGGCAGAAACGCTTTCCGAATCTTTGTTCCCCGCGGTAAAACAGTGGAACTCCACGTTTTTAACCGCTACGATGATGCAACCGGAACTGTCTACCCCATGACAAATGACGGTTCCATGGTTTTTGAGGCCTTTGTCCCTGGAAACCTCGCCGGCAAATTCTATGGTTACAGAATAACTGAAAGGACACAGGTGCCTTCGACAGTTTTCAAGCCGAGTATTCCTTTAGACACTATTTTTGCGGACCCGTACGGGCGGGCGATGGCCTCCAGCAATTCGTATCCCCAGAAGATGCGCTCTTTAATCTTACCAGCTGTCCGTTTTGACTGGCAGGGAACCAGAAGTCCGAACGCCGACATCAGCGACCTTGTGATGATGGAAACCCACGTTAGGGATCTCAGTGCCTCCCCCACAGCAGGGTCGCCGAATCCCGGTACCTTTAAGGGAATTCTCAACGCCAGGATTGGTGGTCTGAACTACTTAAAAAAAGTAGGGGTCAATGCCGTGGAGTTCCTTCCCATCCATGATTTCAACAACGTTGAGCCTCCTTTTAAAACAGCTTCTTTCGGTATCAATAACACATGGAACACTTACGCCCGAAATTACTGGGGGTACATGACAAGCAACTTTTTCTCGCCGGAAAGCTATTACGCTTCCGACGCCACCCAGGAACCCTCTAAGTGGAATGGAACCGATGGAAGGGCTGTAAGCGAGTTTAAGGAGCTTGTGAGGGAATTCCACCGCAATGGCATTTCTGTTATTCTCGACGTCGTCTACAACCACGTTTCCGGCTACGACGAAAATGCTTTAAAAATTATCGATATGGATTTCTACTTTAAGAAGAACGACCGTACTGGAACGGGTAATGAAGTTGAAACCAGGCGGAGAATGGTGCGTAAAATGGTGCTCGACAGTTTAAAGTACTGGATGGCCGAATACCAAATCGACGGATTCCGTTTTGACCTAGCTACGAGTCACGATAGGGTGACAATTGCCGCTATCAAGGATGAACTTCGGGCCATCAATCCCAAGGTTTATTTAATTGCAGAACCTTGGGGTGGCGAGGGTGCAACGAATTCCCAGGATTTTATCACTTTAGGTTGGAGTAAGTGGAATTCTGGAATCAGGGACGCTATCCGGTCGACCAACCGACCTGGCGAAGCCGGGAAGAGCTGGGCTCTTGGGACTAATGGTGGAGCCGCCCTCCTCGAGCCCTTTTGGATGGGTGCGGGCGAAGGCCAGCCATGGCAGCTTGTCCACTACATTGAAAGTCACGATGATACAACCCTGGGGGATAATCTTCGGATACTCAGCGGGTCTTATTCTTTTACTGCCGGCGGACAGCCCAACCGAATTACGGATCTTGAAGCATACCTCAAACTTTCTCCACGACTTATCGATGCGAGCAGGGTAGCGGCTTTCGGCCTCTTGATGGCCCAAGGTCCCATTATGCTCCATCTTGGACAGGAGTGGGCACGTGGAAAAGTTACTCCTGATTTACATGGAAGGGTCGAAGAGGTAACCAATAAGGGACGAATAGGAACAAGTTCAGACAATGTTGTTTTCCGGGTTCCTACCCCCAACAGCTATTCCGCCGACAATGAAACCAACTGGATCAATTTTAATCATGTGAAATTGAACCAAGAGCTCTTTGACTATTATGCGGGATTGATCAGGCTACGTTTTGCACAGCCTCTTCTGAGAAAGGCCGATCCGGCAAATATCATCACCTTAGTGGATGAAAATAATTCCAACGCACTTTCCATGACTATCTCGGATGGTAACAGGATCAGAATTTTCGCTGCCGTTAACTCCGATCCTGAAAACACCGCCTCATTTGAAGTACCTGCAGGAACATGGATAATTTACGCAGATAAAACCAGGGCAGGTACCACCTCCCTAGGAGATCAAGCTGCCGGTCCAGTAACCATTCCACCGGGCTCATCTTTACTTTTAGTAGCTAAATAATTTTTCATTAGGAACCTTTCATGCTTGAAATTGAAAGGTTCCTAAAGTATCGGAACGCCTGCTTTTTTGGCTGCCCGGAGTAAATCGTCATCCAAGGTTGCTAGGAGCCTGTCGCGCATGAGATTTTGACATAGGACCGGGGAGCTGGGATGCTCAGGGCGCCCGGAAACCCAAGACCTGTTTGATGATTCCAAACACAGGTTCGACGGTGCTCTTTCGCTTCTTGTAGAGTTCCTTTGCTCTGTCTTGTCCCATCGCTTCTTGCTCGGCTTTCTGCATCAATTCAGCGGCTTTCTCGGAAAGTTCCTTCTCCAACGCCAGTGCCCGATCGTAACGGATACTTTTGTATCGTGTCGCCATGGGCAACATATATCACACTGTATAATGTCAACTAAATTCCTGCGGTCTTAAGCGGAACAGGCTCCTAGGATAGAGTAAACGAAGTTGGGGTCTCGCAATCACAAAATTTGTTCATCATTTCCTTTTTTGCAAAGAATAGAACCGGTAGCGGAGGTTGATAGGGGTGATTATCTTGAGGTTGATTCTAAAGGATCTGTTCCAATGTGCTGCGCTAACAATTGGCATCCTTCCTGAGCTAATTCAAGGGACTTTAAACCTTGTTCGCCATCCAATAAGAGCGGGTAGGGATACCGTGTTTGAACAGCATACTTATTCAAATTATTGGCGATAGTAAAGATATCCATAAAGTCGGGATTGTGCTCCGAGCATTTTTTCAGCAAATAAATTAAATCATGAGTTTTTTCTGGTTCTGAACCGCGCTTTACTAAATAAGCTTTCATGTACTTCTCGACTGCTTGCTGGCAGAGAAAACCTATGACTTCAAACGGCATTGGTTTCATATTTCCTAGAAAAATCGCCGAATTCAGATCTTGATTTGCTAGGTCTCACCACTCTTGGACGATGGACTCAAGCGGCATAAAGGACTATTCCTTCGCGGTCAATGATTCTTTACAATGTTGGAAGGTTTTTTCTTAGTTCAAAGGTATCTCTGGTTTCAGTAAGAATATCAATGGGGAGGTTAACTAAATGAAAAGCCGATTTCCTAATTTTTAACGTGAGTGCGTCTAGGTCTATGACGCTATTTTCCACAATAAGGAGAAGGTCGATATCTCTGGCAGGGGCAACAGAATTTTGAGCGCTAGAGCCAAACAGGATGAGCCGCTCGACTTCGCTATATGTCTTGATTATTTCTATCATGGATTCTAGTTCCGGAGTAAGTAAACTTTGGCTTTCGACTGTAAAGATCATAAGATTACTCCTTTGTTATAGGTTTATTCTTAACTTCCTACAGCTTAACCTAAATTATAATAATCTTCCAACGGGTGTACTTAGTTGACAAGGTGACAACTAAGAATGCAGGTGTTAAACTAAAAATATGAAAACCTTTTTCGGTCGCCGATTTCAAAGCACAGTTTTCGGAATTCTGTACGGTAGGAAGAAAACGCCCGTAGCCATGATTGTTCCGTACGAGGCGTAGAAAACGAAAAAGGACCGGGAGATTGGCATTTTGGACGGAAAGGTGGATATCGTCTTTCAATATGCAAGGAAGATACGCTCACGCTCCAGTGGTTAAACACTCTCTGCTACGAAAGGATAAACCAAACATCGGCCTCCATTCTAATGCATCATCTGCATGCCGCCGGAGGTGACGCCGTACCATTCTTTGAGCCACTTTTCCATGGTCTCAATCTCCTGGTTTTGGGTCGTGATGATGGCCTGGGCAAGGTCCAGAACCTGCGGCCGCTGCGAGAGGTTCTTTTTCAGGAGGTCGTTGGCCATGAGAACGGCCATTTTATGGTGCATGATCATACCTTCAAGGAAAGAGCGGTCGGCACGGTCAGCGGAGAGTCCGTGGACGGGAGCCATCATGGGTTGGTAGTTTGCGGTGGCGTCTTTTCCCGGGTACCACTCGGCCAGCCATGCGGTCATGGATTGGATTTCGCTGGTCTGGGCGGTAACAATGCCCTGGGCAAAGGCTTGCAGTTCCGGCCGCTGGGTCCGCTGCAGGGTTGCAGTGGCGGTGTCGACGGCCTCCTGGTGGTGCGGGATCATTTCGACGATAAAGTCGAATTCGCTGTCGACATTGTGCATCATGGTATTACCTCCTGTTCCTTCTGCCAGGCAGCCACCCAGAAGTGCAGAAGTCAATACCCATCCGATCAGTTTGTTCATTTTTTCCTCCTAATATTCAACTTAACACTTTAACCAAGGGGAGGCAACGCATCTTTCTCGAGGGAACATTGTAAATTATGATGTCTTTTGAGGCATCTCACACATACCGCCCTCTCCGCAAGGGAAAATAGACGTTGTACAAGAGGTTGATAAGGGGTCGCTTAGTTGACAAGTTGACAACTAAAAACGCTGGAGTTATACTTTTTTTATGAAAACCTTACCGGTTGCCGACATCAAGGCCCAGTTTTCGGAAGTGCTTGAAAAAGTGAAGCATGGGGAAAAATTCGGAATTCTGTACGGTAGGAAGAAAACGCCCGTAGCCATGATTGTTCCGTACGAGGAGGAGAAAACTAAATTGGACCGGGAGATTGGCATTTTAGACGGAAAGGTGGATATCGTCTTTTCAGAAGACTTCAAAATTTCCGAAGAAGATCTCATTCATCTCAAATGAAATTTCTTCTAGACACACATACATTTCTATGGACTGTGGCTGGCTCTGTGAAAATACCGAATGAGACTCGCTTAAAAATAATGAGTAGAGACAATGAAATCTCTGTGAGCGCGGTTTCACTCTGGGAGATTGCCATCAAAATACGAATAAAAAAACTGGATCTAGGTCCCATCAAATTGGAAAATCTCATTCCCTATGCGGAGAAAATGGGATTTGAACTGATCAGTCTCACTCCCGAAGAATCGATCAGTTATGTAAAACTCGAAGAAAAAAGCCACTTCGATCCATTTGACCGCATGCTCATTTGGCAAGCCATCCAGCGAAACATGACCATGATTTCCAAGGATGAAGATTTCCAGAAATTCAAGAAGCACGGGTTAAAATTGCTCTGGAAATAAGTGCCGATATGGGAATGTGCTCGCTGCTTTTCATGAATAGAATGCCCGTCCCGGAAGTTGGTTTTACTCCAATGTGGTAAAAGCGCTGTGAAGGTAAGGCTTGACCCCCATCTTTTCCCAAAAGTGTGTTGACAGCGGGTTTTCCAACGCAACGCGAACTTCCACATGTGCGGGTTGTACTGCTCATCCACTGTACGGCTTGGTTGGATTGAAAACTCTCCAAGGGCACAAGCTGGGCTGCCTCGACGCTTTTGTATCGTGTCGCCATGGGTAACAAAGTATCACACAGTTCAACCTCAAGTAAATTCCTGCGGTCTCAAGCGCAACAGGCTCCTAGACGTACATTGAAGGGGTGGGCTGCTTGAAGCCGTGGTCTAAAAATTAAATATAAAAGCGGACCGACTAAGGGAATGTTAAATATTACCCATTGCGCTAGTGCTGGTTTCCATCCCCTGTCACGGCTATCCCTGTACATCATGCGTAGAGAGAGAAACTGAAAGAGGCCAAAGTCGGCAAGCATAATCCTGACAAAGGTATTGGTCTGAACCAACCTCAAGTATTCACTGAAATCCGCACCTTGAAAGGTTGTTAAAAAAAGAAAAGAAGCAAGGATCAAAAAGAGGAGGGGCACCCAGTGGGTTGAACCGAATCGATTGAACCAAATGGGCGGGAGCCTTCGTGGTTCGGTGGACCGCAACATTTCATAAGGAAAAACTATATAAGCTCCTAAGAAGTTGGAGAGCAGAAAAGAAAAGAGTTTCGGGCTGAGTCTTCCCCTGAAGGGGGTTTCACCCGCCCAGAATTGGAGAATAATCCAGGGCCACAGCCTCATCATAGAAAAGTGAAGGATAAGGTAATTCATAAGCCAGGAGGGATTGCTAAAAAAATCGAAAATGCTTGAAAAGAGCTTTTCAGTTTCTTCGTGGTTTCCGCCCGGGAAGAATATTGCCCAGATGAATATTGTCGCAGAAATAAACAAACCCACTATGATTTTTAAATGTTTAATTCTCATTTCTTCCTGAAAATATCCACAACAGCACTTGCCGATCCGTCTTGACCGTTATGGTCGACCACAACGTGGAAAGTTCCCTTGTAAGGGACGTGAAATTCCGTAGAGGGTCTATCACAATATCCCCCTTCTCCGGTGTACTTCCTTCCATTCTTATAATACTCAAAGTTCAGAGGGTCGAGGAATCTAACAAAAGCGTTGCCGCTGATTTTTACGCGAATAAGGTCCCCTGTATCCCCAGTGACCCGATAATGAAGAAACTTCATAGAAGAACTATAAACCTGTGAAGTCGAGCTTTGCAAGGGCTAAACGTGAAGGTATTACTTTTTATACTCTGGTACATAGGGAATTCTTTACACGATCGAATGCTGAAACTCCATACGCTTCCGCCTTCCAGTACCTGCGGGCTATGTCTTCAGGGGCGTGAGCATCACTGTCCTGGATCAATTTTTTTCCCCAAGTTTGTCCTGAATAGGGAAGTTTTACAAGTTCCAAGCCGTCATAGTTTTCTTCGGGAAGAAACCCGAGCATAGTGATAACACCCGAATACTGACGGTCGATGTGCGCTGGAATCCATAGGCCACCGAACTCGTGGACGAGGACACCGAGTTCGGACCATTCGATGCTGGTTGCAACGGAGAGGCAGTACTCAACCTCCCCGAGGACGACCTCATCCGAGTCGACGTGGATTTGATCCCCCATAAGCCTTCGATTGTTGGGGATAACCGGCTGGCGGGAATGGATAAGCTCTCCAAATTCGAGAGCCGTTGCACTGTCGGGAAAAAGGCATAAGACATGGGCGTCTTCCCTGGTCGTAACTTCCATGCCTGCAAGAAAACCCAAACCCGAATCCTCACAGAGTTTTTCTACAGCGGGGGTGTTCAGGGCCGAATTATGATCGGTGAGGGCAATGATATCGAGTCCTCGTTCCAACGCTGTTCCGACAATGGTTTTAGGGCCCATGGTCAGTAAGGCGCACGGGCTGAGGCAGGAGTGTATGTGAAGGTCCGCCTTCACCTTTTGCTACTCTATTCCGAGTAGACGTCCGAGCCGGACGCTGGCTAAAAACTGGTTGTCGGGTGTTTGAAAGAGGGCAATGTCTTCTTTTTCGGCGGCGGCGATCATATCGGAGGGCGCTTCCCGGTTAGAACACAAGAGTACAGCCGGAAGTCCCGCGAGGGAGGCGACTGCGATGGTATTCTTATGAGATTGAATGGTGATAAAAACTGCCTCGGATTGGGCATTTCCCATAACATCGGAAAGCAAGTCGGAGGTAAAACCGGTAGCCGCTTCTGCCTCCAGGCTGGACTCGGTAAGAAGTTTCCAGCCCAATCGTGCCGCAACATCCTTCAGTGTCATACTTTTTCTCCTGTTTCTTCCAGCGGGTAGAGGATAACGCTCTTAACCGTAGTCCCTTTCCCGAGCTGGCTTTTGATTTCAAAAACATCGCTCACCCTGCGTATATTCGGCAAGCCCATTCCAGCCCCGAAACCCAGGCTTCTGATCCAGTCCGTTGCCGTACTCCATCCTTCTGTCAGGGCATTGTCGACATTTTCTATGCCTGGCCCGTTATCCTCGGCCAGGAGAACCGCACGCCCCGGGAGGCTGTCGAAGGTCAGGACACCTCCGTCCGAATGGACGATAAGGTTCATCTCCAGCTCGTAACTGGCTACGGCCGCGCGTCTGAGGTTTTTTGGATCGAGACCTTTTTCTTTTAATGATTTTTTTATCTCGCTCGAAGCAACACCTGCGTGTTCGAAATCGAATTTGGAAATCGTATACTCTTTATGAAAAGAGCCCGGGGGGGATTCCTTTTCAGGGTGAATCTTATCTTCCATCTGTTCCATCTCGTGGTTCATTTCAACGAGCAGGGTTGTAAGAACATCCCTGCTTGTAACAATGCCCACAAGTTCCTTTTCCTTATTAAGGACGGGGAACCTTCCGAAATGGTATTTCTCGAAAAAGCTGATCCCCAGGCTTAAAGGCATATCGTCTTCCAGGACGATAAGCTGCCGGCTCATATGCTGTTCGCAAAGGTCGGATATATGCCCCTCGTCCAGAGCGCGGATGATATCGTCGACGCTGATAATGCCCAGAAGCCGTTTGCCTTCGACAATAGGTACTCCGGTGATACTGTTACTTTTCATCATATCTTGAACAGTTCGCAGAGTGTCTTTTTTTGAGGCCGTTATAAGGCCGGTACTCATCACATCCCGGATTTTTAGCCTATAGGTCATTTCGAGGATAACTGAGGGGCTGGTTTCCAGGGGAAAAGTGGTCATTTTCCTAACAGTTTTCCAAGTCGTACCGCAGCTTCAAAAGTTGTCAACTTTGTCCGCAAAAGTGGAACGCTGACCTCCCGGGCGAGTTGAAGGGTTTTATCCAAGGGGTGTTTTCCGTTGGTTACCAGCACTGCCTGTGCGCCGACGATATCTGCGGTACGGATGATCTGCTCGGTTGTGAGGCTCGTCATCAAGAGCAGGTTGTCATTCTCGACCACGAGGACATCGCTCATCATATCGCAGGCACAGACGTTGGCCACGTCGAAGTCAGGTATGGTAGCAGACCCCACAAGAACGTCGCACTCTAGTTCCGTGACAATTTGGGAAAGGTTCATTTCTAAAATATACTATTTATAAGACAATAGTGTCAAGTTATAATGTGAATAAAAGCGCAATAAAAAACATTTTTACACATCAGACAAAATATTGTTGAAATAAGACTTGCAAAGCTCTAATAATTCCGCTAAGATTCTATTGTTGCATACTGCGTTACGAAAGGGGGCCTTATGTTTATCTCAGCACCGGAATCTATCGAGTTCAGCGCCGAACTCAGCGCGTTTATAGAAAATTGGAAGGATAAACCTGGTAATCTCATCATGGTTCTGCACCGGGTCCAGGAAGAATTCGGGTTCATCCCCCGTGAGGCCGCCATCGAGGTGGCGCACAGACTGGATGTAAACCTGGCAAAAATCTACGGCGTCATCACTTTCTACCATTTTTTCAAACTGACAAAACCCGGCAGAAACCGGATCCAGGTTTGCATGGGTACTGCATGCTACTTGAAAAAGGCCGAGGACCTGATCCAGGAACTCGAAAATATCCTCGGGGTAGGGCTCAATACTGTTACAGACGACGGAGAATTTTCCATGGAGGCTGTCCGTTGTGTCGGTTGTTGTGGACTGGCCCCTGTTTTAATGATGAATAAGGATGTGTTCGGAAAGGTGACCAAATCCCAACTTCCCGAACTTGTAGCCAAGTATCGCAAGGCCTGATGCATTTTACCCTTGACGATTATGTTCTGGATATTTTCCAGAACGCCGTCGAGGCAGGAGCCGGAAAGGTGGAGGTGGAACTTGACGAGTCACCCAGGGAAGTGAGGGTGCTTGTGAGGGACAATGGATCGGGTATGAGCCCCGAAACCCTTGAGCGAGCGAGGGATCCTTTTTTTTCTGACGGGAAAAAACACCCCGGAAGACGAATGGGACTAGGCCTGCCGTTTTTGGAACAGGCGGTTCACCAGACAGGAGGGCATTTTAGCATCAAGTCGAAACTTGGGGTTGGTACAGAAGTGGAGTGGTTGATGCCTGCGGGGCATTGGGACACACCGCCCTTGGGGAGTGTGAGTTCACTTTTGCTTTCTCTGCTGAATTACCCAGGAGACCACGAACTTGTGATTCGTAGAAGACTGGCAACCGAAAAAGGCAGTTTGAAATACACACTGCTGAGGTCGGAGCTTCGGGAGGTTTTGGGGAGTCTTGAAGATGTTCAAGCGTTGGGATTGTTAAAAGGGTATTTGATTTCACAGGAAGACCTAGGAAACGAAGGAGTAGACGATGGCAAAAATGACCTTGGATGAACTTCGCGCGATGCGGGAAGGCGCAAAAGCCGAACTCGAGCGCCGCGACAGTACCGGAAAGGATATCCATGTAATTGTGGGAATGGGAACAAGCGGAATTGCTTCCGGAGCCAAGCTGACTCTTGAGGCTTTTGTCCAGGCCATTCAAGAATTTAATATTTCGAACGCCCTGGTCCGTCAGACGGGTAGTATGGGCTTAGACCATGCAGAGCCCACAGTGGAAATCCGCATGCCGGGTATGCCCGACACCATTTACGGAAGGGTGACGGTCGAGGTCGCACGTGAAATCGTACGTCAACACATTTTAGGAAAATCACTGGTGAACGGCCACGTCTTCGACAAGCCTTCCCAGGACATCATGAGCTAGGGGGAATCATGGCATACAAAAATTACTTGCTGGTTTGCGGCGGAACAGGGTGCGAATCCAACCACGCCGACGATATATGTAAAAACCTACAAAAAGAACTCGATAGTGCTGGTCAGACAGATTCCACCCAGGTTGTTAAAACAGGCTGTTTTGGTTTTTGTGAAAAAGGCCCCCTAGTAAAAGTTCTTCCTGACGAGAGCTTTTACGTGGAAGTTAAACCCGAAGACGCAAGGGAAATCGTTCAGGAGCACATAGTGAAGGGGCGTGAAGTCAGCAGGCTCCTTTATAAGGAAGAGCAGAAACACTTTTCTGAAAACATTTCGTTCTACCAAAAGCAGTACCGCATCGTCTTACGCAACTGCGGATTTATCAACCCTGAAAAAATCGAAGAATATATAGCCCGTGAAGGTTATGCCGCATTAGAAAAGGTGCTTTTTACGATGACCCCCGACCAGGTGATCGAGGAAGTGAAGAAGTCGGGTATCCGCGGTCGCGGCGGCGCCGGGTTCCCCACCTGGATGAAATGGAACTTTTCAAAACAGGCTGCCGGGGATCAGAAGTATATCGTCTGTAACGCAGACGAGGGCGATCCCGGAGCCTATATGGACAGGTCCACCCTGGAGGGCGACCCCCATTCCGTCCTTGAGGCCATGACAATAGCCGGTTACACTGTTGGATCCAATCAAGGGTACATTTATATTCGAGCAGAGTACCCCCTGGCCATCGAGAGGCTTGAGATAGCTCTCAACCAGGCCCGCGAGTACGGACTCCTGGGAGAAAACATTCTCGGCTCGAACTTCAGCTTTGATATTGAGATCCGGCTTGGTGCCGGTGCTTTCGTCTGCGGTGAGGAAACCGCTCTTCTGACAAGCATCGAAGGCAACCGTGGAATGCCTAAACCCCGTCCGCCCTTCCCGGCAGTGAAAGGACTCTGGGAAAAACCCACCGTCATTAACAACGTGGAAACCTGGGCCAATATTCCCGTGATCATAACGCGAGGCGGAGACTGGTTTGCCGGCATCGGCACAGCGACATCGAAGGGAACAAAGGTTTTTGCTTTAACAGGGAAGATCAACAACAGCGGCTTGGTCGAAGTACCCATGGGAACAACCCTCCGAGAAATTGTTTTCGACATAGGCGGCGGAATCAAGAACGGACGAAAGTTTAAGGCCGTTCAGACAGGCGGACCCTCCGGCGGTGTGATAACAGAAGAATATCTCGATACGCCGATAGACTACGATAATCTTCAGAAGCTCGGGTCCATCATGGGATCGGGCGGAATGATTGTTATGGACGAAGACGACTGCATAGTCGACGTCGCCAAGTTCTACCTTGGGTTTACCGTCGATGAATCCTGCGGGAAATGTGCACCCTGCCGGAACGGTGGTCGTCAGCTCCTCGGTATCCTGGAAAAAATAACAAAAGGGCAGGGTACTCGGGAAGATATGGAAACGATGAAGACCATCGGCAAGGCCATGCAAAGAGCAAGCCTCTGCGGATTGGGTCAAACAGCCCCGAACCCCATTCTTTCCTCTATGCACTATTTCCAAAATGAATATCTTGCGCATATCGACAATAAAACCTGTCCTGCAGGCGTTTGTAAAGATTTAATAACCTTTTATATCACCCCGGAAAAATGCATTGGTTGTACGGTCTGCGCACGGAAGTGCCCGGTGAATGTTATTTCGGGAGAAAGAAAGGGAGTCCATGTGATTGATGCATCCAAGTGCATCAAATGCGGTGAATGCTACGAGGCGTGTAAATTCGGCGCCGTCGTGAAGATCTAAGGAGTCAACATGAGTTTGGTGAATATCAAGATCAACGGTCAAGCTCTTCAAGTGGAAGAGGGAATAAGCGTCCTCGAGGCTGCTAAGAAGTGTCAGGTAAAGATTCCTTCCCTATGCTACCACCCCGACTTGCCGGCCTGGGCGGCCTGCGGTATCTGCGTGGTCAAGGTGGAGAAAAGCCCCAAGATGATGCGCGCCTGCGTGCTGCCGGTCAGCGAAGGGTTAAGTATTATCACAAGCGATCCAGAGCTGGTGGAAGTCCGCCGCTCTGTTCTGCAACTTATTTTGGCCACCCACCCCCAAGAGTGTTTGACCTGCATGCGCAACCAAAATTGTGAGCTCCAGCGCCTGAGTGCGGAGTTCGGCATACGTGGTATCCCTTTTCAGATGCGCACGAAAAACCTGCCCAAGGATGAGAGCACAACGAGTATTGTCCTCGATCCCAACAAGTGTATTCTCTGTGGCAGGTGCGTCAGCGTTTGTCAGAATATGCAGAACGTTTGGGCCTTGGAATTTCTGAGTAGGGGTGACAACACACGTATCGCGCCTGCTGGTGATATCCTTCTGGACGACAGCCCCTGTATCAAGTGCGGCCAGTGTTCAGCGCATTGTCCCGTAGGCGCCATTTATGAAAAAGATACAACCGAAAACGTGTGGAAAAACCTTATGGATACCGATAAAACCTGCATCGTTCAAATTGCCCCTGCTGTCCGCGTTGCCATGGGTGAGGCTTTCGGTCTTGAACCTGGAACTCTGACCACAGGAAAGATCTACAAAGCATTAAAAATGCTCGGTTTCAAAGCGGTCTTCGACACAAACTTCGGTGCCGACTTGACGATCATGGAAGAAGGTTCCGAGTTTGTTGAAAGGTTTACCAAACACCCCGAAAGACTACCCTTGATTACCTCGTGCTGTCCGTCCTGGGTCGATTACCTTGAGAAATACTATTCGGAAATGATCCCGCTTTTCTCCACCGCTAAGAGTCCCCAGGCCATGGTCGGAGCGCTGACCAAGACCTATTACGCCCAGAAGAAGGGCCTCGACCCGGCAAAAATCTTCCATATCTCCGTGATGCCTTGCACCGCAAAAAAATACGAGGTCCAGAGGGACGCAAGTATGAGCAGTTCGGGTTTCCAGGACATTGACTGTAGCATCACGACCCGCGAACTCTCCCGCATGATCAAACAGGCAGGAATAGATTTTCTCAACCTGCCCGATGAACCTGCTGATGATCCTCTTGGGGAATATACGGGTGCTGGAACGATCTTCGGTGTGACAGGGGGTGTGTTGGAAGCTGCAATACGCACTGCACACTTCCTGATCACAAAAGAAGAATTGGGCGACGTGAACTATACTCCCGTGCGCGGAATGGACGGAATTAAGGAAGCAACACTGACGATTGCGGGAAAAGAAGTCCGCATAGCCGTAGCCCACCAGATGGGGAATGTCCAGGAAGTGATGGAGAGGGTCAAGGCCGCTCAGGAAGCTGGTAAAGAACCTCCCTACCATATTATTGAAGTGATGGCCTGTAGGGGCGGGTGTATCGGCGGCGGGGGACAACCTTACGGTGCCACCGACGAGATACGTAAGAAACGCACGGAAGGCCTTTACAAAGATGATTCAATAAGCAAAGAAAGATGCTCATACAAGAACGTGTCAATTCAAAAACTCTACAAAGAATTCCTTGGAGCCCCGTTGGGCGAGAAAAGCCACCACCTTCTACACACGCATTACACACCACGGCCTTTGTACCGCAAATAGAAAAAAAAGCCCGTGAAAGCGGGTTTTTTATTGTTTAAATCCCAAGCGTTCGTTTACCATAGAGCCAGGGACAAGTTTTTTAGGATCGTTGCGTCTCTTGAAAGGAGTGTCTGATTTTCAAGAAGTGCTTGCGTTGCAATGAGTCTATCAAAAGGATCCCTTGTCCAGGTTATTTTCCAGGAAGTTTCTACCACGGCCAGCCATTTTTAATCAAAAACTGTCAGATCAACTTCTGTTTTAAGTCGTGTAGAATTTCTCCTGCGGGGTACCGCACACGTCCGACTTCAAAAAGGTATTGAAGTTCCACACATGCCCCTCCGTCTTCGGCGCTCTGTGCATCCCGGCCCCTCTAGCCAGTGTCAAAATCTTAAGCGCAACAGGCTCCTAAAGGAGTTTCTTCC
>DYOB01000154.1 GCA_020720765.1 Borreliella garinii
ATGCTTAAAGCTCCCATACAAAGTTGTCTTCACTGTCAGTCAACGTGGCTGTGCTGATGGATCTAACATCGCAATATGCCTGTGCTGCTTCCAATGCATCGGAAACAGCAAAGGCTACAATGTCGTATTGAAACTCCCTTACAATGTCTTTGAGGTAGTAAGATAAGACATACTGCTTGGCTGCAGGTGTATCTTTCAATCTAACTATGCTGGGATGACCCACTGGGATAATATTGTCCCAAACACGGACATAGTACTGGGTCACTAAGACATTATCCTGCCTACTTACTGCCGCGTGGCACTTAATGCCTTCGGATTTTAAGATTCCGACTAAGTGTTGCAAAGCCCGTTTTTGCACAACTGCTATGTCGTATGGACT
Source organism: Borreliella garinii (assembly GCA_020720765.1). Classification (GTDB taxonomy): domain Bacteria; phylum Spirochaetota; class Spirochaetia; order JABEVK01; family JABEVK01; genus DYOB01. Next base: position 380 of record DYOB01000154.1, read on the forward strand.
CCTCAACTTTAAGTCATGCTCTAGGACTGAACTGCTGTCTAATGTCATGTCTGACATGATGTATCTCCTTAGATTAAGAATAGGGCTGCTACGCATAGCAGTACAACATATATAACGACTACAAGAATCCCTTTGTGCAGTGGTGTCCACCGCCCGACATGGGAACGACTCATAAAAGCTCCATTTAAGCTGTGCTGGATATTAAAAAGGGAGGGGCAACATAGTTGCCCCCCAATCTGCTAGGGTAACACGGGTTTGAACCCGTTCCTATAGTATAACACACTTCCAAAGGTTTGTCAAGTACTTTTTTTAAACCCCTGTTTTGGCGTGTTTTCAAACATACGTTGGAGGGCACTTCTTAGCACTTTTTGGGGCATAAACAGCCCTTCCAGCTATGTTTGGTGCAGTGCAGCACAACATCGAAAAAACCATACCCTAGGGTATACCCTAGGTGGGTCTACATCATCAATGTTGCACTGCACAATTGTTAAATAAGAACGGTCTTTAGGCACTCAACTAACTGGTCATCTGACAGATTGTATTCATCTGCATCCAACCAGTACTCCACGTCAATATCATTGGGAGTCCACTTAGACCCACCGCCCTTTAACGCAATGGTTAAGTCCTGCAGCCTGTTGCTAAACTTAGGGTGGTTATGGCATGTTATGGATAACGTCCCCCAGTCAAGGTCACACCCGCGTAATGTAATTGAATACTCATTAGACGGCATACAATATCTCCTATTTGTAGTAGCCAATATCAAAACCCATTTTTAGTGCTTTACTGCGAACAGTAAATCTACTGATGCCCAGAACGTCTGCAACTTTTGATTGGTTGCCGTCAAAGTACTTAAACAGCACCTCGAACAGCACAGTATCTGTAGCATAGTGGACTTGAGCGTATAGCTCGGAATCCAGTATGTGCATAACAGGAGCATCTCCTAGCATCTCTTCAAGCGACTCTTTTAGCTTAGCTTGGAAATGCTTTGTCCTCAGATGTGCTGGCGCACATTTTAGGACTTGAACATATGGCCTATCTTTAATGCGTGTCATATAATATACTCTACTTAATGCAGCCCAACGGGGCTGCGATACAGGGTAGCATGGACAGCTAGGTTGTCAAGCAGCCGCTTCGCTAGGCTGCTTGACTTCCGTCGCTTAGTCCATGCTTTGGTTGGGTATGCCCCGGAGGGCAATGACTAAGTCCCGTTCTTAGATTGAATATTCGTCATCCTCGTCATCGTCAAACTCATCACGGTGTACTGCCACACCTGCTTGCATGGCTAAGTCCCGAACGGAGCTTACAAGCTCCTGGTACTCACCTTCCAACTTGCGGTACGCAGCGCGTACCACCAGCAATTGCTTTTTCTCGTACTGTCTAACGGCGTCTGCACTCAGACTAACAGAGGTGATGGGGGCTTGATGAGTTAGGATTCTGTACGCAAGCTCAGTATCACAGCGATCGCTGATGTCGGAGAACATAAGGTAGTGTGCGGCTGCGTCGACCCTCTCTTGAAGCTGCGATGCTTCGTATAAAGCACGTAGGACTGCCTCAACAACAGGTGAAGACTCAATGGCGATACCGCCGCTCGCAGACTTTGTCAGGTCTCGCAAAGCTGTTTCAATTTGGGCGTAATGTAATGTTTCAATGGTCATGATGTTTTACCTCTGGTTTAAATTGCCCTTCTGGGCTAGGGTTAAAGTGTAACATGGGCAGCTAGGGCGGCAAGGGTGAGAAAATATACTCGCTACGCTCGCATATTTTCTCTTCCTCCCTTGCCTCCGTTGCTTAGCCTCCGTTTTTAGATTGATGTTTCCGTAAGCTAAGAAGCTCTGAAGTGACATCTCCTCCGATGTCCAGAACGGACGTGTACCACAAGCTAAGCCGCCCGTCATGGGCAACGGTCACTTCTTGAGAAGTGCCGTTAGGCATTGTAAAGCCTATAGACAATACGTTTACACGTCCGTTCGCATGTGCGAGGCGGAACAGGCCGAGAACGGCCATGTCAGTTACAACCACCTCCTCCTCCGTTTTTTGGCCTAGCCATTCGTCAAGTCCTGCAACGGAATCTGCTATGTTTCCCTTCCACAGTCCTGCTAACGATACGGCAGTCGGTATGAGTGTTGCTGGGATCAAGATTTTCACAGTTTTCATGGGATTTTCCTTCATAAATAAGATAAAAAAAAACGGGGCTAGTTGTAATGCTGCCCTCCGGCGCATAGAACCCAAAAGTGGATTCAGACAGCATGTCAATCCCGTAGCCCCAGCAGACAATAAGTAGCCGTAGGCTACTTATTTTCTGTGGGTATGAAATGCGCAGCATTTCCTAGGATTGACTTGTTGGCTTAATTCACTTATACTTAGTTGCAGCCGGGGCTGCATGTTTCAAAGCGTAGCTTAACCCCAACTAAGGGGTTGCATGTAGAACTGTTTCATGAGTTCGTCTCGCACAGAATATATTCTGTGAACATCAGCAATTGCCTGATCTTTAGTTGCAGGTAGTCTACATAAGACCGAAACTGCCACATTGAACGGCACTACGGCCGTTTTTCCCCTCATATCTCCTGTTATCCTGGGGTTTATGTATTTACTCTTGGCTTGTGTCCTTGACGCAAGCCAAGACTTGGCCATGATCGTGGGTTGGAAATAGCAATTGATTATGTTGCGCCAGTTAGTCGTAGCAGATGCGTAGCCAGCTAAGGATACGACATCAACTATAGATACAAGCTCTATATCTACATCATACCCCGCCTTTATATTGGCGCGTCTAATCTTTGGGCTGCGTAGCAGCCCTGATAGGTATCCTTCATCACCCTCTGGGATATACAACCCTGAGATTAGATCGTCAAGGTGCAGCTCAGCAGTTTCATAATTTGTCATAGTATTGCTCCATATTGATTCTAAAAACATTTAGTTTTTTAGAAATTTTAAAAAAAAATAAAAAAAACATTATAATATAGAAGTATATTAAAAGTGTATATTTATATTATTTATAATATTATATAAATATACAGTATTTTTCAAAAAAATCCAAAAAAAAATCGCATATTTTAGTCCTATTTATAAAAGACTCGCCAGGACCCCCCTGTTTTGGCTAGGTTTAGGCAAATTTCCTCGTATTTAGGATTTAAGCCTCTTGTTGCTGCTGCACGCAGCCTATGTATGCCCCTCCTTGGGGCATAGAATATTAGAACATAGAATTAAGCACAAGTAAAGGGACATGAAAATAAGCTCGCTAGGGCTTCGCCCACTCGCTTATTTCCATTGCGGCTGCGCCGCCCCTTGACATGTGCTTAATTCTATGTTCGTCCGAGGACATGCCCCGGAGGAACATTAACTAACCTCCGTTTTTTAGATGGCTTAAACAGGCATTTCTACACCGAAATATACGCTTGGGTGAGCGTGTCCGTTGAGGCGCCGAGGACGGTACTTGGTGAAGTGCTCCCAACGGTGGGCGGCGTAGTCATAGCACACTTCACGGTGATACATTGCAGGTTGATTCTGCGACGTTGCACCGTCCGTTCCATAGCGTAAGACCTCATGCCCAAGTTCCTTGGAGATTTCAGTCAATTCGCGCCAATCACATGTGGGCATCCAAGAACATGCTTCACGCAATTGCTTCATAGTCATGTGCGTGCCTTGAGCCAAGCGCGTACTCCGTTCTGCGACCTCAATTGCAAGCTTATTTGCACGAGCAGTTGCTGCATTCTTGGCACGCACTGATTCGAGATACTGAACGGCAACTTCCTCCTCTGAGAGCTGCTTTATGCCATATGAACCCGTTTCAAAAACGGATTCTAAGACTTCATCGAACACCCACGACTCGAATGCTTCCGCAGACGGTACTTGAGAGCGTGCAACAAGGCGAGCCAGATCATTGCGTTTAATGAACTTGGTTTGAGGATGAAAAGTGCCTTCCCAACCAAGGTTGTCTGGGAGACGTGCTTGCAAATCTGCCCATGCTCTGGGTGATTTACAGTTGTCCCGTATGGCTTGTGGCGCGTCTACGTAGCCAAGTGCTTTTGCCACATCAGCTCCACAGAACCAGAGGACACGTTCAACTAAGACCGTTCTGACTTTAACATCAAGAGTCTCATTGAGGTAAATTTGAATATCCGACATATAGTCTCCTTAAGTAGGTTTCAACTGTATTCTGAAGGCAGAATACATGTGAGCAAGCGCAGCTTGCCCTGCCCCTAGTCGATTGTAAGCGCTGCTGTGAAGCTATCCGCTACACTCACGTCCACTGTGCGCTTGGCACACACTGGTTTGTCACCTTCCGTTGTGCAGGCTGACATATCGTACATCGCCTTTGGCAGCGTAACACTGCCTGAATGTTGCCCTGATGTAAACGCAGGGCTGTCTTCTCCTCTGCGTGTCATACTTACAGATGTGGGCTTTAGTATTGGCTGCCCGTCAGCTAGAATTACCCATGTTACACGGGCAGTAGCCTCTGCCTTAGCCAAGCAAGGCAGTGATATAATGGCTGCTGCAACAGCTATGGTTGCGATATGACATGTTAGTTTCATTTTTGGTCGTGTTCCTTATGTTAAGGGTGAAAAGTGCCTTCCAAATCAAGTACGCCGTAAGGCGCTGCTTGATTTGGAAGCGCTGCTTGATTTGGGTGGCTGCCGTTAAGTGCAGTCTCCGATCTCATCTAACAATTCCGCATCTGACAGTGCGTAGAACGCATGATCGGGGAAATAGTACATGATCTGATTGTCCACAGCCTCAGGTGCATTTGGAAGAGTTGACTCACATCCAACAGTCCACACATTGC
>DYOB01000022.1 GCA_020720765.1 Borreliella garinii
CCTCGGAAATGATCACCTGTGTGATGTCTTCTTTGCCTGCTACGAACTGGTAGAGTCCTTGGTTATACCCAATCGTCCACTTAGCTGTCGAAATGGCTGGTTTGAAGTCCCGACCATAGAGGACCTCATTGATCTGGATCGATCCGCGGCGAACAATATTGATACCTCCATAATCTAGGAGGTCGTAGGTTGTAGGGCCCTGGGTCAGGTAGATATGGATCAATTTAAGTACCCCTCTCTTTTCAGCTTTTCGATTTCATCCACAACAGCCAGGGCAGTCTGCCTAGGATCTGATCCGCTGAGATAGAAATTAAAGGTATTGCCACCTCCAACCAGACCAAGCTCCTGTAACTTTTGTTTTCTTAATGGAAGGATGAGTTCATCTTGCCCACGCTCACCCGCGATAAAAGCAGATCCACCAGGTGAACCAGAAATAATGCCGCCGTCATAAAGTTGAGGGTATTGCTGGCCGAGAACAATAGCCGCTTGAGCAGCGCCCGCGGCTGCTATAATGCCGGCGAAAATGCCGCCAGTGATCGGATCACCCCTAGAAGCCACAAAGGCCATGGCCATTCCCTGGGCCGTCGCCATGGCGATTTCACCTAGGGTTCTTTTCTTCTGCTGTTCGAACTTAACCTTTTCCAGTTCTTGGCGTTTACTTTCGAGTTTTTCTTCTTCCTCAGCGAGGAGTTTCTTCTGCTGAATCTCATAGTCGACGGTTGACTGCCCGGCTTCCTCTCGAAGGCTCATCTGTTCGTCATAATTAGAGCGCCGAGACTCAAGGCTCTCTTCTAGGGTCTTAATCTCTGATTCTAGAGCTTGAAGTTGCTGGTTCTGAATGAGGGTAAAGAATTCATTCGCCAAGTTGCCTAAGGCAGAGAAGGTTGCTTGGAAGGCGCCGGCGTAGGCCTCCAAACCTTCAAGAAGGCCGTTCCAGAACTTACCTTCTTCACTCTCAGGAAACTCGACAGCCTTCTCGATGCTTGCTCGAACTCCTTCCGTCTGACTGAGAATGTTAGCCAAAGCACCGCCGAAGACTCCCCATGATCCTGCCGCATTGACGATTTTTTCCCGGAGATTCTCTGTTTCCGCTCCAATATCTCTGGTTTTCCCCTGCTGGCGTTCGAGGTCTTCAATGACTGCTGTTATTTGCTCGATCCTATCCCTGGATCCTGCAACCTGAGCTTGGATAAGCTCCTGTTGCGCCTTTAAGAGGGCATCGTCGACAGCGGTCTCTCTTTCCTTTTTCTTGATAACTTGATCGAGTGTTTGGGCGTAAAGGTCGGCTTGATCTTCCAAGAATTTGAGACTTCTACCAAACGCCTCAAGTTCAGCCCTGGCCTCTGGATTGCTGGCGGCTGTCATAGCCGCCTCAAAAGCGGTTCTCAACTCTTCTGCGGCGACACGATTCTGCCTGAACTGTTGTAACTGGGCATCGAACTGGCTTGCAGTACCTTTTAAAGTGGCCAACTGATCATTGAGTGATTGAAGCTGACGGTCGTAGAAATCCGCACCGGCTTCACCGGCTCTGGTTTTCTCTACTCCTAACCTAGTGATTTCAGAGTTCAAATCTGCCAACTGTCGGGCATATTCAGTCATACTGGCTCTGTCTTGTTCTGCCGTCAGCCTGATAATCTCATTAGAGACTCCTTCAATTGCTGTTCCCACGTCTTTGTAAGCTTGGTTAGCTGAGCCCAAGCCGCTTGTTCTTCCAATTGTTGTTTGAAGAGCTTTGTATTCTGCTTGGAGATCTATAAGGCCCTGCATTTCCGATTGATACCTTCCGGCCGCCTCAGCCGCAACTGCTCGAAGCCTTTCGATTTCTTCCCTATTGGTGGATGCTGATTGAGAAGCGTTTTCCGTCATCAACTTTGACTGTTCAGTTCTTGCCTGAGTTAAAGACTCCCTTAAAACGCCTAACTCAGCAGCATATACCTTGATATCATCAACTCTTATCATATCTTCGAATCGTCCAGGTTGGGCATCAGCGAATATTTTCTGTTTCAATTGGTCAAATACTTGAGCCGACATGTTCATTGAGTTTGTTGCATTAATTCTAAAATCCTCGGCAAGTCCCTCAGAATAGTCGGTCAGATTGTTAAAAACGCCACGCATTCGACTTTCCACATTTTGGATTGAACCTAAGAGCGACTGAATTCCCAACCTTGATTGTGTTAGAGGACTATTGTCAACTGTAAATCCCGGAGCTATCGGGGTTGTACGGCGTAATTCAGCCAATTCTGATAGTCGTGTCCTAGAACTTTCCGCTGCTCGCTCAGCGGACTTGGAGGCTTCGCTCGAAGCTGAGGCAAGAGCAACACCGACACCAACAGCCAATGCTATAAGCCCTGCAGGTCCGAGCATAGTAGTCTGGAGGGCCTTCATGGCTGCTGTAATAGCACCCATATTCGACACAATAGCAGGGGCAATGAGTATGATTCCACCGGCGGCCGCCGAAAATGCTAAAACCGGTTCAGGCAGTCCACCGATAACATCTGCTACCGCCTTGAGGGCCCCGGCACCTAGTTCCACAGATGGAGCAAGTGATTTCCCAAAAGATTCCGACATGTCACCGATGGCGTTCTGGGTCTTAGCCAGGCTACCGGCGAATGTCGTTCCGATAGTAGCGGCTGCACCCCCGAATTCAGCCTTCAGCTCTGCAACAACTATCTGCTGAGCGCCTGCAACATCACCAGCAGCCTGAAGGGATGCGATCATATCTTTTTGCGCATCGGTGAAGCTCACACCTACCCTGGATAGGGCGGAGATCCCTTGCTCTGGGTCATTCATTGCCTTACCAACTTGAACAACAGCGCTCTGAAGGTCTGTTCCCATGACGCTTGCCATGTCGGCGGCAGAAGCTAGTGCATCCTGGAAGTTGACCCCCTGGATGTTACGGAAAGTTGCCAATACAGCCTGAGCGTTAGTCACAGAGTCATCATCGAATATGGTCCGGCGCTGCATTTCGTTCGCCATAACCTTTAGCTGTCCCGCGGTGTACCCTACGGCTCCACCGGTTGCCCGGAGAACCGCCTGGAGCTTAGCCCCTGCAACCTCTGCTTCAGCGAAAGCACCTACCGCTTGTTGGCCGGCTGCCACCACCGCACCGGCTGCCACTACCTGACCAATGGAGACAGCACTCTTTTCGAAATCAGAGAGTTCCTGGGTGGCATTCTGAGTTTCAGTTTTAATGAACCCCATAGCCTCGCCGTAAGCTCTGAGATCCTGATCATCTGGAGTCTGTTGAAGTCTTTTATTAAATTCTTCTTGTTGAGCTGCTGCTTCAGCCGTCTTTTGTCTAAAATTATCGAAGCTAGATTGGAATCGGTCAAAAGCTGTTATAGCACCGCCCGCGTTTTCAGCCGATCCTTGGATCTGTTGAAGTAACTGATCGATAGTGCGCATGGAGGCAATTGCACGGTCAGCTTCTGCTCTTATGGCAATTGAAAGTGTTTCAGAATTGACTCCCATGGGCTCCCTCCAGCGCTTGTATCAGCGAATACCATTCAAAAGGCCAGTCGGCCCAAGAAAGCCCTTGCCAGGGGCTTCCCCACTTCCTTGTTCCCTGCCAAACCTCCAACGCAGTGTGAAGGTAATCCTTTACCCCAAACCAAATCTGGTTAAGAGTGGTCGGTGTATATTCGCGACTGGCTATTATGTACTGCCGGTCATCCCCTTCGATTTCGAGGATTTCACCTGGGGTCCAACCCGCCGACCAGAGGTCTGCAGCTTCAAGGATGGCGTTTTTTTTTCAGCCCAGTCGGGACCTTGCAAAAGCCTGACCCATACACCCGCCACAATTGCTGTAGTGTCATGAGGCGTGGAGAATAGATCCTGTGGTTCTTTGATCCCCAGGTCCTCCAATCCACTGACACTTTCAACGTGCCTAAGAACACCAGTTTCCATGGCTATGGCGTATTTCTCATCATCTTCTGGAATGAGGTCTAAACCAGCTCGAACCTTGGCCCTGACCGCATCATCAACCTTGAGATAGCTTCTGGACCGAAAGGTAGGCCACTTAAAAGTGACCACGGCAGTCCGGTCCTTAAAGGGGAGCCTGAGCTCCCCAGTAAGATTCAAATCCATTAGGCGGTCACCGTGAGGTTAAAAGTCTTGGATCCAATCACCACGCTGTCCTCAAGGATTTTGAAGGTGATTACACAAGTCCCAGGGTCAACCGCGGTCAAAGCCCCTATCAGACCGGTACCAGAGATGGTTGCAACCGCAGGAGCTGAAGACTCCCAAGCGTAGGCCACCCCTGCCGGGGCATTACTGACCACAGCCGTTAGGTTGGCGGTTGCTCCATCCACGATTGAAGCCGAGCCGGTGATTTCGATTACGGGTTCTTGGATAACCACAAAAGTGGGTGTTCCAACGATCGAATATCCAACATCGAAGCTGGTACTGTTCCCTACAGAGGCCCCTGTGGAAATACTCTCGATTGTGAGAGTAGCCTTGTAGTAATGTTTGGCGTCCGAGAACAGTTTCACCGAAATTGTGAGACCGCTGTCGACCACAAGAGACCCTATGTTTGCTCCGTCTTCCTTTCCTTTCCGTTCGATGTCAACGAACAGGTTCAGAAGGCGAAATTGCGCTTCAGAATCAGTCCGAAAGATCATCTTCATGCTTCCGGAAAAACTTGTGTTATCCGCCAGCTTCCATTCTCCGGCGTAACCCAAAGGAGTCACATCCACGGTTTTAGCCTGTGCCTGAAGGCTCCAGTCCTGGGCCCATGCAGAAACATCAACGGTTTCCGCACCGAAACGGAAGCGTACTTTTGCTTCCTTACCTCTTTTGACGCTCACGCCACCGGCAGCGTCGAAGGTAAATCCTGTCATTGCCATAATTATACTCCTGTCGTTCTCCAATCCACGCCGAACGTGCAAGGGATGTGATACACCCCATCCACGCAGAGCTCTTGTTCCTGGCGGAAATCAATTCCTACCAACTCCATATCAGGCCAGCGGACCGTTTCAGTTCCATCCAGAAGATTTATAACCGCATTAGCCAACGTCCGAGCCTGGGAGAAGTCCTGAGCCCATACATCTACTTGGAAGAGATCATCACGAGTGTGACTTCTCCACACTCGTGATCCAGAAACTTCAAAAAAGGTGATCAATGGGTAACCAGCCTCTTGAGGAGCAGGAAGCCGGTAGATTCTCCCACCGATGAAACCAGCAATCGTGGCATCACCGGCAAGTAACCCATGTAGAACCTCATGAATGGTCACAACTCACCTCCACCCAATGGCTTCACGCCTAAGAATGGCAATGAGTTCTTGTTTCGTTGCTTCAAACGCCGGGCGGAAGAAAGGCTTAGGTTTGGTACCATGCTTGCGGATTGCCCAGATGGTCGCCTGGATATGTTCATCGGTAAGGCCCTTTTTCTTACCCCAGTCTTTGATGCTTTCGATGAAATCTGCCGACCCTATTGGGCTACTATGGGCAGATGTGCCGTACTCAAGGTGAGGTGCATAGGCCACATCCGTGAGAACAATTGCGTCAGTATTATTGAGATGTAGCCTTATGGATTTTCGGAGGCGCCCAGTGTTTACTGGAACCCGGTGAATGATCTCATCCTTCAACCGAATCCCGGCAGCTGCCAGGCCCCTTCTTGTCCCTTGATAGAGTCGCTCAGAGAAAGACTGAGCCAAACCAGCACTAAGTGTTGTCTTTATCCCGCTACTCATACGCCTCTTTCCTCCAGACTCACTCGAAGCCCTCCCAAGGCATTCACGACCTGTAGGCCAATGACCAGCAGGATCCTTTCTCCAACCCTCACCTGGTCACGCAAATCAATTCCAACTTTGCCACATTCAAGAGTGTGTGTTCTCATTGTCCCTTCTCCGGATGCCTGATAGATAGCCTCCAAGGGATACTCAACGAGCTTTCCCCGGGAGACTACCGTTTTCAAAAAGGTGTCCTGCACCCCCCCGAAACCATCAGGAACTTTCTCCCGTTTCCACACCTCAAACGTCACCCAAGTGGTCATGACCACCCCGACAAATACCGATCAATCCTGCCCGCAATTGATCGTGGATATCCTAAAACAGGTTGATCCTCTGGCTTTGCCACCAAGCCAGAAACAATGAATTGTGCCATTTCAAACGCTGTCTTTTCAGCGGTATCTGGATAAACCGGATTTCCACTCGCATCTTGATCCCAGGCCCTCCCTCGAATCTTGAGGTAGTCCGATTCAGTAGCTGTAACGGCATACTCAATGAGAGGATCCTGTGTCGTTTCCTCCACAGGTATCCCCGCAATTTCCTTAAACCTTGTTAGGCTCAGAAGTGGCATTGCTGCGTTCCTTTACCTGTTCTCCTTCTGGCTTAACAACCTTCTGAGGAGCTTCTTTTTTTACGGCCGGGATTGCATCCTCGCGCCTTTTCTTGTTGAATGCAGCAAGTCCCATCATCTACCCCTTAGATCTTGTGCTTGAACGCCACGATACGGATGGCTTTGTTGTCGTACACCCGGGTCCAGTTGGTCTGGGTGGCAAGTTCGGCATTGGTAGGGCTAGAACCCGCAACCGAGACACCACCCCATTTCACACCGCGGGGGTGGAGGATGAAATGGTTACGGTTGATCAGGATGTCTTCACCAGCCAAACTGTCACGGTCGGTCTCAGTGGGTACAGGGGCAGCACCTTGCCCATAACCCACCGCACCGGCGCCGAACAAGTAGGAGGTGTATGTTCCTGCGCTTAAAGGCAGACCGTCATCGACGATCACACGAAGCCCCTGGTAAGATGGAATCTCAACTCCAGCACTGGGTTTGATAAACTGGATCATGTCCTGCTTCTGCAGCGCCGCATAAACAGCACTGTGCATTGCCACAGCGACAAGTCCACCATAAGCATCACCAAGCTTGAACTTGGCGTCCACGAAAGCTGTTCCACTGATCTTCTCGGCTCCGCCCGTAAGGGCAGAGATGTTGAGAAGGTTCCCCGACATACTCGCGGCACCGAAAACTCCAGACAAAGATGAAAGCAACGTGGACTGCTGTTTCCTAGCCCAATATCCGGCAACGAGGTCACCAACGACTTTCATTGGATCGTCACCAGAAAGCGCTTTTGCCAGATCGTTCACCGACCAAGCTTTTCCACGCATCAAAAGGACAGCCACGTCCTGCCCGGAGGTGATTTTCCCGGGGGTCAAGGCTCCTGAATCGCTCAGAACCTCGTCCTCCCCGGTCAGGTCACTCCAATAAGGCATGTTGATGGTTTTACCACCACTCTGAGCCAAGGTGTCCAACTCAGGACCACTGGATATGATTCCAGCCTGAACCAAAGCAGAAAGCTCGGTGGTCCTTTGCTGGACGTACGGATTGAATACTGCGGGGACGATTACGTCCGCGATCTTAGTGCTCATTTATTAAGCTCCTTTGGCTTCGGCCATCAAGCGTTCTGCCGTGGCCTGGTCTGTTTTTAGAAGTTCCCCCTGTTTGGTTAGGTTGAAGGTCTCTTTCTTCCACGGGTTACTCGTGAAAGTTGTGCCACCTTTAGGCGGCTCGGACCGGAACTTACCCTTAACGACATCCTCAATGCCCTTTTGGATGGCCTTGGGAATAAACTCGAGTTTGGACAGGTTGGAGAAAGTGGTTTCTTCGTCTTCACCGACAAGCCGATCCAGAATCACGGTGACCTCATCAGGAAGTTTGAGCTCCTTGGCTTTGGTCATGGCGGCAAGCATCAAACGTTCCCGCCGTCGAGCTTTCTCGCTGTCTTGGTATTTAGCCTCAAGCTCTCGAACCTTCTGCATTGCGGGGTCAGTCTCAGGATGCTCCTTGGCGTGCCGTTCCTGGTACATTTTGTCGAAGTTGGTCTCAGACCATTTCTTGACCGTCTCATCGACCTTTTTGTCGAAGGCACTTTTCAGGGCAGGGCTTTTACTCAGAAGAAGACCCACGGATTCCGGGGCAACTCCCTCTAAGGGATTGAGCTCTTTGACGGGTTCTGCAAGCGCTGCTCTGACTGCATCTTGGGTAACACCCTCTTTTAGCAGATCTTTAAGCGCTTCAAGTATTTTGTCCATGTAAAATCTCCTTGAGACTCGGATTTATTAACCCGAATCGGTTTCAAGGAGAGTGTATGGCTGCGCGCGTGAAAGTTGCTACCAGAAAGTTTCCTCTAATTCTTCAGAAAAGTATTATCAATGTAGTTTTCCCATTTTTCGTCAGGTGAAAGACCATACTTAGCCCTAAGAATTCTATCTTTCTCCTCAAACTGGGTAAGTATTTGTTTCCTTTTTACATCGTAGGAATCAGCAGCTTCCTGACTTGAAAAAAAGGGAGAATTCTTCGTTGCGACGAAAAAGAAATTGTAATCATCGCGGTGCTTTAGAAGCTCGAGAAAAGAATCGTCGTCAAATTTGTCAGTTTCCATTTTTAAACATACTCCTCATATAATCACCGATTGCTTTCGCTATCTCCCGGGGTTGTGGATTATTCAGATATTCAGACCATGCTTCGGCAATAGTTTCGGCGGTATTCTTGGTAGCATAATTAGATAATTCAGCTCCAATTCGAAGTCGGTACTTCTCGTACAACGCCTGAAATCCCACAGAACCACGAACTCCATATCGAGAATCTAATAGGTGCCCCATTTCATGGTCAAATACTGATTTAAGTGTAGTGCACCCGGGTGGGTGAAAACCAGTCTGAACAGACATTATAAGGGCTCTTTGGTACTGTCCCTTATGGAAAGTCTCGTTTATGGTGATTCCCATAAAGCCGGGTTCAGCAAAGTGATGAGCAATGTCTCCTTTAGAGGCGATGAGGTTAGACCGGATATATCGATCTACGTTCTTTCGCGCAAGATTGGGAATTCTTTCTTCTGAAAATCTACCGCTTCTTCGAAGCTCACTCTCCATTAGGGGTACCTTTACGGACCTGTAATAGCGGTTTCGTTCTTGTATTGTACCAAAGAAACTCATTCTCGAACGTAGAGAAGGTGCAATATTCAGGGTATTCAGCCAACTCTGAGCGTATTCTTTTGCTACTGGCAGTGGAGTCCCTTTGAAGTTCACCACGTCTGCAACATTGTTCTCTTTAAGCCATTTATTCAACCCTGAGACGTTTGTGATTGTGTCTGGGATTACTTTTGGATAGGTTACAACCGGCCGTTCAGGTGCTACCTGGACGGGACCTGTATTGTTACCAGCGGACCAGCCTTTGAAATTCTTAAACTCACCAACCTCTGTGGTAATTCGCCCTTCATTCTCCACTTGTTGGATTCTCGCGCCGGGTTGTGTTCCGCCTAATCTCTCAGTTATCGTACACCGGCAATTGATGTCCTGGTGTGCGTGACCTGAGAGCCCGGGACCCCGTGTCTTCACTCCGTCCGGGAAAACCCATTCCCCATTCCTATCTGCTGCGACCTCATCTAGTTCCTGGTGATCCGGACGTGTCCTGGAATCCAGGGTGGACACCCAAATAAGTTCAACATCTATACCCGTTGAGCGCACGTCATAGAAACGGTCTAGATGAGCCTCTGTAGCTAACCTTCCAAGTTCCGTTCTCGTGATCCGTGCAATTTTGTACAGCTCCCCCTCGTAGGTAGGTACTACACGTCCAGCCTGATCTCTGAATCCTAAGACCTTCCCAATCCGGCGAGAAACATCATCGATGCTTTCTCCTCGCGTAAGCCCCAATGTCATTTGATCCCGAACTAACCCTACGGCGTAATCACGATCCTGTCCGAGTACACTTGATTGTCTTAACTTGGAGAACGGGTTAGAAAGCGCTTTTTCAATAAGTTTTTCATCTGGATTTCCTAAGCCTAGGTTCACGAGTCCGCCATATCTGTGCTTCTGAGCCGTTCCCCATCGTGTCCAGGCATCTCGATAGAACTCTGGGGCTGCTTCTTGAAGAAAGTTTTGGGCCTGCCTCATCCGTCGCTCCAGCGCGGTCTTCACCCCTTCATAGATTCCCCTAGTCTGAATCAAGCGGCGGATCTCGGCCCTAGTCGGCGGGTTGTCTGGATCCATGAACCGTTTATGAAACTCCGCCAGTTCCGAGGTAATCTCAAGCATTGCCGCCTTGTAGTAGCCGGACACGCTCATTATATGGGCGTTAATCATCCGGTCCAGTTCAAGCTGGGCTTCCAAAAAGGGATCAGGCAACCGACTTGCCCCCGCTAATCATCAAATGAGACTTTTCAGGGGAAATCCCAGGTATAGCAGCCTCAACGATCGCTATGGCGCTTTCCTTGGTAAGTAACCCTGATTTCACCTTTTCTGCAAGTTCAATTATGGCCGTAATTTGAGCCCCGTTTAAAGCTTGATCTTGGACCGAACCACCTTCAACCGGGGTTAAATCAGCGCTTTCGGAAGTTGGCTCATCCGGCAAGGGAACATCTTCCATGAAGACGTCTTTCTCTTTCCTAAGACGATCCATCTCTGCCTTGGGATCCTCGACAAAAGGCACCTGAGCCAGCAACGTCTCCTTTGAGACAATTCCGTTGAGGTTGGCCACAATTTCAGCTGCTTGCAGTACGTTCTTAGGCAGGTTTCGGCTCCAAACCGAATTGATCCAGACTGGATCTCCGATGTTGGTTTGTTTCCCCATACTCAAAGATTCAGTAACCAGCTGCATTCTCTTTTTTATCCCTTGGCTAAAATAAGCCTCCTTGATTCCGGCAAGAAGTTCGAAAAGGGCAAAAAGGTAGATCATGGCCTCCCCGGATTTCTGACCGATGGATTCATTATCCGTCAGGTCTGGTATCATCGCATTGGCATGGATCTCTTTTCTCAAGATCTCAAACAACTCCTTACGATCTTGGCCTGCAGCTTGTTTTGTGAGGTACTTTATCTCTGCTTCCGGATCTAGATCATCGATAACCCGAAGTTGTTTCAATTTCAAAATGGTTTCAGCGTTGATCTTCTTGCCGTAGATGAGAAGAATCGCCTCTGCGAATTTCTCCTCTTCGTTTAGCCCTGATGATATGAGAAGGTCAAACGCATCCAGAAGGGGAATAATTGACTCAAGGTCACCCATTGCCTCCTCATTGTTCCGGAACACAACCAAGGGAACCTGAGTAAAAGGTAGAGGTTTCTCCATTATCAACTTCCATTCAGACTCCTCTTTGAGATACTGCAGCTCAGCGTCCTGATAGTACACATGCAAGTAGGTAACACCACTGAGAACGTAGGTCCTTACTGCGGCTACCATCCGGCGTTTGAGCTCGGCAGAGTAAATCGGAAAAGCCTCCATCGGGCTCACCTTGGCAAACTGTGGAGCGTCGGGATTGTCCCCAATGTAGTGGAGTTCTAACGCCTGCCCAAAGAGGGCCTGGTCCCGGCCCAACTCAGCGTTTAACTCAGGCTCTCCGTTGTCCCTGAGAGCGCTCATCAAAAGATCATAGTACTCTTGCTTCCCCGCGTTTCCTTCCTCATCTCCCTCAACGTCCGATAGCTCGTACCTGATGAGCCCGGGCTTATACATGAACCCAGTCGCCACCGTGATGAGCAACCTCCCGCGGGGAACTGGGATCTGGTTCCAAGGGCCTGAATGCCCTTCTGGTGGCTTTCGAGCGAAAATCCCAGCGTTCGCTCCCTTATAATACGAATCCAGCTTCTTGAACCTCAGAACCTGAAGCGCATGATCATTCAGGAATTCTTGGATCTTCTCGAAGGGCACCCGCCCATCAACCAGTTCAACTTTGTACATTACTCCCCCTTAGAGCCCCATTTGGGCCGCTGATACTTCAGGGAGATGAATCTCCCCGCCCCCTTTCCTGAGAGGCTCCAGTCCATATCTCAAGCCATCGATGCAGTGGTTGTTCTTGTCCTCCAGCTCCGGCAGGATCTGCCGAGTGAGCCGGTGAACCTTATAGGCATAGTGACGAAACTCATCGGCGGTGTTCTTGCACCTGGGATGAATAACCACCTTCTTGAAGCTGCGAATTTGGTCTACGCCTGCAGCCACGCTGCCAGATCCCTTGGCAGCACCTTTGATAGAGAATCCCGCTTTCCGGAGCTTGTCGATGATGTCAGGTCGGGCACTATCTGCCATCCATAGCGCCTTCCTAGCGGTGGGGATGGTATCGAGAAAGTCAGGGAGGGCATCCAGCTCAATACCCACACCATAAGCTTCCCTGTCGATGTACAGGATTCCGTCCCTTGGATAGCACCGGATGGCGGCCGCCGGGTCCTTTGCGAATCCAAAGTCCAGGCCATGGAGGAAATCAGCGTCCTCCGGGATCTCGAAAGCCTCCACTACGTACTTACCTGCAAAAACCAAGCGTTCAGATTGAACCCGGAATTCTCCGAGCCATATATGCCGGTACTTATCGTCATCCGTTGCCCTACAGTGCTCCATTTCCCTCTTGAGGGTTTCAGGGAACCATGGGTTGTCCTTGTAGGTCACCGTTGCCGTCACTTGGTCGGGCTGTGGCTTCTTGATAAACCTCACTGCAGTAGGATCTGTATCCTGGTCAGGGTTGAAGTTCACCCAAATCTCAGACCCGGGTTTTCGAATTGTAGGGATGAGGTAGTCCCAACTCTCCTCGGAGATGAACTCGGCCTCCTCAACCCAACAGATATCTGTCCCCTCATAGCCCTTCAGAGCGTGGGCGTTGTAACGAAGTCCCAGAAAATTGAACTGAGTCCCATTAGCCCCGCGGATCTCCGTCTCAAGTACCCTGTAGAAGAATCCTAGGCCCATTTCTTCAATCCTGTCCTTGAGAACCATTCGCACCGACATCTTGATCGACGCTTCGAACTCCCTAGCGCTGAGGACTCTGAGTGGGTTCTGCATCCCCTTCAATAGCAACACCTGAGAGATAGTCCACGTCTTTGCTGCACCGCGGCCTCCGCGAAGGATACGATAACGAGCATAGGGGGGGGTCAAAAAGCATTTGGTAGGCTGCGGGGATTTTCACATCCAGGCGTTTATTGACCGCCATCGGTAGCCTCCGGCTTCACAAAGTCAACGGCTACTTTCAGCTGTACCGGATCAGTGCCTCCAGAATGGGTAAGGTCCACGTTTTCACGCCAACCCGAGCGCATGTTCTTCAGGACGAAGATAGCCCCCTGGGGACGATTGGCAGGGTCTCGGAGCTCCTGCTCGAGGGATTCTTCAATCTTGGCCTTCGCGCGCGATACCACGTGCTGAAAATCCTTTCTACCCTGATACTCCAGGAGGGCATGGCGGTTAGAGAAGCCTAGCCAGAGGGAAAGTCCGGTTACCGTCGGGCGGTTCCAAGATTCAATCATGGGCAGGCCAAAACGGTTTTCAAGAATCTTTCCTGTTTCATCCCGTATGTAAACCGGTTTGGCGCTCTCAAAATATGCCTCGATGGCAGCATTGAGATCCTCTACGGTCTTGTATTTGAGTGGCCGGCCGCGCCCCATTTCAGCGCCTCACCAATAGTATGATTACCCCACAAACACCAATTGCTGTCCCTGTTACCCCTACAATCCGCCAAATATCCCGTTCAAGGATCAGGTTTTCTTGCTCTTTGGCGGAGTCTTCCAAGGAAAGCTGTAGTGCGGTTTTCAAGTTCAATGCTTCGTTGAGAGAGGTCTCCGAGGTTGTCAGAGATTGCTTCAATTCTTCGATATCGGTCTTCAATCCTTCCCGTTCGGTCTTGAGCTTCTCTGATTCCGTTCTCTGTTGCTGTGAGAGAGTCACCCAACCGTTCAGAATGCTCTCGAGCTCTATCAATTCCTGAGAGCTTAGGGTCACCGATTGAGCATCGAGCCGCAAAGAACCCAGTACCAGCTGCGAGAATAAAAACAAAAATGACCAGAATATTGATCCAAAAAGGGAGCGGCTTATTCTCCACATTGAGGCTCCCCGCCCGCACCAAAGCCGGTGCGGCGCCCGGCAGTGTCCATTTCGTCATTTTCGAGGATGCCATCCTGTGATTCAGCTTGTTTTTGCCAGGCCTTGGCAAACTCACCAGCCCCAATCAGCCCGGCTCCTGCTGTTATTGCTACCGAGGCGGCAGGATTCATCATGAACATTGCCGTTAGACCTGCCAACAGTGAGACTGCACCTAGAACATGCCCAGTGACAGCCATAAGTCGTAAAGAGGAAATATCTCCGCGGTTGTCATGGTACCACTGTAGGCGTTGCCTCATTCAAGAACCCTTATTCGATAAAGAACCCGGCTCTGTTCTTTGAGAATGATTGCTCGGGGATCTGGATCAAAGATCTTAACTCCCGCTGAATCACCAAGGCGAAAGTGCCGGCCATTCTTGGTGAAGCCTGCCAGGGAAGTGAACTGCCACTCCCTGGGAGAACCACCCCACCAACCTTCTTCCTGTCCACTGCCATCAACGTGTTGGATGCCAACCTGACGGAGGGCCTGATTGTGTTCCAGCATTCGAGCAGCGACTTCAGTGATGGCATCCGGATCTCTGATAAGGCAGTTTTCTCCCATCAGTGTTGAAATTCCCTTCCAAGGTGGAAGTTTGGATTTCGTTTTAATGGCAATTCGATAGATTTCAATAACCTGTTCGGGGGTGAGTTCCTTTTTTGAAAGAATCTCGACCGGTTTAAGAAGAACCATAAAGTAACAACCGCCATCATAGACAGCTGTTCCGACTTTTTGATCTACTTTTTTGAGCCTTGGATCTGTTTGCAGCATAGAACCTCCTTAGGCCGGCGCTTGACCGGCGCGAACTTCTTCCAGGGTGTGATACCACCGTTCTTCCAATTCAGCAGCTTGAGTTTTCATTGTGTGATGAAGCTTCCAGTAATGGTCGAAAATATCGTAGATAGTTTCATGAAGGTGCTTGGAAAGCACACCGCCATCCATTTCATCCGCCACCGTTGTGGCAACTTTTTTCAATTCCATAGGTATAAGACTGAGAATGTCGTGCCTGATGGTCCGTTTGATGGTGTCCACCCTTTCGTCGATGTAGTCTTCCCATTCCCTTGAATCGCCAGGGCATGAATTCGCCCCAACCGACCTGTACTCATAAAATCCGTTGTAAATGAAACTTGGTTTCAGGATCTGATCCATTAGCGACCTGCGGAGGTTCCCTAATATAGGAGTGACAGCCCGGAGAACCGCCCCGTGTATCGGATCATCATCATCCACAGCTTTGACAAGTAGCTCTTCAATGTGAGCAAAGAAAACCTTCAGTTTGGTTTCAGTCCTGTCCATAGCTCTAACAACAGCACCTGATTTTAAACCGAGAATTTCAGCCTTGAGATCTCCAAGCTTTTCCGCCATTCGTTGGGCGGATTCAAGCTCTAAATATACTCGGCTTCCCTGAGTTTCTCTGAGTACCTTGGTGTTAGGACCAGGTACCTCCAACCAGGACCCCTGGGCCCCTATTTTTAGTCCGCGGAATACCGCAATGGCGAGAATGGTCAGAATCACCACCGCTCCGAGGATTGTCCATGAAAAAATTGCCCAGTCTGGTATCATGGTAACAATTTCTCTTGCAATGAGTGAAAGTATCTACCAAACTATTTCCAGGAGGTTCGAAATGACGGATGATTTAAGTAGTAGAAAACCAGAAGATCCAAATCGTATCGATCTTAGTAAACCAGAGGATATCGACTATTGGACACGAGAGCTAGGCATTACCGAGCAGCAGCTTCGTGCGGCTGTTGCAGAAGTAGGCAATTGGGTCAGTGATGTTCGGAGTCATTTAAATATCCCCAAAAAAAGACATGGTTTTAGGATGTAATCCCCAAGCGCACCCAGGTCTAAAGTTGGTCTTTTATTAATTAAATTGTCAAGCTTTTACGGCGATTATCAACAATTAGCTGGTTTTCCAAATTTACCCTAATTCTGGGAACAGAGTTTATCTCGCTCTATTAAAGTGAATTAGAAGCTAAATTCCATTTGCCCGGCCCGAATCTGCCTTATTCGGCGCCGGGTTAGTCCGAACCTCACTGCAATCCTTTCGACTGGATCGTCAGTTGATAATATTTCAGCGTCCCTCTTAGCAAGTAATATTCTTTTGGGAAAATACACACGTGAACCAGCAAACAAATCTAGTACCTTAAAAAAAAGAAATGGTCCAACAATTTCCCTTAATAATTTCATGTCAGTATCATCAGGCATGGACTTTCCTTAATAGTGACGTAAAATCTTCTGGTATGAGCTTAGCTCTTTCCCAGTCGAAATCCTCTTCTGGATATTTTTTTCGCTTTACGATGCCAACCTTGCTGGTGTTTTGCCAAGAGCGTTGCCCAGATTGATTCTGACGGTGTTTCATCACCGCATCCAACACCCAACGCTCAATTGTCATCCTGTGCTTCTGTAGCCTTCTGTGCGATTTTGGCCGCCTCTCCGGTTTTTCCTCAAGCCAAGCGTCAAGGAACTCAACCGCCTCGTTGGCGAGGTCGGAACCATGCTTCGAGCGCAGATCGGCCAGGTCCTGGTCGCTGAGCTGTACGTGGCCGTAGTTCCCCCTGGACCTTGGTTCTGATTGTGAAATTTGGGGTTCGGTCCCACCCGAAGGGGGGGATATAGGGGGGTTATTATATTCTTTATCTATATCTATATCTAAGGCGTTATGTAACGTTACTGTAACGTTACGGGGCGTTACTGTTACGTTACGCTTGTTTGTAGGGTTTACCGGCTCATCACCTTTGGGTTTATTTTGTACTACAGAAACACTTTGATTCTGCTTTTCCCGCTGTAGTTCTCTGAATCGGCGCTGTCTTTCAGCGTTTGACTTAGGTGCGGAGCCTCCAGAATTTGGCATTGTTGACTGGTATTTTTCCCAATTGGCAAGGGAAACTTCGTCTTCCGTAACGATGCCGTAACGCCGTAACGCCTCAAGCGTTACACGTAACTTTTCCAGCGTTACATGAATTTGATGGGCAAACACTTCTTCTGGAAGAGTAAGACTACCTTCATCTGTAAGAGTCATTAGACCAACTAGAACCAACATAACCTCTGGTCCTATTGTGTCGATCAGATACCCAACCTTTGCATCGGTAAGGATCCCTGTACTGAGCTTCACCCACTTGCGCAATGTCCCCTCCATTTTGCCCCGTATAGCCGGGGCCACGCTTGCAGGATTCTTGCACCAGGAGGTTTTGGTCCCATTCCGGCCCTGGTAATTGATGCTTTCCGATACGCCTCTATTTCAGCCGCCTTTGTGCGCACCTTGGAAGCGACAGGATTCGAACCTGTAGCAGAGTGTCGGCGCCTCCGTTCTCTGCATCCCACACGGTTAGCCGTGCTATACGCCCCCAAATAAGGCCCCAGCCGAAACATGGTGACCTTTTCCCCCGCCAGGAGTTGAACCTGGACGCCGAAACGTTTTGCCTATTTCGGGGGCCATCCCGGAGTGAGCCGGGCGCTCTTTAATCCTGCCTGCCCGCGGTCAGGCTTGATGCTCAGAAAATTCCGAGGTCCAATTCCCCACCACCCGAAGTGATAAGGTCTTCTTCGAAAGGCTCCGGATCCTGCTTGGATCGAGCCGTTTTTGATTCTAAATTCTTCTGTACAGTCTCTTTGAAATTCTCTTCCTCATCTTCCTCCGGATCCTCTGCGGTCTTGGGTTCTGTGATATTCCGAGTTGATGGTCTACTCACGGAAAGTCCCGGAGATAAGTACTCTGAGCCAATCCTCGTGTTCACGTAATTCACACTTAGAGATCTCATGGTTTGAATCACCTGATCCAAATCCCGCCGGGTCTTAGCCCTTTCCACATTGGTGAACCACATCCCCTGAATTTCTCTGGGAAGCATTGGAATGATTTCCCGGTAAGCTTCCACCTTGAGCTCGCCTAGGGGATCCTCCGGTTCTTGTTTTGGCGCCACCTCATTAGGGGCAACAAAATGTTCTTCAGGTTCGGGTTCTTCACTGGGAGGGTTCAACCTGTTAGAGAGAAGAGTTTTTACTTCATCCACAAGTTCTTGATACCGCTCTACAGGGGATCCTTTCAAGGATTTCCAGTGTCTGCGGAACTCGTTAGCCTCATCATGAGAAAAAATTAGTAAACCATCATTAGGAGTCAACAGACGAACCATCTCTGCTCCCAGGTCTACCAAAGCCGGGTTTATGACGGTTTTTTGTTGAGGTTGAGCGGGCTGTTCTGTTTTAGGTAGTTCAGGTGGGACTACCCCTGAGTTAAGCCATGAAAGCAGTTCGTTTCCAAACTCAATACCGGGTTTATCTATCAGCTTGTCTTGGAACTT
Organism: Borreliella garinii; assembly: GCA_020720765.1. Taxonomy (GTDB): domain Bacteria; phylum Spirochaetota; class Spirochaetia; order JABEVK01; family JABEVK01; genus DYOB01. The sequence goes on from DYOB01000022.1 coordinate 18,117, forward strand.
TCCTGTACGGTCTTTGATTACGTTACCCACATGGTCTGTATTGATCTCCATAAGGAAGTCGAACTCGTACTCAATGCCTTTACCTTGTTCTGGAGCTAACCCAACCCTCACAGGTCTGGAACGGCCATTGTCCTCCGATGTGGTCCATTCAGTCTTGGCTCTCATGGTGGCAATCACGTGCCCGGGGTAAGAGAGAATGGCGTTGATGAGTTTCCTCTGTTTCGGTGTACCGTCCGACCAGGCAGACCAGGAGTTACCTTTGTACTTGGCCTTGGCTATCCGGTCTACCTCCTCTAACAGTTCCTGCCAGGCGTGTGAAAGAGAATCGATGATGAGGACTCTGAAACCTTCGGTTGCAGCCATCTTCATGATCTCGACATATTCATCGATGTTCTTTTTATCGAGGTCTACTGTGTCGAAATCAAAGAGGTCGGCATACTTGGAAGCTGTTTTCCGTTCGGAGTCGATTAGACCAATTCTGCCACCATTGGCAAGACCGGTAGCGATGGCGAGAGCTGTGTAAGTTTTACCGGATCCGGAAGGACCAAACAACGCCCCACGGAGGAGCGTCTGGGCTTTTACTGCTTTCTTAAAGGCTGCCATGGGATGCCTCCTTTTCCGACTTTTTCCCCGTATCCTTGTCGTTGTCATAGCAGGGCTGAGATGAGTCAAGGATCTTCATGCGTTCCATCCAGTTTCTCATGACAACCTGTTCACCGTGGCAATCAAACTGTTTGACAAACAAGTCTTCTTCCTCCTGGTCGAGGGTTGCCTGGGCAATGCTTGTGAGTAGGTCAATCCTGATCTGGCGTAGCCGTTCGCGGGTGACTTTGTACCAGAAATGACATTTCTCAAAGCGCTTCTTTTCGCGTTGCCAAAGAAAAAGAAGGATGTGAGACAGAATCAAACTTACTACAAAGAGGATGTTGAAAATGAAATTCATATACCCTCCTGTGGGATCCGGAGGATACCTTCAAGTTCAATATTGCTAGGCAGAACATCGTGATCGACAGCCAAGATCCTCTTGGCCCATCTAGCAGCTGTTCCTTCATCGGGTGCCTCTACGTCGATGTATCCGCCTGGAAGTCCAGGAGCTTCGTACCAGAAATAGAATTTCTTGGTGTCTTTCTCTCCCTTTTCCCTTTTCAGTAAAAAAAGCCTGCTTACCTTTTCAGCAGCTTCGCGCATGACATTACCCTTTGCAGTAAGCTCACTTGCGTTTTTGAAGTAATCCTCTGCCTTTGAAAGAAGGTCCTTTCTAAGGCTGTTTAAAAACTGGAGCCCTTCTTTTTCTTCTTCAAGCGCCCGGCGCTTCCAATAGTCCCTTTCCACCAAAAGGGCGTCCTTTTCAGAAGTCACTAGCTTCTGTTCCTTAGTGTCCTCAATTTGCATCAACTTGCCTCCTTGTTTGCTGAATTGATTGCTTGTTTACCTCTCACCTTTTTTCATACCGCTTCACCCTGTAGATGAATCCGCCCCGTAGCCTTGTTGATCCCCAACCACTGATCAAAATCCATCCCAATGGAAGGCCACAAGAAAGCCAGCTCCAAAGGGCTGACTATTTCTTGTGCCTCACCATAGGACAGGGTTCGATAGAGAGCTCCTGCCGCTTCGACGGTGACAACCACCGCACCATTTGGGGCTTGACTTCCCGATAGTTTCGGGTTAACCTTCTTTTGCTGAATCACCTTCAGCCTCCTTACCCCGGCCCACCACCGGGGGTTTTTCATTTATGAGCTCAACGAGCTTTTCCGTCACTTTCCGAGTCATGAGAATGTCTGCGAGAGCATCGTGTGCATCTTCGGTGTCGATTCCAAAATGAGCGGCCAAATCTACCAAGCGAGATTTCACCAGATTCTGAGGGACCATTCCGGCGTACTGCAGGAACCTCCACACTTGGGAAGGATCAACTACTCCGTAGCCAAACCATGAGCCAAAGAATTGATCGTTCGATTCGATCCAAAGCTGGCGAAGGAACTTCACATCAAACTCAACGTTGAATCCGGCCATTGTGAACTTGTCATTCCTGTCGTATTTGTTTACCCAGAGTTCGAGTGCCGCGGTAAGTTTACGATAGAGTCCAAAAGGAGCCTGAAAGGCATCGAGCTTCTCAGGGGTATACCCGTTTACTTTCAGGGCTTCCTCATCGAGTACCTTTCCTGCCTTTCGTGGATCCGCTTCCAAGATTCCCTTGGTCTTAACAACACCATCGATTTCTATGAGGTAGGCAAGTTGAATGATTCCGTTTTTCTCTGGGTCAATTCCGGATGTTTCTGTGTCGAACCAGAAGAGTTTCATGCAACACCCCGCAGTATCTGGGGCTTTGCCCGCAACCAGGCAGTGAATCGTTCCGGGTAACCCAAGCGCCTGTGTTCCCACTCGCTGGGTTCAAACTCCCGATGTTGCTGCATAATCCAGCTGCAGTATTCGGCGTTTGATTGGGGTCTGTGATCCAAAGGTAGTCCGTTAATTCGGCAGTACTCCACCCAGTAGGGCTGATAATCAACTTTGTTCACGTTCATGTGTGTTTACCAGCCTTGTAAAGTTTTTCTCCCAGTCCATGGTTTTGCTTCGCCCTGATGCCGCGTAGCTGTTCACGGATTACTTTTCGACTCAGCCGTCGCTCTAGCTTGCTGGGTTTTGTGTACCCAGCCCGCCAGAGCTCCTCTCTCAGCTTTGTTTCGTGCAGAGTCCCGTCGCCTTTAGGCGCTCGTTTCATGAACAGCTCATAGAGCTTTTCTTTCTGCCAGAGGGCTGTTTTATATGCGAGCATTCTTCAACTCCTTGAAAACAGCCTTGGACCCGTACTTACCCGCCAGCTTGTCCATGACCATTTTTTTCTTGATTTGGTAATCCCGGGTGCGGAAACCTTTCACGTCCTCAAAGATGTGAACACCTGTATGGGAATCTGTGTAGTCAAAGTCCACCTCGTAGACGATGGGTCGAGCCTTGATGTGCAAGGGTTCCCAGATTGAAAGTCGTGTATGAACTTTTAGGTCAGAGATAAGTCCGGCTCTTTCCATAAGTCGGAGTTCACCATAACGATTGCTTTCAGCGATGCTATCGAATGTATGACCATCGATTTGAACCTTTTTGGCTCCATATTTGTTACCTGATAAGGATTTAGTAGGAAAAGGGTAGTTTCTCATGCGGCAACCCCGTTCTTGACAGCTGTATTTTTATATACTACCCTTTTACTTATGATATACTCCAGAATTCCTAAAACAGCTAACCCTATTGCCATAGGCAGATTAGCGTTCAAGCGAGCTGGAAAATCCGTTTTCCCGGCTGACTTGAGTGTGTTGGTTCTTGAGAGCCCGGACGGTTTTGATTCGGCGGCGATAGAAATTATCGCGTGTGGATATGGAAAAACTCTAAGGGATTCTTTATTAAGCCTATATGACGATATTGCAAATATTGTCTCTTTAGAAACCGAGGAGCAATTGGAAGCTCGATTTCGGGAAAGCCCTAAATTTATGCGACAATATTTCCAAGCTTTTACAAAATTGGATTTAGATGTACGGAAAGAAACTTGGTTAAAAATGCTGAAGGATAAATCAGCAACAAGGGTATTAAAATATATACACCTACCAGTTTTCCGCCCGCCGGAATATGCTAGTGAGGATGAGCTTTCGAGGTCACTCACACTTGATTCTTCTAGGTCGAGAATTCTAGAAACTGTTGGTTGATGAGACTCTACAATTGCAAATGCGTTATTGATTTCTTGAAGGAAATAGGGCTCATAGCAACTCAAGAATATGGTGAAATTCTTCAGCGGTTGAACCAAACTACCGAAGGCTCTAGGATTGTAATTCCAATAAACGACGGTCAAGGATGTAAGATTTTGCAAATTGACATTTGCAACGGAATAAAAGTATTTCGGCAAAACGCCGCTTTTGACATGGCGATTTTCAAAACACGAAACCTTACTGTCGTCCAACTTCAACACTGTGAACATAAACCCTAGGAAAGCTCCCACTACTCCACCCCCAGGCGCCAGGATCGTTCAGCCTGTTCCACTGAAGGGCAAACCATTCCAACAAGGTTGCAATCGTGGCATTCGTAAGCGAACACCTGCATGCTTGGGATGGTGGCGTTAAAGGAAATAAAAGTCATTTCCTTGAGGCTTGGGATCTTCTGACAACGTGGGCAGTTAAGGTCGACACGGGCGCGGGGAATTCTTAGAGGTGTCATCATGGGTAGAGCCTCAGTTTTCCAACCAAGTCAACACCTGTTTCAAGTTCCAACCTGGCAGCTTCAACCATAACAATCACGTGCATGTCGCTGATGGCCAAAGCCATAGGTTTGGCATACTCTGGAATCTTGGTACCTTCTACAAATTGGTAGAGGTCTTTTCTCAGGTTGCGTACCTGGGCGGCCGCCTGGAAAATGGTCATACAACCCTCCCGGCGATCACGTCCGCCTGACGGTTAGCCTCAAACCGATTCTCCATCCAGGCCCGCACCCGGCGAGGGTCAAAAAAGAGTTTTCCCGCAATTTTTGCGGATCCAAGTTCTTTATGGTGTAGGTATACCCAGTTCTCGGAACACTCGAACAGCCTGCATACGTCTTTTATGCGCCAAAAGGGTCTCATGATGCTGACTCCAATGTGAACCGGTTTTTCCAGCGATTCACAATCCAGGTGAGCCCACGTCCGGTGAACATTGGTCTTGGATGGAGATTCGATTTATCTCCATGTTTGAAAGCCGATTCTCTTACCCTGAGGTACCCGCTATCCACCCACTCCTGGTAAGGAAGGTTGTGGCCCCGGTCCTTGTAAAGGACCTTGTTCTGAATCAACCAGTCCCAGAAGAACTTTTCCCCTACGCCGATCTCCTTGGCCACTTCTTTTACGGAAAGTAACCCTGAGGCGTCGGCAATGGTGTCTGCTATTTCGGCTTTGGGACGAAGTCGATCATTTTCGTCTACCTCATTAGCTAACATTCTGAGAGCCTCTGAGAAGTTTTGGGGGAGTGAGCGATTTTGTGGGAGAGTATACGCCCCTGCCTTTCGGATTGTGGGAAGGACTTCTTCCATTACCCATTTTTCAAACTTCTGGGCGGAAGGTAGCTTGGATCCCATAATGAGCCGGTACACATCCGGTTCCTGGATAATTCTAGCCTCTTGGGTACGATTTAGGCTGTCTTGGATGGGGTAACGATTCGTTACCCCACGTGTATGGTCGGCTATTGCTTTTGATTCATTTTGATATCCAAGCGCTTGTGCGACATCCTTGGCCACAAACCAAACCTGACCTTCAATAACCACAGTCCGAATTTTCCAGTTCTCTTTAGAGAATACTTCTACTGCGTTCATGCTCCCTCCCTGGTTTCTTCCAGACCAAGAGTCAGCTGAGGGTCTTCATCCATTTGCGTGATGTACTCTGCGATCTTTGCCCTGAACCCGAAGATGTTGTCGCTGAGGAGGTTGCGAAAACTGTCTTTCTTCCGCCTGATCTGTGATCCATCTTCCATGGACCAATTCGAGTTTTGGGGTTTTTACTTTGAAGTAACCGGCGGAAGAACCAATTCGAACGACAAACCCAGAGACATCACCGTCAGAATTGAAATTGACTTGTTCAAAGGAGAGGGCGCTGATTGCCTTGTTCCAAAGGATCGAAAGCTCAGCATCTTGAAAGATCATCTCGACAACACGACCGGCTTGGTCAATTAACACCTCCGGTGGCCGCAGGTTTGTTCTAAGGCTCAACTCTTCGTTGGATTTTTTTTTGTTGTTGGTCCGGGCGAATTTGGCCCGAAAATCACCGACTGCTTCACCGATGGTGAAACTTGATATCGAATAAACACCCATCACAGGCCTCCTTTGGTTTGAGAAAGGGACCTCCCTGGCTTACTCTGGTAGAGGAAACAACAACCATTTGAGCCAAGGAGGTCTTTTATGGACGAAATGGAATTGAGGTATCGTGCCCTCAAACTTGCTATCATGGCTTTCGGAGCTTTGGCGGATGAGGACAAAGGAAATTTGCGAAAGGTCTTCAGGGATAGGAATGTCACCCCAGCTCGGATGTTTGAAGAAATGTCGAAGGAATACCGGTTACTCATGACCAATAACCCTGGCAAATCTTAAGTCGCTCTTCAAACCCTGGTGGAATAAGTTTTATGGTTATTACTCCGGTTTCCGATATCGAAAACTTTTGTATCCTCTCGCCTTTTAGGCTTGGGATCAGTTCAAGTAAAGCAGTGGCCCGACTAGCATCCTCTTGAACCATTTCGATGACTTGCCTAGGAGATGGTCTTGTCATGTTCAAAACGCACCTCCTGCAGTATTAATCACAGGTTCGTCAGAGGTTTCCGCCGACCGAGGGCTGAAATAGAGCAAAATGTTCTCATAAAGGCCTTCCCCCCTATCCTCGAGCGGAATACCTACAAGAAGAGCTAGATCCCGGATTCCTTTCTTAAATTCTTTCCTTGCCCCGGCAAAACGTTCAGAAGCCAGGTCAAGGTCTTCTTTTGCCTTCAGGAAATCTCGCTTGAGAACCTCGACTACCTCTTGTTGAATAGACAGCGCTTTAGAATCCACCACTTTCACCTCACACCCCCTTTTCGCTTGTAAGTAAGACCTCCCCGAATTACTCTGGTTTTGACGAACACATTTCTTTCAAGGAGGTCTTTTATGGAAATCAAGGAACAAGCCTTGTGGCTAATGAGCATTCGCCCAGACCTGGTGAAAGCCCGCACACGGGAAGAGCTGATACTCGAAGTCGATGATTGGGCGACAGCCATCAAAGAATCGAAGAAACCAGAACAAGCTGAAATCAAACCAGCGGAACACTCCGCCGGTGAAATGGGTCTATAGTTCACGGTTGCGGCTCTTTTTCCTGCTGGGCTTCATCCAAGCCAGAAAGAAATTGAAGCCTACCGGCAACTTGTGAGACGGTGAATTTTACCGCGATAGTATTTGTACCGTCGCTATACCGTCCGAGCTCTAGGCTGTTGAGCACGTAACCAGCTCTCCGTGCAGAGCCCACTAACTCCTCAATAAACTCGTGATAGGAAATAACCCTCACCTCACACCTCCTTTGTTTCTCAGCTATTCGCCGCTGAAAGCGCCATTTCCACTACGGGGTCTTCCCGGACGATGATCAGCCTGTCCTCGGTATCCCGGTATACCGTCAGGGTGTCCCCTTCCTTGGCGTGTACGTCTTCAAGCCAGACTCTGGGAAGAGTCAGGACGTAACCCCTTAGTCCTCGCTTACTGATCGTGTACCGGCGAATCGGCACTTCATTATTCTGCATTTGCTTACTCATAAGGGTAGGGTATTACACATTTGTGGACTTGTCAAGCGTTTCAGTTAACAATTGCCGATAATATTTAGGTGAGTTTTCTAGAAAATATGAATATGCTTTTAGAGAAGGCGGGGAAAAAGCCTTCTGATCTCATTCGTGATACTGGTCTACCTAAAGGGCGGGTCTATTCTTGGCTTCAAAGAGAAAGCATCCCAACCGTCGAGGACGCATACGTAATTTCGAAATATTTTGGCGTATCAGTTGAATATTTAGTAACTGGAAAGGATTCCGGGGATCCCTGGCTCTCAGAACATGCTGAATTACTCCGTGACTTAAAAGACCTAACTCCTGAAGACCTTTCGGTCACCAAACGACAGGTCGCTGCACTGGCAACAGAAGCCCGCACTAAGCGCAAACTAGCATCAAACTTATAAAATAGACCTTTGATTCATCTTCGAACATTATTTGAGTTACATTTAATTGGTCCTTTTATGATCGAAAATAACTTCTTTTGACTACTTTATTTACACCCAACTGCCTACTTCGTGGTTATTGCAGGGCTGTAAAACTGGGTTTAGAATGTGGGAGGAGGCGGTTGTAGGACGGGATGAACTAAGTAAGAAGAATTGGTGAAAAAAAGGGGGAAGGATGAGTTGGTGGAAAATTTTAGGTTTTGTAATTGTTTTAAATGCCTGTCAAAATCCATTTGGGGAAGTTCCTGAGAGCTTAAATGAAAGCGCTCCCTTTAATCTTGGTCTAACAATGATAGAAGTCGAAGGCGGTACTTTTCAACGAGATTCAAGTCCGTCGAATCATACAACTGTCGATTCTTTTCAAATTTCTGCTTTTGAAATTTCTCGGGAGGAGTATCAGTTGATCATGGGGACAGACCCAAGCATTCAAGATTTCTCGACTAGCATGAACGATCCGGTACAAAATGTAAATTGGTACCACGCCATTGCCTTCTGCAACAGGTTAAGTATTGCAGAAGGGTTTACACCAAGGTATTCAATTGCGGGGATTGATTTTTCGACTTTCGTCCACAGTTCGGTGCCTGTAGTTAACGATCCGATTTGGAATGCCGTAACACTGGTTGAGGGGTCCAATGGATACCGACTTCCTACTGAGATGGAATGGTTATGGGCATCAATGGGTGGAACTGCGGATACCGCGGCAACTGTAAACACCGGAGTAAACACAACTGGGTATTCTAAAGCTTTCTCTGGTTGGCAATCAGGAAGGCAGCATGGTGACTATTCTGTGTTTGGTTTCTATGGATCTGAATCCGGACGTTCAACTGAAGCTTCTACTAAGCCAATAGGTAGTAAACAACCTAATGAACTAGGCATTTTTGATTTAAGCGGTAACGTTTGGGAATGGTGCTTTGATTGGTATGCCGCCCTTTCGAATGGCACTCTGGTCAATTATCGTGGAAACCTAAACGGTTCTGAAAGAGCCATAAAAGGTGGCAGTTATGGAACCCTAACCAGCGGTCTTCAAATAGCCTTCAGAATTAGTTTCAGTCCTTATGAGCAAACAAATACAATCGGATTTAGGGTGGTAAAGTAAATGAAAAAAATATCAGTAGTTCTTCTTGTAATTCTATTTTCCTGCTCCAATGATCAATTATTTAACATTGATTCACAACCAACTCCAAGCACTCCACGGGAGTTTGCACAGCATAATCTCAATCAACTGCTCAAAAAGATAAAGGAAGACACAATCCTTTCGAGATCGATTTTGGAAGCTGGGGTCGGACAAAATGATTCCCAAAGGGGTTCATACGAAGCTCTAGTTAATGATCCAGAGGCAGTGATCAATGATATTTCTTCTCAAGAAAACGCAGAGGATCAGTTTGCTCTTATAAACAGTGTTTTGGGTTCAAGCACTGCGGAAGATGTGTATCTTGCCATGGGCAAGATCGATGCCGAAATGGCCGAAACATATCGTGAGAAAATGGATGAGATTGTAGCACCCTTGGTGAGTGAAATTTCTTTTTCAAGCCGGATACTTGTCCAAAATGGTAGGGCGAATTTGGCAAATATCAAATTAAATATTTTCAATGGTAAAAATGAGGGAATAAACAGGGCATTATTTGACGATAACTTTGAATGGGATACTATTTGGGCATATGTCGGTTTTTCTGCAGTAACTACAGCCGGTTTATTACTATATCGTTATACTCCGGAAATAACATGGTTCGGTTGGTTTCCTGTGTACACAGGATGGCTAAGATGGATTGGTCTTGCCGCTTCCCATTTTGGTGGCGGTATCATGATAAATCAAATAAATAGATGGATTCTTTCGGGGCATGTCTTCGAAATGATTACCTTCGCCCAACTACTTCCAGATGTGATTGAACGTGTGAAGGTCTTGTACTCCATTTCACAGGACAAAGACTGGTTGAGGCGAAAAGCATATGAGTATTTGCAATCACGTGGATTTTGGATAAACAACACAACGGTTGAACAAGTTCTTTCAGATATTACAGACGAAATTACAACAAATATTTTAACACCACTTCTAAGCATTTCAATCTTTATTAAAAGATATTTGGGTTTTTCTTCGGGTAACGACTATGGATGGAGATGGATTTTGACTACTGGGGGAACTTCTGCCGTGTTGCTTACAGTTATATTTATTACTCCAGAACTGATGGCATATTTCGCAGGACTTGCAAGTTCGTGGAAATATTTGTCTGAGGAACTTGGTCTTTCAATTGTAATAAACGGGGCGAAGATACTATGAGCAACACTAACAAAACTCACGTGCTAATATTTTTCTTTATTTTTTCAATGCCAACATTTGGTCAAATGAGAGAAAATCCAAAAATCGATATTCAAGTTGAAACACCTTTTACAGTCACACTACCTAGTTCTTATAGTCTATCAACAACGATTCATCTTTCTAATTACTTCTCTATCGAAGGGGGGGGGAGTATTTGGGTTTTTGGTAACGTTGGGATAGATTTAGCAATTAGATTAGGAGCACTTTTTTATCCGTTTTCATTTTTCGACTCATTGCCCGATAATTCAGGCTTATATTTGGGGCTATTCCCTCTATTTGATTCAAGTCTTTTTCTAAATCGAGATTTCAACAATGGTTGGATTTCAGGGGCAGAAATCGGTTTCACTTTAAAAATGGAAGACCTACTAATAATACCATTCTTTCGAGGAATGATCTTATGGAATCTTATTCCTGATCCTAGTTTTCTACCAAGAATAGGGTTAAGAATTGGATGGAGATATTTTTGAAGCTTAAGGAGTATGGTGCCAGGCTTGTTACCCTGGATTCAGGACCAGAAGGGCCCCAGGGGGCTTTTTATCATATAACTTGGGTTTAT
>DYOB01000524.1 GCA_020720765.1 Borreliella garinii
TGCTCTGTAGAAAACCTCAATCCAAACAATTTGTATGAACCTATCAAGGTTAGCGAGAATTATCTTGCATGAGATTTCCTTCTTCTGGATCTGGAATATACGGGATTTAAGATCAGCCCCGAACCTTCGTTTTAGGACAGAGAACTTGGTTTCAACCAGGAAACGTTTTCGGTAACGGGCAGAATCAAAATTATCGGTCATCTCCTTTCGATATTTCCCCCAGACATTCGTGGTGCCCTGATGGATCCGAGCGGGAATAATCGAATCCGCGTTGAGAGTTTCACGAATATACCGGTGCATTTTCTCGGAATCATAACCCCGGTCCATGACATAACACTCAGATTTACGTGTTTTTTGAAATTTCTTCAGAAGTATGAATGCGTGTTTTGAGTCGTGAACCCGGCTTTTTGATATCGTGAATCCGGTAATTATCTGCATGTCGGTATCGATAGAAATCGATGTTTTCAGGAAATGTTTTCGGATTTTTCCGGTTCGTTCAGAGTAATAATGACTACAGTACCCGCTGGTAAAACCGGATGAATCGATGGCGGTTATGGAGATCATACTGTCTTCCGAATAGAATAATTTCAAGGTATTTTTTAAAAGGAGATTGAAACATAGGGGTTTGATACGACAGAGAAATTTTTGAAGGGTTGTGAAATGTGGAATCGTTGTGAGACCCAGTACTGCCCGGATACGATCCATTTCTTCTAGGTTCCAGATGACGGTACGATAGTCTTCATTCCGGTATTCTTTGAAGAGAATTAGTGTCAACAGCTGATGCTGAGTGTAATCTCTTCTGGAATACTTACAAGAATACGGGGTGAGTCGTGTGGACTGGACAAGGGAATATGCGTGTTTGATAAAACTGATAAACCGGCCTGACGATTTCTTAATCGTCTCCTTATCGTTACTGAACATAACAAAATAAGGAGACACCGTACCTTAGATCTTTCGGTTGTTTTTCTCTCGGTTTTTCTTCGACAGGAAATCATTTCTACAGAGCA
>DYOB01000525.1 GCA_020720765.1 Borreliella garinii
CAGAACACCTTATCCATCGGGCCAGAGCCCAGCTATGGCCCTCAGTCTTCGGCGCTCTGTGCATCCCGGCTCCCCGGTCCTGTGTCAAAATCTCAAGCGCGACAGGCTCTTAGGGCGAAGTTACAGATATATCAAATACGTATTGACTGAAGCCCAAATCAAGTGCATACTTCAAGTGAGCACTTATTCAGGAGGGCCCTTGACCATTTCAGCTAAAGAACTTCGAGGTAAACCTACTCAAATTATCGAACAAGCTTCTCGTGGTACGGAAGTTATCATCACTCTACACGGGAAAAAGGCCGCAAGGCTGGTTCCCTATAATTCATCAAGTCATGGTGAAAACGAATTAGAAGACGAGATCTTTGGCCTCTGGGAAAACCGCGAAATGCAAACTGATCCAGAAGCATATGTCCGAGGCCTTCGTAAGGGAAGGACTTTTTGATCATAGACACAGATGTTTTGATTTGGGAATTCCAAGGAAACACAAACGCCAGGGACATCCTTCATCAAAACATACCCTTTAATATTTCTGTAGTCACGTATATGGAAATCGTTCAGGGAATGAGAAATAAAATTGAGCTCAATAAGTTCATTAAACAAATAGCTGGGTGGGGGGTAAGAATCCTCCAAATCTCCCCTGACATTTCTACCAGGGCAATGATCTATGTCGAGGAATTCTTTTTAAGTCATTCCATGGAACTGGCCGACTCCCTTATTGGAGCGACAGCCATCTATTATAGTGACATCTTACTCACAGGAAATACAAAACACTATAAACACATACCTAGCATACAACTCGTCAAGTTTAACCCTGAACCTCCCACTTTGTCGTAGACACTTGGGCCACCATTAAGATGAGTGTTGAAACAGATTAACCCAAGAAAAAGTCCGTTAAAACCAGTAGTTAAAAAAATTTTCCGTAGACAGCTTTAGCCCGCGTACTAGAATGTCATGTACTGCTTCAGCGGAACTTGCTCATAAACCACTAAGCTAATAAGGTGGTTAA
>DYOB01000526.1 GCA_020720765.1 Borreliella garinii
TCTCACTGACCTTCCCTTCTTTAACAAGCTCCGTCATCGCTATAATCGTTCCTTTTTCTCCTAGCCCAATAAGTCCACTTTTAGGTATAAGTAGCATCGATGCCTTCCAAAATTCAAAGCGGATGCCTAACGATGAGTTCGAATTATCATGCAAAATATACCCTTGAACATCCTCAATGGCCGACTGAACACGCTTATGAACCCCTGAACCCGGCCAGACAGCAAGGCCAACCAACATGGTTATCAATAACCCGAAAATGAGTGTGACCTGTTTCTTGCTCATTCTTGGAAGATAATAGCCACCAATCGTGAGCAAAATAAATGGAAAGCCTATCCACCCACCTCGAGAACCCGAAAGCAATGACGCCGCAAAGCCAGAAATAGCAGCAAATATAAAAAATGTCCCATTGAGTGATGAGCTTTTATTTGTGACGCCATGAAGGGCTGCCAATAAGCTTAAAAACCCTAGAAGCACTGAAAGATCACCAAACATAATAGGATTCTGAAAGCCATTGGCTCGCTCAAATCCCATATAAAATCGCTGATAAAGTGCAAAAACCAATGCCAGAATTGCGCCTACAGATACACCTACCCAAAAGAAGCCAACCCTAAACCCGCGATGACTCATTAACCAAAGCACCGGAATAAGCAACAAAAATCGACTTGGGTTATCAAGATAACTAACTTTATCGCCATGATATAAAACAGATAATGCACTTACGCTGAAATAAACAACGAATGGCACAATAATCCACAGTACCTCGGGTGGAGGCGCAACTTGCTCCTCTTTGAAATAAAGCCAAAGCCCCATCAATAAAAGCGCAATTGCTCCAAGGTTATATAGACTTGGCGTGACCAGAAGCAAAGCCATAAAAATAAATATTGCTGCGGAAATCGCGTTGTTAATCATGGGAGACGGGCTGCCGAATGATTTCATCATTGGAAAATTCTTACTTGTTTGGCCTGAAGGTCAAAAAAAGACGCGCAATCTTGAAGTGCGAACAT
>DYOB01000527.1 GCA_020720765.1 Borreliella garinii
GTTGAATCGTTCGATCTTGCCGCGTCCTTGCGGATGATACGGCGTGCCGAAGATGTGCCGGATCCCGTGATGGGCCAGGTATCCCGCCACAATGTCAGACGCGAACCCTGATCCGTTATCCGTGTAAAGCGTCGGCATCTCATCCAGGATATGCCCTTCCTTGCGCGCCTCTTCAATGGCGATCTCCAACACATCCGAGATCGAGAAGCCCGTCTCATCCGGCTTAAGGTCGAACCCCAGGATCTTCCTTGAGTAATCGTCTTCCACCGGGATCAACTTGTAATAACCCCATCCTACAATGAACAGATTGGTCCCATCGCATTGCCACAGTTCATCCGGACGGGTGGTTTTCTTCTTCCATTCCCTGGCCGCGGGCATCTCCGGCAAAGGCCGGGCATAGATCAGCCCTCTTGTCTTCAGAAGCCGGTAAACCGTTGATTCAGACACGGAGAAGCTCTCCTCGTCGGTGATCTTGACGGCCAATAGCCTCGGTGAAAGCTCCGGATTTTGCAAGGCAATATCCAGGACCTGCACGGTTTCATCCGGCCCCAGTTTGTTCCAAACCCTTCGTTGTGAAGGCGTCCTGATAAAGGCAGCCTCTTTCTTTTGGTCGTATTCTGTCCGCCAATGATAAAAAGTCGACCGGGGAATGCCCATGTCCTGGAGCATCTTCGCTCGGCCGCCTTCCAGCAGGTCGAGTTTTCTGACAAGGTCAATGCGATCAGCTGGTCCCATAGCCCGATGCCAGCCTTTCTTTAATACTTCAGACTTTTTTTAAAAAGCTGGAGCTCCAGCGCCTGTTCGCCATAAAGTCGCTTGAGCTTGTCATTTTCGACCCGCAACTTCTTGACCTCTGACTTTGTTGCGTCTCTTAACGAGTCTTTCCGTAGACGCTCTTTCCCGGCCTCCATGAAGTCTTTTAGCCATGAATAATACAAAGCTGACGAGATACCTTCCCGGCGACATAGCTCCGAGACAGGGGTCTCCTGCTTGAATCCTTCAAGA
>DYOB01000528.1 GCA_020720765.1 Borreliella garinii
ACGGAAAAGTTTTTAATTACATAAAACGTTCCGAAGGGTGCTAACCTAGCTTTAGGTGTTGGCACAGGTGTTGGTGTGGGAATTGGTGTTGGTGTGGGAATTGGTGTTGGCGTCGGAGTGGGTGCCGAAATAGGGCGTTCCTGCGGAGGAATAACCGGAGGCTCTACTTTCTTCTCGCAGGAAATCAGTAGCAGAGTTGTGAGAGCTAGCGTTGCACTGAAGTATGTTTTCATGGTGTAATGAGCTTATCTTTCAAGTAGTCGCATCTGATCGTATTGTTTCTGGATCTGTTCTCTTGCTTTTGCTGCCTTTGTCTCCCAACTCCGCATTACGCTAGACTCAAAAAAATCTTTTTTCTTTTGTTCTTCTGCTTTTTTGTTTCGCGGTTCGGAAAGCTGTGAGTCAAATCCTTTTTTTTGCATATCCGCAATCCGTCTATTATGTGACTCTCTGAGCGATACCGCTTCTATCATCTGTTTGCATAGCGTTATGCCTGTGTCATATAGCCTTCTATCTTGGCTTGAACTTGTTTTCGCCCGCAAATCCTGCAAAGTTTGTTGGACCTGCCGGAGTTCCTGTGTAGGCATCAAAGTCTGGTCGGGCGTAAGCGGGCAGAATATTTTGTCCATATTCGTATCAACAAATGCGGACAATCTTTTGATTGGGGTTTCGGCGACAATTGTTGTGTTTTGATACACGATCTGCGTTGGTTTCCGAA
Source organism: Borreliella garinii (assembly GCA_020720765.1). Lineage (GTDB taxonomy): Bacteria > Spirochaetota > Spirochaetia > JABEVK01 > JABEVK01 > DYOB01. The sequence goes on from DYOB01000528.1 coordinate 719, forward strand.
AAAACCAAAGATAAACAACGCTCGCAATCAGCGCGAGGATTATACAAGTGGTGAGAGCTCGAATCATATTGTTTGCTAACGTCAAGAAGTGTATCTGCTGTGGCGGCGGGGTTTTGGCGTGGAATGCGCGTGGGGTGTGATTCCGCCGGCATGGCAGATACACTTCTGTTGGACTGAGCCGTTTCGCGGGGAAGGGCCACTCCCTATCGGGGAAAGTATTTTATCCTTTTCGCCTTCACGCCGGTGTTCGATGGGCATGAGGCATTTTGCTGGCAGGGACGGC
>DYOB01000529.1 GCA_020720765.1 Borreliella garinii
TAGAGTAAAATTTGGCGAAATCGAATACAGCTATATCAGGAGATTGCAAAGTGATTCCAGAAATACGAGATGACCGCCAAATGCGAGCGCTAACCGGAGTGCCAACCGAGAAATTTTCGACTTTGGAAGCCGCTTTTGCACTCGCTTTGGAAGATGAAAAAGAACGAGTTTATCAAGAAGGTGTTGCGGCAGGAAAACGCCAGAGAAAACCAGGTGGTGGACAGAAAGGCAAATTGCCTAATGAGCATGAAAAGCTGATTTTTCTGCTGTATTACCTGAAAGTGTATCCAACTTTCGATGTTCTTGGCACTCAATTTGGAATGAGCCGTTCAAAAGCCTGTGAAAATGTTCATGCTCTGCTGCCAATTCTGAGCAAAGCCTTGGTGAATCTTGGTGTGATGCCATGTCGGGCATTCAAAACAGTTGAAGAGTTTCGCTCAGCTTGCGATTGGATTGACGATTTGTTAGTTGATGTTACCGAACGTCCTCACACTCGTCCGAGCAATGATGTCCGCCAAAAGGAATTGTACAGCGGTAAAAAAAACGACACATGATGAAAAACACGATCATGTCCACTGTAACCAAGTGGATTCTCTTCCTGGGAGGCACTTTTTCAGGGCATGAACATGATTACACTATGCTCAAAACGGAGTTTCCTCCGGAACAGCCTTGGTTTGAATATATGCATACTCTTCTGGATTTGGGTTATCAAGGCATTCTGAAGGATTACGTTGGTGAAAATATTGAAATACCACATAAAAAACCACGCAAAAGCCAGAAAAATCCATCTCCAGAGCTAACCCCTGAGCAAAAGACTGAGAACCGGGCTGTAAGCCGTATCCGAATTTTCGTTGAAAATGCCATTGCTGGCATCAAACGCTTCAATATTTTGGTGCATGCCTTTCGGAATCATAAAACCAAGATGGAAGATGATGTCATTGCCCTTGGCGCTGGTCTCTGGAATTATCTCTTACTTTGACCTTATTCGGGAACAACCCTA
>DYOB01000155.1 GCA_020720765.1 Borreliella garinii
ATGACCCAGACCATCCTCGGGCTCAATGGCTAAAGTTTAAAGGGCTCTACGCACTTGCTCCCCCTCTTTCTTTAAATGCAGCAGAAAAACCGTATCTGGTCGAAAAAGTCCTTCAACATTTTCAAGCCATGGCTTCAATAGAACAATGGCTTGAGAAGATCTTTTAAAGCCTCGTCAGCCGTCTGAGATACGACATTGTAGCCCGGTCACCAGGAACTTCATTGAGAAGGGCTTCAAACCGTATTTGCGCTTCCGAAGCGTTCCCGTCGATAACAGCCTGGACAGCCGCTTCAAAGGCCCAGCGTGTGCGCTCTTTCTCGGACCGCAGATCTTCCGCATCACCCTCGAATATTTCAAAAACCGGGATGGGAAGGCTTTTACCTTTAATGGGTAGAACACCCAAAAACCGCTTTTGGAAAACATCGGGGTCTTTCATCCGGCTCATGGCATCCAGGCTGACAAGAATTGTTGTGCCGAAGCGTTTATTGAGCCCTTCCAACCGGCTGGCCAGGTTGACAGCATCCGCAATAACGGTGGAGTCCATGCGGTCGTCGTTGCCAATGGTCCCCATCATCAGATCACCGGCGTGAATACCAATGCCGATTCGGATTTTACGGTAACCGCTTTTTTTCCTATCCACATTATACACATCCAGGGCTCTGAGCATGTCCAGACCGGCACGCACTGCGTCTTCCGGACCATCGGGAAAGAGCGCCATTAACCCATCGCCTAAAAACTTATCGACGAAGCCTCTGTTATGGCGGATGGCCGGGCTGATCCGCCTTAGGTAGCTGTTGATAAACCGGAAATTCTCCTCCGGACTCATCCGTTCGGAAAGTTTTGTAAAAGAACGGATATCAGCAAAGAGGACCGCCATGGAATGTTGTTTATGGTCGCCCAGTTCTACCTCGGTAATATTGGTTTTTCCTAGGTAGCGTAAAAATTCGGTCGGGACGAATCTGCTCAAAGATTCGTTTGTTTGCAAAAGTGTTTGCGAGAGATGGTCCACACGGTGAAAAGCAGTGCTGAATTTTTTAGTTAGAACAAAGCTCTGGGAAATAATAAAAAAGAGGTTTCCGTACGCTACCAGGTGGGTTGTATTGATTATATGTGCCGTGTGGAGAATGTCGTTCAGGATGGCAAGGAAAAAAACACCAAGGCCGGCCAGGAACCACCCCGAACCGCTTCGTCCACGCCGCCAAGCTTTAAAAAGGATAAAAATCCCAAACAAGGTAGCAAAGATAATCCAAATTTGATAGAAAGGCTGAATTTGGCTGTACCAGAATTGGGGTAAAAGAAGCGTTAAGAGTCCTGGAACAGCAGCTACCAGGTCGGCAATGAGAACGGATTTTTTGGATAATTCGGCCGGAAAAAGCAGGGCTATAAAATGATAAAAAAGGGGAGGGCTCAAATAGAGTGTGAGATACCCAATTTTTTGAAAAACCTCCCAGTTCAGGTTCGGGATAAGCTCCAGAATGAAATATTCACCGTAAAAGACAATGCGCAACCCTAAAACCAGGCAAATAAGGCCGAAAAACAAGGGACTCTTGTCCCGGTGCATAAAGAAGAAAAGGCCGAGGTTGTAAATCCCCATAACCAGGAGGCTTCCGAAGAGGAAAGTGTCGAGAAGAAGAATGTTTTGACGCATGGAACTCAGGGCGGCAAAACTTCCGAAAAACCAACTATAGAAAATGCCTCCTTCTTTATGGTGCCAGTTGGAGACGAGAATCCGGATATCCCATCCATTCGGCGATGGAGGAAGGGCAAGGACTTGCGGGGCGTAGCCCGGGACACCATCGGCCTCTTCAGCGGAAAACGACCCGGCTTTAGCTAGAAGTTGGCCGTTGACAAAAAGCTGGAAGGCCGAGCCCAGGGAATTGATTTTAAGCGCCCAGGGCCCGTTTCCTCTGGGTGGAATAATCGAGATTCTATATGTAGCGATGCCTTTTGCGGGGTAGGGTTGGCCGGAGACTTTATAGTTGTTCCACGCCGAGGGAACGTGTACGTTCAAAGCCTCGGTCTGATCCCACACCGGCCTGAATGCGGGTGATGCAAGACGCCCGGGTACCCACGACCACTGGCCGTCGAGCTTCACGGGAGCCGCGGTGTTTGATAAAGGGGAGAAATCGAAAACACCGGGAGCAGGTTGGTAATGGTTTCCTTCGTGTGGAATAACCGAACAAGAGGAAACCAGGAGACCGGTAAAAATAAGGAGTATCGTTGAAAATTTCTTCACAATAAAAGCATTGTCATTTCCAGTGTAAATTTCAAGTCAAATTTGTTCCAATCTCATGAGTATGACCAAAGTCACACGGTCCTATGACCATTTTCCCATTGGTGAATCGTATGGTTGGGAGGATGCTGCAGAGGTGGGCGGAGCCGAAAGGCCAAATCAACCGTCCAGTATGGTACCGATAATGAAGGAGGAAACCATACTTAAACTTTTGCTGAAGATGTTTGACTTTGTATTGCTGGCCGCAGCGGGGCGTTACGGGACTTATATGGCTCTAATTCGCCTTTTAGGCCCTAAATTTCTGGATAGTCTTGGCCGAGCTCGGGCAGAGCGGCTCTGGCACAAAGCTGCCAAATCAAAAGTAGGGGTCCCGGCTTGGCGGTCACATAGGGCAGAAGCGGTGATTTCGGGAGTTGTAGGAGAACCTTGGCCCGAGACAGATAAAGTCTCCTACGTGAACCGTTACCCCTTTTCCGAAAGGTGCTGGGGGGGCGTCTGCCCTTGAGAGGGTGGAGTGTTGACAAAAGTTAGGGTTCTAGCGGTACGCCTTACAACTGGATCCGAAGTATCAAGGAACGACGCCAGACGCACATTTTTATCCGATACTTCACCCGTCACGTCTATGGCCGGAGAGCCGACTTCGTCATCAATGGTTTTTCCATGGGAGCTTGGGCGACCGGAGTGAACATGGGACAGGCCCTTGAATCTTGGGGTATTGTTAAAAACACCGGCCCCGACTTGGTAAAAATATTTTCGACACTTAAGACCTTTGGGCCTGACCGGGACTATTTAATCATGGGTTATCCGCCTTTTCTGAAGCAATTGACCGACCAGGCCCCCGCTGAGGGTTTGGACCTGAAAAAATGGAAATTGCGCGCTCTAGTGGGAGGCGAGGGAATGAGCGAAGGTCTGCGCCGATACCTTTTGGGTGCGGGGTTTGGAGCTGTCTACAGCGGATATGGTGCTACGGACCTGGAAATCGGAATGGCCGGGGAAACAAAGGCCACTGTTGCTTTGCGCCAAGCGGCAGAGAAGAATCCAAATTTGCGTAGCGATCTCTTTGGTGATGACCCGCGCCTGCCCATGATCTTCCAGTATAACCCGTTGATGCACTGGGCAGAAACCAACTCCAAGGGCGAACTTGTGTTCACCCTAAGCCGGGCAAGCGTCATGAGCCCGCGGCTCCGATATAATATCCACGATGCAGGAGGTTGCCGACATTTCGATGAGATAGCGGAAGTTCTGGATCGACATGGTTTGAGTTGGATGTCCCTTGGTGTGGACGGGGATACCGTGCCTCTTCCTTTGATGTGGGTTTACGGACGAATCGATAGTACCATCAGCGTTATGGGTGAAAATCTTTATCCCGAGGACGCAGAAGCTGCGGTTTACAGCAACCCGGAATTGGCCAGCCGAACACGGGGTTTCTGTCAAGGATTATGGGAAGGAAAAAACGGAGAGGTGCACCCGCGTTACGCCTTTGCAGTCGATGGTGAGGATGCACCAGCACAAAACCCCGAGTTGATCCGTCTGTACTGGGATGCTTTGGTGACGACTTTGTTGAAACAGAACGCGGATTTCCGTAGCGCCTGGGCCGAGAACGCTAACGATCTTGAGCCCATAATTGAACTTTGGAACTCGGGAACAGGACCTTTTGCCGCCGAGGCGGGACGCATCAAGCAAGTACGGAAACTTGCATAGGACAAAAAAATTCCCCGGTTTTACCGGGGTTTTTTATGTGTGATTCGCCGCAGTTAACGAAATAAGGGGAAATATTTGGTCATATAATGGCCGACTGTCTTCGAACAATCTGTGGTTTGAAGAATCATTCAATTCTGTAAACTCATGCACGAATAGATGGACACTTTGGACAAAGGTGGTTGAACTCCGATCTTGTTGAAATTAATACTCTCGGAGGCTGAATTGACAAAGTGTGAAATCAGGAGTATTGAAGGAACTTGCTGGTCTAACAGGGCTGTCATTCTCTTTATTGCCCAAAAATTGGGAGGCATCACCCTGACTTTGGAGGAAAAGGATCTTTCGAAATTGGAATCTGATAAGAATTGACAATGAAAAACTCCTACGACCCCGCCTGGGTTCGCGAAAACCTGATGGGACCCGACGCACTCCAACTGACCGACTCACTTACTCAGCATATGGAACTCAAACCCGGCATGAGAGTGTTGGATTTGGGTTGTGGGAGAGGCTTAAGCTCGGTTTTTATGGCTAAGGAATTCGGTGTAACCGTTTTTGCGTGTGATTTATGGATCGATCCAACGGAAAATCAAGAAAGGTTTTTGGCTCAAGGTGTCGATAAAAAAACATTTGCTTTCAGGGCCGAAGCCCATTCACTGCCTTTTGAACGTGGATTTTTCGATGCGGTTATCAGCGTTGACGCTTACCAATATTTCGGCACCGATGATCTTTACCTAACCCAATACCTCCTGCCTTTCCTTAAGACCGGAGCCTCATTGGGTTTGGCCGTCCCTGGGCTCAAAATGGAATGGGATAGGGTCCCCGACTACCTCAAGCCCCACTGGGAGCTGGAAATGCACGGTTTTCATTCGGCTCTGTGGTGGAAACACCATTGGGAAAAGACAGGCCTTGTCAAGGTGGAATACTCGGAATCCGAAACCCACCTGGACCGCTACTGGCGTTCATGGCTGGATTCAGGCAATCCTTACGTCGAAGGTGATGCGGCCCTCGTGGAAGCGGGTAGAAACGACTTGGTCTTTGTTTTTCAAACAGCGCATAAAATCTAGTGCCATCCCTGAGAGTCGTAGCTTACTCCACATTTTCGAGATTTTTTTTGCGAGTGCTTGACATTAAATGAGGGA
>DYOB01000156.1:0-2717 GCA_020720765.1 Borreliella garinii
ACGTGAGATGAGTTTCACATTGCCGTCCAGGCCACCAATCCACGCTTCGTAGACGAAGTCGACAAAGAGGCCCGTTTCGAGTATTCCAGGAATTCTCAAGAGATTGGACTCCATCTCAAGCGGGTCGATGGCTTTTTCAAAGGTGACATCGACAAGAAGGTTTCCGGAGTCTGTAATGACGGGTCCTGCTTTTTTTACTCCCATCCTCACCCTTCCTTCGCCCCCGAGTTTTTCTAGTCTTTGAAGTACGTATGAAACGGCCGGAAGAGCGACCTCAAGAGGCAGGGGAAATCCCGTGCCTAAATGGGGCTGGAGTTTGGATTCATCGGCTATCACAACAAACCTTTTTGCGGCTCTTGCAGCTATTTTTTCAAGGAGCAGCGCACCGCCGCCCCCTTTGATAAGATTGAGGTTCGGGTCGATTTCATCGGCCCCGTCTATAGTGACATCGAGTTCACCCTTGAGTTTAGGGTCGTTAAGGGTCGTTACGGGAAGACCAAAACGGCGGCAGGCCCATTCGGTGCTGAGGCTTGTGGGAAAAACCAAGAGGCCTTCCAGTTTTCCAGAGTTGTAGAGCCCTGCGACTTTTTCTATGGCGAAAGCGGCGGTGGAACCCGTCCCTAAACCAAGACGGCAACCAGGCCCTACCGAAGATTTTACGGCCGCCTCGGCGCTGGCCTGCTTCAGAGCCGCTTTTTGATCTAGTTCCAAGGTGAAAAAAGCCTCAAGAGCTCTTCCTTTCCTATGGTCAGAAAAAACGAGCCCAGCCTCGGTCCTTGATCTTTGCCTATCAGGGACTGGTAGATCACCTGGAAAAAAGCCTTTGGTTCCAGTCCTGCTGAACCGGCTACGGCGTAGATGGCGTCCTGCCAGCCTTTTTCGTCACGTCCTTGCCACCTGTTGGCGACCTCGTCCGTGAGAAGTTTCATGGCATTATTCTCCAAGTCACCAAGGCCGGCTTTATCGGCCGGGTCTGAACGGAGTTTGAAAGTAAAATCTTCAGGGGCAAAATTTTTTACCCAGTTCCAGGCGCATTGCATCCTTTCACGGAGCCGGAGTTCCTGGTCGGGTCGGACATCGGGCAGAGCTGAAAGGGTTTTTTCCATATCCCCGCTGTAGGTCTGCAGGAGATTTGTCAATTGGCGTATACCCGCCTGGTAGGGGGCCTGGGCTTCGGGCTTATCCCTTTGGCTCAGCTCGTAAATGCGCTTCTGTTTCGCAAGCTCCTTCTCTGATGCAGGCTGGAGGCCGTAATAAATACGTTCGCACTTATCGTAATCCTCGTAGATCTTGAGGACATCCAGGTCGAAACTGATGGCGAACTCGGCGTTAGGCCGGGTACCGGCGAAAAGGAACCGGGTCACTTCGGGGGTATAGACTTCAAGAACTTCGGGAAGGCTGATAACGTCCCCCGAGCTTGAACTGATTTTCCCCCCACGGCCTTTTATGGAAAGGAAATCGTATTGAAAGGTCACGGGTGCTGTTCCGCCGAAAACCTTCACAGTTTCCCGTGCGGTATCGAAGCTCCCGCCCTCGCTGTGGTGGTCTTTACCTGCAGGTTCGAAGTCCACTCCCTCGGCCACCCAACGCATGGGCCAGTCTGTTCTCCAGGGAAGCTTCGCCGCACCCGTCGTCCTCAGGTCGAGCTTTTCCTTGTTTCCGCATTCACAGGAATAATCGATACTCCATTCGCCGTCCCAGCCGGTCATGGAGGTTGTGTCTCTTCCGCACGCGGTACAGAACACGCTCACCGGCCACCAATCAGCTTCGAGCGGTTCTGTGCGGTGGGCGTCCAGGGTGGCGCGGATAGCGTCGCGGTGGAGGAGGGCGTGGCGGATTTGGCCCGAATAATAACTTGACCCGTACCTTTCGGCCTGATAGAGGTATTCAGGAAAAATTCCCACAGCTGGAAGGACATTTTCAACGTCAAGTTCGTTCCCCCGCGCATAGTTTTCGGCGCGTCCGGTTGTGTCGGGAACAACAGTTATTGGTTTTCGTAAAAAAGTCTGGAGCAATTCCTGGTTCGGCATGTTTTTGGGCACCTTGCGGAAAACGTCGTAGTCGTCCCAGGAGTAAATAAACCTTACTTTTTCACCGCGGTCCTTCAGCGCCCTGACCACGAGGTCGACGGAGATGATTTCCCGGAAATTGCCAATGTGAACCGTGCCGCTCGGAGTTATTCCGGACGAACACACGTAAACGGTTTTCGGGCCCTTTTCCCTGATGACTTTTTCGGCGTACATATCGGCCCAGTGGCCGGTTTTTTGGTAATCCATGTGTTTTGTATTCTAGGGAGATATGAACAAAAAGACAATAAGTGCCGATATATGGGTATGAGAAAAATTTATTTGTTCTTATTTACTGCACTGACCTTATCTTTAGCATCTGCCCAGGATTTGACAGGGTTGGCAAGCTGGTACGGTCAGCCCTTCCATGGACGCAGAACCGCCTCAGGTGAAATCTTTAACATGAACGAATTGACTGCGGCCCATAAAACTTTCCGTTTCGGGACGCGTCTGGAAGTAACACTCCTGTCCACCGGAAAAAGTGTCATTGTCAGAGTTAATGACCGTGGGCCTTTTGTGGAAAATCGCATCCTGGATCTCAGTCAAGCTGCCGCCCGCGAGATCGGTTTGATGTCAGTGGGAATAGGAAGGATTCAAATCCGGGTCCTAGGGGAAAGTCCTGTGACACAAACGCCTGCGATCCAATCTCCA
>DYOB01000156.1:2817-5005 GCA_020720765.1 Borreliella garinii
ATTTCCCAGCCTTCCAATAATGCCGAGATCTACATCCAACTCGTTGCATTGACCAGCCAAGACAGGGCGAAACAGTATGCGCGCGGGGTAGCTGCCAATAATTTTTCACCCCAAATTCGTCAAGAAGGCAATATCTTCCGGGTTTTTCTATCGCTCACTGAAGTTGAATCGCCGGGAATCGAGACAAGACTTGCTGAAAACGGGTATTCGGGGTGGCAGAAAAGGCGAACGCCAATACCCGGAACTGCGGTGGCTATTTATTAGGCATGGGTTGGATACTTAGTAGCTTTCCAGCCTTTAAATAAGAGTTTGCTGAACATATTGACTAATATCTCTTCATGGTGTATTTTGTTATCTATGGCTGAACTTCAAAAAATCGTTTTAGTGGACGATGAAAAAACCACTATTCAGATTGCGGAAAAGGCTCTTTCAGAGTATATCGTTACAACGTTTCAAGACCCCAAAAAGGCCTTGCAGCATTGTCTGACTAAGGATTTCGACCTCCTTATCTGCGACCAGAAAATGCCGGGTATGACAGGACTGGAACTGATTAAAGAAGTCAGTTCCAAGAAGAGCGACTTTCTTTCCATCGTTATCTCCGCTTTTACCGACAGCGACATAATGATCAGTGCCGTCAACAGCAAGCTACTCTACCAGTATATTGTCAAACCTCTGGAAGTGGTTAAATTAGCCGAGCTTACAAGAAAAGCTATCGGCGACCTGACTACGATAAGACATGAAAAACGGGTTGTTCAGCAGCGCTACGAGGAGAACCTCAAGCTACGCAGTGAAAACACCCTTTTACGGCTTTCGGCTGAAAACTCCATTGACGCCATCTACGGCAACCACCCTTCCATCATCCGGTTAAAAGAGCAGATTAAAACCTATGCCAATTCCGACCACCCTGTTTTAGTCAGCGGCGAGGAAGGTACGGGTAAGAAACTCTTCGCCAGGGTGATCCACGATATCAGCGCACGGAGGGATGAGAGGTTTGTACATTTTGATACCACGAACTATTCTTCCGAACTCCTTGAAACCGAGCTTTTCGGTTCGATTAAAACGGGAACCAAGACAGAACGGACAGGGTTTATTCAGTCCGCACACAAAGGAACCTTATATATCGAGGATTTTACACAGTTGGATAAGGCTGTGCAGTCAAAGCTCCTCCGCCTTATCAATTATGGAACGTTTTACCCTATTGGCGGGACAGAAGAAAAAGCTGTCGATGTCAGGATGATTTTTTCGACGGGTCCAGGTATAGGAAAAGATGTCCAATCCGGAAAAGTTCGAAAGGATCTCTTTTATAAGATAGGAAATCTGGTTGTCAAGTGTCCGACACTCCGCGAGCGCCGTTCAGACATCATGGGCATGATCGGCTTCCTTGCGGAAAGGAAGAAGCAGAACTTCCCGGTCATGGACAATAACGTCAAGGAATTTTTTATCAAGTACCTCTACCCGGGGAACGTCCGCGAATTGGAAGGATTGATGGAAAAAGTTCTTGTCCATATGAAAAGTAATAATTCCGACCGGATCACCTCAGAAGACTTGCAGACCATCTTCAGGGACAATATTGAAATGTACAGGGCTGTTCAGGGCGAGGATGCCGTTATCCGTACAATTCAGTTACCCACGGGAATCGAACAGTTCAGCATGAAGAAATTTGTTGAATCGATTGAGACAGAATTGATCCAAAGCGCCTTGGGCATCAATAACTTGAATATCAGCCAAACAGCGCGTACCCTGATGATAAGCCGCCAGGGCTTAAAAAATAAAATCAAGAGGTACGGTCTCGAAGGTTACGACGATTCAGAGGACGATGGCGAAGATACCGATTACGCCGACGATGTGGAAGAAACCTAAGAATTTCTGAGGTATTTTCGAACACAATTTCTATAATTTATATAGTCGCACAGGTTCCAAAGAATTTTTTCTTCTTTGGGATTCTTGCGGCTTTTTTTGGAGCATGTTGAACGGCCCCGACGCATCCCCTGGAAGTTGTTTTTTGGATCAAACAGGTTCCAATATCTCGATAATTGTATTATCTCCATCCTGTACTCATCCCATGTCCCGTTTCATCTGTGGAAATCCTTTTCTTGGAGGTTACCAGGGTTATTTTAAGGGTTTACCGCCCCATAACCGCTCCGTTGTAGCCTCAAACCGATTCTGTTGGTTTTCATAAGTTGCGCGA
>DYOB01000023.1 GCA_020720765.1 Borreliella garinii
ACTCATACCAGAAGTATAGCACATATACGTGATCTGTGTTTTACAGGACACTAGTTTGATTTGATACCGCGCCGACACGTGGGTCTTCTGACCGATAAAAAAATCGTTGACGGCGTAGAGAACCTGGCCGTCGTTAAGTTTGACGCGGCCCAAGGTCACCGAGCGCATGGATTGGGTTCCGCCAACCACACCGTGCAATAAGGGCGGTAAATCAGCGGCCCCGAAGGGAACGAGGACGCCATCGTACCGCTGTGGCGAAGGGTTCACCCCTATCAGAGGCTGGCCGTCCAAGTATTTCAGGGTATTTGCTACCATCCCGTCCTGACCGAGGGCTACGACGATGTCGTCCCGGCCGAAAAGAAAATTCGACAAATACGCCCGGTCCAGGATTTGTACCCTGACCAGTGGATTCATAAACGTGGCAGCTTTCTTCACCGAGTCCTGGTACTCCTGGTGCTCGTCCTGGAACTCGGAAAAATCCGCTCCCAGGTGTTCCATGTAGAAACGAGCCTGCGACACGGAATTGAAACGGACTACCAGTTCCTCAAGCCGGGTCTTACGCGTGACCAGGACAACCTTGCGGTCGCTGAGTTTTTCCAAAACCTTAGGCCTTACGCATCAAATCCTGGAGCAGGTCGGGTGTCACGTTGAGCTGGCCGATCTTGTCTGCCCTTTCCGCCAAGCCGCGGAAGGCCGAAGCGATCATCTGCTGCGGATTCATGCCGGTAACCGACAGGGCTTCCAACACATTGGGGGCCACACTTTCAAAAGCCTTCATGGTCGACGAAATGGCGTATGCGTTGGCGTCGCTCTGCATCTTTGCGTTCTCGGTTCCGAGTTCCACCAATTTTTTCTTTGTGGTCTCCTGGTCGATCATAAACTGCATTTCCGCCTGTTTAAGGGCGTGCTGGCGTTCCTGCACGGCCTTCTCGGCATCCATCTGTGCTTCACGGATCTGCCGTTTTTTATTTTCGACGGCTATCTCCGTATTCAGCTCGTTTTCCTTGATCTTTCTTTCCTGTTCCAATGCGGAATTTCGCCTGGTATAGGTTGCGTCGTCGGCACCCTTGAGAATCAGCTCGCGAACCTCGGCTTCCAAGGCCCTCGATGTTTCCTTGTTCGGTCTTATGGCGAGAATGGAAAAACCCAGAATCTGGAGCCCGAGGGAAACCATTTCTTCGTTCGATTTTAAACCAAGGGTCACGCTCGAAACCAGGTTTTCAGAGCTGGCAAGAGCCTCTTTCAGGGGAAGGGCCGAAATCACTTTTCTTGTGAGGACCTGTGCCGCGTTGATCACCCTTTGCGGTAGTTTCTGAGGGTCCTCGGAAAGGTAATTTTTACCCGCAGAGTCCAACGAAAAGTTCAGGAGTTCAGCGATCTTTTTAGGCTCCGCAATTCTGAATGTAACCTGACCTTGAATGGAAACGGCCTGGTAGTCAGCTGTGGTTTCCTCGAAGATAAAAGGAGAATCGCTGCTCCCCATGGGAATGGAAACGAGCGAGGTCGAGGGTGCGTAATACATAAAGGAAAGACCGGCACCTTCTTTTTTTATCTTTCCGTTTTTATACCTGAGAACATAGTAAACCGGCTGGAACTTGATAAACTGGATCCCAAACATTGCCTACCTCCGATTGAATAATTTAATATTAAATTTAGCGGTTTCTTCTTTTGTTTAAATCTTCCATAAGCTCGTAGACGAGACCTTCGTAGGCTTCTGTAGCGGCTCGTTGGGCGAGTTGGGCCTCTGAGATGGGTTCGTTTTCTTCCACCATCTGAACTTCGACGAGGCGGCCGTCCTTTGCCACAGTTTCCGTGTACCTATCAAAGAGCGTGTGGTAGGCTTCGTAATCGATTTGGGCCGAGGCGAGGAGAGTCTTGGTATCGGTGGAAACCAGACGCCCCAGAACGCGGATCCCGTAAACCTGGAAACGGTTCTCCTGGTTTTCCCTGACCTGTTTCATCCCCGTGGCAGAAACGAAGGTGGTAAAAAAGACAGCTTCAGCTCCGAGAGATTGCACCGCCTGGAGCATGGCGTCGGGTGACCCGATTGCCGCTGATTGGGCCTCCTGGAAGACTTCGCCCATACGTGCGCGTTCCAGGATTTGGAACCACTGGGTTTTATCGAGTTCCAACGTGGCTGATTCCATGGCAGCGTCCATAAAATCATTCAGCACCCTTTCCGTCGTCCGGTTTTCCGGAACGGCGACGGCGACTACGAGCTTGGTGCCCGGGGGCGGGGGGGTGTTCCGCAGGACGCCAAGAAGACTAAAATAAGAGCTGGGAGAAAAAGGTTTGTTTTCATACCCCTAGTTTAATAGTTAATGCAAGGAAAGCAAATTCAAATATTGGCCAGCGGAACAAAAAACACTTGACAGGTTCGGGTCAAAAAATCAAAATGAATCATGACGATACAAGAGATTTTTGTTAGAATCATTGCTTACCTTTTTGTTTTTAAGGCCTACATTTTTCCGGTACTGGCTTTCCTTGGACTAATTCTCGCCTTGATTCAAAGCTCAAGCATACGGAAGAAACTTTCTGAACGTTTGGTAATCGCAAGAAAAGCCAACCCTCGTCGTGGTCCGCTTATCGCTGGTGTTGTGCTTTTTCTTTTCTCGTTACTCTTTTTTGTTTCTAACGCTGGTTTAAGCTTGGTACTATTTCTTTTAGGCGTTTTTTGTTCACTTATTTGGGTACGGTCGGAAATATATTCAAATCTCAATGGACTTTATTCTATGGGTGTGGTACATGAAAGACTTACAAAATGGAAAGAAATCCACTCCTGGAAAAAGGTAGATGAAATACAAGTATCATTTCTAAACCAAAAGGGAGAGCGGTTTGAAGTTGCCTTTGATGAAAACACAGAAAAAGCAGTGCAATATTTGAAAGATCTCTCCATTCGCGAGGATGTGTGAAATATTTCACTTTCTTTGGCTAATTCGTCTTCTTATATTCAAAATGTGGAAAAATGTCGCTTATTGAATTCGTCGATATTTCGATTCGACAAGTTGAGAATTACATCGCCAATCAAAAAAATTGTTTTCTGCGAAAGACATGGGTCGAAACAGTGAACAGTATAAATTGATCTACACTGGCGACCAAGGTATTTATCGTCTCTGGTACGAGCAAGTGTTTTTTATAAAAATCTATCCGAAGAAGAAAAATTTAAAGAAACTTCGATGCAGGCTTTATCCTAATTGGGGCTGAAATAAGGTTAAATAACCAGCATCATTCCCAACCCCAGAAAGAGCACTCCCAAGAGAATTTTCACCAGGGCGAGGTTTTTCTGCGCCCAACCGACGAGTTTTGCGTGCCCAGTCCCGAACATCACCAGGCCGAAAACCCCCAGAAGCGGGGTAATAAAAGCAAGGTTGTAGAGCACGAGTATAAACCCTCCTTCTGCGCCGCGGCTTGCCATGTAGACCAGGGTGGGCAGGTAGACCTGGCCGGTACACACAAATTCCAAGGCGGATAAGAGCATCCCGAGCAGAAACACCGATACTCCGGCCAGCCACGCTTTACCCCGGCTGCGGATCACGCGGCGGATCAAATCCTGCAAGGCCGTAGGAAGTTTTAAGGCTGTCTCGGAGGCTTTTCCTTTTGAAAAAAGCCACGCATCACGGAAACTCAACAGGGCCAAAATTACCACAATTGCTCCGGTGACGATTTTCAGGGAGAAAGCCAAAGGAGAAGACGCCAACCAGGATGCTACCTGTAAAAGTCCGAAGCCCGTCATCAGGTAAAAGAGGAATACCCCGGACGTAAAAGACAGCCCGGTTACTGCAATAGTTTTTCTATCGTTTTTACCCCACGCCAGGGCTGAAAGCAAAAACAACAGGGTGGTTAAAGCACAAGGGTTGATGCCGTCCAGGAGACCTGCGGCTAGTACAAGCCAGAGGTTAACTTCTGGTAAAACGATTGGACCCACGGGACGATGGACTTCAGGAAGGTTCTCAGCCAACAATGCTTCCAGGGCTTCCGCACTCAGATCATTGCCGTAGAGCAACCGTCCGCCCAAGGCCAGAAAAGGAGTCCCCGGGTAGTCCACCCCCGCTGCGGCACAAACCGCCAGGGCGCGTTCGTAGTCTTCCGGCTCAAGAACGCTCAAGACTTTCACGTCTTTTCCCAAGAGTGGATAGACCACTGTGTCAAAAATCTCCGAACAATCGTGACAACCGGGGAGGGTGAAATATTCGGGGAGGTCGACCGGTTGGGAAAACAACTGTCCTGCTTGAAAGATAAGGAGTATTTGGATGAACCTTTGCATCCCGTCATTTTACGCCGATCTTTCCACCTTGAACACCGTCTTCCAGTGCATCCATTCCTTCGAGTTGTCCCCCAAACCTATCAGCACCAGGGTTCCTGCCAATCCTTTCTGATGGCTTCTTGGTCGGCTGGGTCGGCGGGCATGACCTCGGACATGTCGTTGACAATAACCGCAATGCGTTTGCCGTGGGGTTGGTTCAAAACATAATTGAGCAAGGTTGTTTTGCCCGAGCCGAGAAAACCGCTTAGTACTGTGACGGGAAGTGGTGCCATACGAAGGCCTCCTTATTGATATTGCATTATCATATTCAATAAGCACGGTTTCCGTCAACTATATTGCTGCTATCTTCATTGCCGCCGCTTTTTCCTTTGCCGTCAGAATGAGCATCTGCAGGCGGTTCTCGATGTTGGCCGAGCTCATGTCGGGGTCGTAGTCCAGGGCGAGGATTTGAATGTTGGGCCGCTCCTGCCGCAGCTTCTTGGCCAAGCCGCGTCCGGTGACGTGGTTCGGCAAACACCCGAAGGGCTGCAGTATCAGGAAATTTTCCACGCCGTGGGTACTGTGCTCGAGGATCTCGGCTGCGATCATCCATCCTTCGCCCGAGGTAAAGGTTTTGTGGATGATGTGCTGTGCGCTGTCGCTGAGAACCCTAAAGTCACCCGGCGGTTCGAAGAGAGGGGTGATTTCTTTCGCAATG
Organism: Borreliella garinii; assembly: GCA_020720765.1. GTDB lineage: Bacteria > Spirochaetota > Spirochaetia > JABEVK01 > JABEVK01 > DYOB01. The sequence continues at coordinate 4,962 of DYOB01000023.1, forward strand.
GTTTCCACACGGTTCACGACGCTTCTGAAGATTTTTTCGCTGAGTCCGGTGATGAATTTCTGGAGGGCGCCGTAACGTACACCGAAGTCCTTCGCCTCCGACATCTGGCGGATGTACTCGCGGTGGAAGTTGTAAATAACGTGCGGCATCAGGGTTTCCATGCCGTGATTTTCCAGGAAGCGTTCGATGTTGTTATTGGAGCCCGGGTGGAAGTTGAGAAGGAACTCCCCGATGATAAAGACCTTGGGCCGGAGTACGGAGCGGTCGTGGGGTACGGCGCATAACCTGTAAAGGGCATCCTTGAAAATCTTCATGTAACGGTTGATTCCTTTATCCATGGCAGCCGCCATGTCGTCGATGCAGGTTTCGTAAACCTCGTCGGTTTCGCCCTTAGTCAACTCGTAGGGGCGGATCTTCCGGCGCACATCCTCGATCACATCGAGGGCGGCGATTCCCCACAGCATGCGGATTTGGAAAAGTGCGCTGAGTTTGAAATGCGGGTGCATGCCCTTGGTGTCTTCACCTGTGCTGATGATGGGAATCATCGCACAGCCTGCTTCGTCCATGGCTTTACGGGCGACCACGGCGTAGTTGGCTAGGCGGCAGTCGCAGTGGTCTTTAGCCAAACCAAAAGCCACTTCGTCTTTATTCCATTTGTCGGTTTCCATTTCGGCCAGAAACTCACCCACGTTGATTTGCGCGGGAAAACACATATCGTTGTGAACGTATTTTTTACCGAGGGCAATGGCGCGTTTACCTGCCACCGGCAGGGCCTCGACTTTATACCCTTCACGACGCATGACGGCGCTTGTGATACGGGCAAAACTTTCAGTGACGTTAGGGATGAGGATCGTGCGGAGTTTGATATCTTTCTTTCCGAACTGCACGGTAAAGGGTGCCGGCATGGGGCGAACTTCGGTGGAAGGCCTGAGCAAACGTCTCTCACGCACTGTTTCCACAAAACTCTTTACACGGATATTGATGGGGCCTGAGGTTTCGCTTTCATCCATCTTGATAACGAGAGGGCTCTTGTCCGAGCGCTCGCGGAGGATGCGGATAATCTCGTCGGTGAGAACCGCGTCGTGGCCGCAGCCGAAACTCACGATTTCCACGTACTCGAGCTTGGGATTTTCCGCTACGAGCTGGGCCCCCGAAAGCATGCGGACGTGGAAGTTGATGGTGGTCTCCGGCCGGGTAAGGTCGACGGAGACTTGGTTTAGACCCGGCAGACTGTCAAGGGTCAGGATGGGAATGCCCAGCTGGGTAAAGGTTTTCGAAATATGGTGGTTGATCAAATCGTCGTTATGATAGGGACGGCCGGCGAGAACGACAGCGAAGTCTTTTTCCCCCAACGAGTCCAGGACCCTTTGGCCTTCCGCTACAAGATCGCCGTAGCAATCCTTCATGGCGAGGTCGCCATGGGCAATGGCCTTCATAACCGTCCGGTTATCGATGCCGAATTCCTGCTGAAAGTAGTTCATCACCTGATGATCTCTCGTATGCGTGTCCATCCAGAAAAACATGGGTGAGTCGAACTTGATATTATAACGGGCTTCGGGCTCGTCGCTGTGCCTGATCACCATGGGGTAGCCTTTCACGACAGCACAAACGTGGTAGCTCTGGGTTGGTCCGTTTTCCGGGATCATCCGGTTCATCATGGGCATGAAAATCCTGTCAACTTTTTTATCGATAAGGTCGAGAATATGGCCGTGGGTGAGTTTCGCGGGAAAACACACAGTATCAGAAGCAACGGAAGGAAGTCCGCGTTCGAACATTTTCATGGTACTCGGCGAACTCAACTCGACCTCGTACCCGAGGGCGGTGAACAGGGTTCGCCAGAAGGGAAGGGAATGCCAGAAATCCAGAACCCTGGGAAACCCGATTTTGATGTTTTGTTTGGGGCGCAAAAGGTTGGGTTTGTAATCCTTTAGGACAAGCTTTTCCCGTAACTGCATCAGGTCTGGAACTTTGACCTTCGGCGCTTTCGCCTTGGAAGGATGAATTTCCGTTTCTGGACCTTTTTCCAAAACCAGTCCGCGGTCGCAGCGGTTACCCGTGATAAAATTCCTGCCGTCCGAGAACATCACGGCTGTTCTGTTGCAGGCATGGGCACAGAACGGACAGATCAAACCCGAGCGGCTTTCGTAGGTAAAAGCATCGAGAGAGTCGAGGGCGAGGAAGGTGGTTTCGGGCAGAACACCGTCTTCAGCTTTTCGGCTCATCATTTCCTTCGTCAAAAGAGCTATGCCGATAGCCCCCATTTCGCCGGGAAACGGGGGACGGATGGCGGGGCGGCCCACCCATTTTTCGAAGGCGCGCAGTACGGCGTCATTTTTAAAAGTGCCGCCCTGTACCACAACTTTTTCACCCAAGTCGGAGGTGTTGGCAATGCGCACCACCTTGGTGAACACATTCTCGATGATGGAGTGGCAGATCCCGCCCAGGATGTCTGAAGTGGTTTTTCCGTTGCGCTGTTCGGTGATGATGCTCGAATTCATAAAAACCGTACAGCGGGAACCAAGTTGGGAAGGGTGCTCGGCTTCAAAGGCCAGGTTGGCTATCTGGTGAACGGGAACCCCGAGGCTACGGGCGTAGGTTTCCACAAAGGAACCGCAGCCAGCACTACAAGCTTCGTTGAGAACAATGTTGGTCACCACGCCGTCGCGGAGGTTGATGGCTTTCATATCCTGTCCGCCGATGTCGAGGATAAAACTCGCATCCGGCTCGTAGTGGCGGGCTGCCCGGGCGTGCGCGACGGTTTCCACCGTGGCGTAATCGGTTTGGAAAGCAGAGGCGAAAAGGTTCTCACCGTAGCCGGTTGAGCCCGCGCCGAGTATGGTCAGCTTCCAGCCGCGTTCACGGTAACGGTTCCGAAGGGCAGTCAAAGCCTCGATAAAAGTCTTCAGCGGCTCGCCCTTGTTGGGGCCGTAAAAACGGTCGAGTACAACATTGTCATCGGAAAGCAGGACGAACTTGGTGGTGGTGCTACCTGCGTCGATTCCCAACCACGCGCGGATTTCAGTGCCGCGGGGCCAATCGGGTTCCACCCATTCCGGGAGCGGGTTGCGCTTCTTGAAATCCCGCAGCTCTTCGGGGCTGTCAAAAAATTTGTCCATGGTCAGCGAGTGGTCTTTTTCTTTGCGGCCTAAAAGGGCTTTTAAATCTCCCAGGGTGTCGCGGCTGTAGGTGTCGGGCTTATCCGCAAACAAACTCAGGAGGGACAACGCCGCACCGTGGGCGACGAGTACCTCCGGGTGTTCAGGAACGATAATTTGATCGTCGGAGAGCATCAACCGCTCCTGGAAAACGCCTATAAGTTTGGGTTGAAAAGTGAGCGGACCGCCCTCGAAAATCACCTTCGGGTTGATTTCCATACCTTGGGCCAGTCCACCGATGGTCTGCTTAGCCAGGGCGTGAAAACTCGAAAGGGCAATGTCGCCGGCGCTTATGCCTTGGTTCAAAAGGGGTTGGATATCTGTTTTAGCGAAGACGCCGCAACGGCCGCTGATGTCGTAGACTTGGGTACCGGTTGAAGCCAGTGCGTTAAAATCCTCGGGTTTGACGTGGAGAAGTTCGGCAATTTGGTCGATAAAAGCCCCGGTTCCGCCGGCGCATGAGCCGTTCATACGCATATCCGTGGTCACAAGCTGTCCGCTGGCCGCGTCCACGTGGAAAAACACAACTTTAGCGTCCTGGCCACCGAGTTCAATCGCACACCGGGTGTCCGGGTAAAAACTCTTGATAGCTAGTGCGTTGGCTACGACCTCCTGTACGTAATGGGCCTTAACCGCCGTCGCTAAACGGGTTGCACCACTTCCGCAGAAGGCAACCCTGAGCTTTGCGTCGGGGTACTTCTCGTGTGCGGTTTCGAGTAGCCGAAGAACCGTGGCGCCTTGTTCGGCGTTATGCCTCTGATAGTCATAATAAAGGAGTTCTTTTCCATCAGGGCTTGTAACAGCAATTTTTACGGTCGTCGAACCGACGTCGACACCGACTAAGAGAGTATTCATTGGAATCATTATAACCTTGCTTGAAAGAGAAGTCACCCCTCATGCTCTTATTCTATTTCAACAAAAAAGGGAGGTCGAGGAAAAAATCAAGGTTCCTGCGGAGGCTTGCGAGGGAAATCCTCTCATTGGCCGAGTGAATCCTTGAAGAATAATCAGCGATGCCCATATCGGGTTCGAAAAGGAGAAAGCCGTAGACAGGAATTCCCTTGGACCGCCAGTACCGGCCGTCTGTCACACCGCCTATCCGTGTCGGCATAAGATGAGCTTCGGGTGAATACGACTGAAGCACCTTCAGAATAGCCTGGGGGACGGGGCCTTCGCTCGGACTCGAATTGGGTGGAAAGAAATCGATCACCTCTGCGTCGCAGGAGTCTCCGAGTTCCGGCCCGAGAATTGTTTTTACCAGGGCGATAACTGACGCAGCGTTCGACCCCGGGCAGTCTTTTTCCAGAAACCTGATATCTAAAACAAGTTCCGCGCGGTCGGGGATAATGTTAGCCTTTTCACCCGAACGCAGGATATTAGGGCTGATTGTAGTACGCTCAGCGGTATGGAGAAATCCGGCGGACCCCGCGGAAAGCTGCCCCAGGATGTCGGGGTTATCATTGACACGCATACTTTCACGCATCGAGAGCATCAAGGGTGATTCATCGACTTCGGCTTTCCAGCTGGCGAGGATTTCCGCCGCCTTGGCCGCCTTTAATAGAGCGTTGTCGGAGCCGTAGGGCATCGAGCCGTGTCCAGCACGGCCCTTCCATGTGAGTTTCAGCCAGCAGACGCCTTTTTCGGCCAAGGTAAGGACCGCGCTGAGGCCATTTTTACCCTTAACATAAAATCCGCCGAGCTCGGTGACCATCGCGTCGCATTTCACACGGTCCCAATGCTGGTCGGTTAAGAAACGGGCCCCGTAAGTTCCGGCGGCCTCCTCATCGGCCACTGCGAGATATTTGAGGCCCCAGGTTCGAGGCGAATCTTTGGACCGTGCGTGGGCGGCAAAGGCTACGGCCTGACTTACTGTCCAGCAGAGCATGTCCACGGTTCCCCGTCCCCAGACCTGACCAGCGTGGATTTCGGCTTCAAAGGGGGGATGGTCCCAATCTTCAGCCCGCGCTGGAACGACGTCGGTATGCCCCATCAACATCAGGGTTGGCGAGCCTGGATTTCCCTGCAGTTCGGCAAGGATACTCACCCGTCCGGGGAGGGGTTCCCATTTGCGGCAAGCTATTCCCGATTGACCCAGGTACTTGATAAGGGAGTTTGCACTTCGAACTTCCTGTCCCGACTCTTTTCTTCCGTCATTGACGCAGGCGTTCTGAATAAGTTCCTGAAAGAGGGGGAGCAACTCTTCCTCGAAGAGGCGGACTCTTTCCTTTTCACTCCAGCTCATCTTCCCATTTTCTCCCGCCACTCTGCCGGAATCAATGACAGCGGATGGAGAAAACCAAGTTGGCCGCCGCTGTCCGAGATGGTGCTTGTTGGTACGGCGAATAGCCGTAAATCCTTATCCAGCGAAGCTCCGCCTGAATTCCCGTGGTTGATTTCGGCGTCGCTCTTTATGATACGGCCAAACCAGGTGTCTTCAAACCCTGAGACTATCCCTCTCGAGAGGGTAAGGCTCGTCTTGCTACCGCTTCCCCCGAGACCGGGGTAACCCAGGATCCAAATCTCTTCACCTAAAGATGGAGGTGTGAATCTCATGGAACCGATAAAGGGAAACTGCAGGGTGCGCGGAAGATCCTGGTCGTAAAGACCTCTTCGTACCTTCAGAATGGCCAAATCTTTATCCTTGTCCGACCAAAGGAGTTCGGCCCAAAAAAGTTCGGTTGAAGGATGGCCTATATTCACGTTTAATCCTACCGCGACTTCCCTCAACGGTTTTCCGTCAGGTCCTGTGACAACGTGGTTGTTTGTTAGGATAAGGCCGTCGGAGGAAACGAGAACACCCGAACCTCCCCCTGAAAGATGTACGATTTCCACCACTGCTGATGCGGCCCTTTCCAGCGGAGTATTTACCACCGGAGTCAGTGGCTGGGGGAAGGTCTTAAAGGAAGCAGGAAGATCAGCGTTATGGCTGAGGGCTAAACGAAAAATATCCGGGTGTTCCTGTGAAGGGGCAGAGGTTAACACAAGATACCATTTCCCCTGAAGTGGAATGGTAGTATCCGATTGCCTAATGGTGAGGGATTCTCTTGATAGGTAGGTGATTCCCAGAATATCCGCCTCGTCACGGGATAAAACAGGATTGTCTTTGCTCAGGTAGAAATCCGCGTCCATATAATTGCCCTGGACGGCGACTCTGAAAACACTGATACCCGCCGGTATATCAAACTGGAAAAAGGCCGTCATTCCCGTGTTCCAGGTTAAATTCCCTTCGTGGATGCCTTCGCGGATTGAGACATAATTTGATAATACTGTTTTGTAAGAAAGACTATATGAGCCTTTTGGCGGAACAATATGTCTATTGTCAGATGAACCTACGACATAGAAATACCAGGTTCCGGATTCCAGCTTTCCATCTCCCCAAAAACGGTTTACAGTGAGTTTCTCCACATGGTCATTACTTGCCATACCGAATTCTGCCTGACTAAAATCGGTAAGATTTCCTTTTTTGCTCAAAAAAATATCGATATCCAGATCGGCGTTAAGGATTTCAAATTCTGCTTGAACCATATCGTCGGTCAGCACAATCCTATAGATATCGGTCTGGAAATCATCCGGAGTTCCTTCCAGTACTGCTTGCAATGTTCGACCGGGAATGAGCGCGGCCAGGGCGGTGCCATTTTTAGTATCTCCGTAGGAAAGCGTGGAAATACATAAAAAAACAGCGAAAGCTAGTGGGAAGACAGGCTTTGAATGTTTCATACCTCCATCATACCCCGATAAAGTAAAAAAGTCACATTGCAGAAATGCCTTTTTTCGACTATTATTACCGTGTGCCTGAATTACTTCCCGTATGGAACCTGAATAACCTTTATAAGGGATTTGGTGATCCCCGCTGGCTTGAGCTAAGAGACTCCCTGATCAATGAAGGGGCTACTCTGCTTGGACACCTGGATTCTGAATTCCCCTCTTCACTCCCAGAAAGGGCCCAATGGCTTCTCCGCCAGCTGGAAATGCTGGATCATTTACACGATAACCTTGAGACCTTATCGAGTTTTACCTACCTTCATTTTTCCATCAATACGGGTGATGCCCTTGCCCTTAAGGAAATCAACCGGATAGAAAAAGAAAGCCTGGCTCTTCAGCGCGCCGGGGTTAAACTTCGAAAGACCGTTGCACTTCCTGGGTTCGCCTTACAAGATTTAATTCCTCTCGAACAAGGGCTTGCAGATAGGGCTTTTCTTCTTCAGGAAATGAAGGTGCTAGCGGAAAAGGAGATGGCGGAAGACCTTGAAGATTTAGCAGCGGATCTCAACAGGTCAGGTGGTGAAGCATGGGGCCGTTTGCAGCAAGCCGTCAGTTCCCATCTCAGCGTCGTATGGGACCCGGAAACCGGGGAAAAGAAAACCATGGTGGAGCTACGTCAAGCGGCCTCCGACCCTGAGAGATTGATCCGCCAGAAGGCATGGAAACTCGAGATAGAAGCCTGGAAAACCATGGAAATCTCTCTTTCCTCCGCCCTGAACGGGGTAAAAGGCTTTACTGCGACAGTCAATGAGCGTCGAGGGTGGCCTTCAACCTTACATAGTGCGGCTTTTCAGTCCCGGCTTTCTATGAAGGGGCTCGATGCGCTGATTTCAAGCATCAGGAAAAACCTTGGAATTTTCCACCGCTATCTCCAGATCAAAGCAAAAGCCTTAAAAATACCCATGTGTTCGTTTTATGACCTGTTCGCTCCTATTGGGGCTTCGGAAAAACGGTATACATGGAAGGAGGCCCAGGACTTTATCGGGGAACAATTCGGGGCCTTTTCACCAAACCTAAAAAATTACGCCAAGACAGCCTTCGAGAATGAATGGATTCATGCGCTCACTATGCCGGGAAAGGTCGGAGGTGCGTATTGCACAAGTCTTCCCGCGCAAGGTGAAAGCCGGATACTTTGCAATTTTGACGGGACTTTCGGCGAGGTGAAAACATTGGCACACGAACTGGGGCATGGTTTTCATTTCGAAGTCTTAAAAGATGCTACGTCCTGGAAAAGGGCCTACCCGATGACACTTGCCGAAACCGCGTCGACTTTTGCCGAAACCCTTGTCTTCGAAGCTGCTTACAAAAATTCGGAAGGAAACGAGGCCCTTTTTCTCCTTGAAAACCAGCTCCAGGATATCACCCAAGTCTGCGTCGATATCCTGAGCAGGTTTGACTTCGAGTCCGAACTTATGAGACGCCGCCCGCTAGGGGAGCTCAGTTCGGATGAATTGTGCGAGATCATGTTGAATGCGCAGAAAAACGCTTATGGCCTCGGACTGAATGCCAACGAACTCCACCCCTACATGTGGGCGGTAAAGGGGCATTATTACAGCCCCGAGCAGGCTTTCTACAACTACCCCTACGCATTCGGCCAGCTTTTCAGTCTGAGTTTGTACCAAAAATTTCTCGAACTTGGGCCTTCCTTTTCAAAAGACTACGAAAGACTATTAGAAATTACTGGAAGCAGCGACTGTAAGACTGTCGTTGCCGAAATCGGTGAGGACATAGAATCAGAGGATTTCTGGGATAAGGGAATGGCCTTTATCCAACATCTTACAGACCAATTGGAGGAACGTGTAAAATGAAGAAACGTGTAGGTATTATCGGTGCAGGAGCTTGGGGATCGGCGATTGCCCAGGCGATTGCAGTAAAGGGAATTGACGTAGAACTCTGGTCTTTTGAAAAAGATGTGGAAGAGAGTATCAATGTCCGGCACACCAACGAGCGTTACTTACCGGGTTTTACCCTAAGCAACCATGTAACAGCGACGACAAACCTCGAACAGGCTGCTGGCGGGAAGGAATTTCTGATTCTGGCCATGCCCAGCCTTTACTTGCTGAAAACCGTCAAATCGATCCTGACGATTCCCGAGATTCTCGAAGGCCAAGTTGTAATTGGGATAGTGACCAAGGGTTTTATGCCTTCTGATGACCAGCCTAAACTCATCGTCGAGACTGTGGAAAACTACCTTCCAGGTTTTTATAAAGGCAACGTCGTCTATATCAGCGGCCCCAGCCACGCGGAAGAGGTCGTCCAGGGCAAAGTTACAGGGCTGATCTCTGCGTGCCCGAACGCAAAAAACAGCATTATGATCCGTGAACTGCTATCTTCCAAGTTTCTACGAGTTTTTTCGAGTCTCGATGTAGTCGGGGTTCAGGCAGCCGCGGCCTTAAAGAACGTCGTCGCGATTGCATTCGGTGTCTTGGACGCCATTAAGGAGAAGTCCGACCTCTTCGGGGATAATACCGAAAGTCTTCTCCTCGCGGCCGGTCTCAACGAAATTCAGCTTCTGGGAACCGCTATCGGAGCGACACACCCGGAAACTTTTACGAGTATCGCCGGTGTGGGCGACCTCGACGTGACCTGCCGGAGCCAGTATGGACGCAACAGAAGGTTCGGACGGGAAATTGTTCTGAAAAATATCCTAAAACCCTTTAAAGATCTCGACGACCTGATCAATAGGATAACCGAGTTGGGCTACCTTCCTGAAGGAATAGTCGCTGTAAAATACGCTTGGCAGTTGAAACAAAAATACAAGCTCAAATTGGATATTATTTCGATGGTTTATAAAATTCTCAACAAAGAAGTCAGTCCTCAGGAGGCAATTCGCCAGCTCGTTTGACGCTGAAACCCGGGTTGTGGCTGAGAATGGGGTTAAAAAACCTTTCCTGAAGGAGAGTTTCAAACCTGATAAAAGGCCCCTGGAACAATAAAGATTCTCTAAGGGGCTCCATTCCAGCTTCTATAAGAGATTTTATAACAAACTCGCTGCAGTAAAGTGCGGAACTATCGTCGAAATTGTAGAGGTTGTCGAAGGGTGTCTGGGCTTGGAGGTAACCTCTAACAGTGTCCAAAAAGAGATCCAATTGCGACGAGCTAAACCGGGGGCGAACGACGATAAGGCTCGTTTGCCGGGTTTCGTTAAAAAGACTTTCCAGGGTGATCGAATGGACTCCATTGATCCCTCCCATCGACGAATTCACAGAGTGGGCGATCCTCCAAACCCCGTTCTTCTGAAAAAGGACCCCGGAATGGGTAAGCGCCGAAGGTTCCCTGAGGGCCAGGATGATCGTATCACAGGCGAGCCCAATGCCGGCCTGGAGGAGGATGTCACCCTCCTTTAGTTGTTCCAATTCTTGAGGAGAAAAAGTGTCGCGCGGGGAGGTTGAGTCTTTAGGGAGTAATCCGGGAAAAAAAAGTAGAAAGAATGCCAGAATTACCCCTAAAACCAGAAATAACGACACACCGACGAGTATTTTTTTCATTTATCACCTATAATCATGACTATTATAGACCACTTAATCAACTTGACATGGCCCATCCTAATTCGCATACTAGTTTCGCCAGCGTTTGCTGAGTATTAAAAAAAGAGGTTTATCCTCAAAAGGAAGAACTATTATGGTTTCTTTGATTAAAAAATTGGGAATGGCACTTGCGGCTTTCACCCTTATTGTTTCCTGTGGCGCCGCCGGAACCACCACCACTGACACAACTGCCAGCACCGGCATTGCCCGCGCTGCAGATGGCGATATCGATGGTTTGATCGTTGAATACGGCCAGATCGTTAAGTCTCTCGGCACCTTAACTGAGAAGGCTGCTGCCGGCGACCTTGCCGCCGCTACCGAGGCATCCAACTACGGAATGCGTATGCTTGAGATCACCACTGCTCTCAGCACCGCTACCCTGACCACCGAGCAGACCACCAAGTACGCTGAAGCTGCTTCCGGCGGAATTAACCAGTAATCCTTTTCAGGATGATGGAAAGCGGCCTTAACGGGCCGCTTTTTTTATCCTCTCACGGTTTTTGAATCTGTGCCTTCCATTCCCCATCCACTAAGATCATCTCCAGTTCCATTTCGGGTTGGTTTCCTAGAGAGTAAGTAACAATGGCCCTCGCAGAATCAATATAGACTTTGTGGATAATAAGGTTTTCAGGGGTTAAGGCGCCAGAGGCGTCTCGTTCATCTGCGGTTAGGGTCTTATAGAAGGCTTTTAGGTCACCTAGGGTTTCTTGTGTTTCTTCGGTGGCTACCACGGCGGCTCCGTCAAAATCAGATTCAAGGAGCCTGGTCAGAAAGATCCTTGCATTCATCTCCGGCGGAGAAGGGGCGCAAGAGTTTAAGAGAATAGCTAAGAGAAGGATAAAAAAGGTTTTTAGAGGCATCAAAAAAAAAGAGCGGCATTTAGCCACTCTTTTATCAGACAAACTTCAGTGATTACTGAGCGGGTGTCTCTGTGGTTTCGGCGGTTCCTTCAGAAGAACTGTCCATTCCGGTACCAGGCATCTCTTTCTTGAAGTCAACTTTCCACTGACCGGCAACCTGCTTTAGGTCGATGGTCTGTTCAGCCTCATCACCCATCTTGTAGGTAACAACAGCGGTTTCGCCGTTGACTTCGGTGTTGATGATGGTAAGAGCCTTTCCAGCAGCTTCGGCCTTCTGGGCTTCGAGCTGTTCGGCGGGAACGAGAGCCATCATGCCTTCGAGGCTGGTGAGCATGGCGGCGCCTTCATCGGTAGCAAGAGCGGAAGCGCCCTTGAAGTCCATGACGGCTACTTTGCTCAAGAAATCCTTGGCAATAGCGTCGGGGGTGGCAGCAGCGGGTGAACAAGCTGTCATAGCGGCAACAAGAGCGGCTACAGACACAGATAGAATTTTCCTCATAATTTTCTCCTTTAGAGGGTAATTGATGCATGGAACTATGAAAGTAAACCGAAAAAGTGTCAAGAGGAGCCTGTTATCGAAGGCTCATCGGGTGGAATTTGACCGAAGTCACGAAATAGCATAAAATAAAGGATATGCAACCCCTAACAGATCGATTTCTTCCCACCATTAAAAAGATGATGGCACTTTCCAAAGAATCCTCGGTGATTACCGAAGATAACGTGTACCAAGAGGCGAATCTCACTATCCGGCCTCTCTTCTTCTCAATTATTGATGACCTTATGATGCCTGAAAGTAAAATTTTGCAAATCGAGAATCTGGTTGAACTCAAGGCAAAGGCGGATGCCGGTCATTCCTGCATGATTCTCATGGAGCATTACAGTAATTTTGATCTCCCAAACCTCGTTTTTCTTCTTGAAAAAGCTGGAATTGAAGGAAAAAAGGTTGCTGATTCTATTGTTGCCATAGCAGGTTTTAAACTTAACGAAGAAATGGACCTTGTCCGTGCGTTTACAGAGGCTTTCAGCAGAATCGTGATTTACCCTAGCAGGAGTCTGGCGAGCATTACCGACACCGAGGAGTTGGAAAGAGAACAGGCCCGCAGCAGGGCAATCAATATGGCTTCTATGCGTGCACTCTCCCAGGCAAAAACAACCGGAAAGATCGTTCTGGTTTTCCCTTCCGGCACACGTTACCGTGTCGGAAAGCCTGAAACCAAACGCGGCGTGAAAGAAATGGACAGCTATATTAAGATTTTTGACTACTTTGTCCCCGTGGCTATCAACGGAAATATCTTGGTTATCAACCCCGAAGGCGGCATGGATGAGGACCTTATCCAAGACGATGTCGTTCAATTTACCGCTGGAAAGGTCACGGATGCCAAGGAATTCCGGAAAATGGCCTTACAAGACGCAAAAGAAGCCGATGACACCAAGCAGGTGGTGGTGGATCAGGTGATGGAGACGCTCCGTTTGCTTCACGAAGAGACCGAAGCCTCGAGGTTGCGCATAGCCGGGGCCATGCCCTCGTTATAGAGTTATACTTCAAGACTCTTGACCAGTTTCGTAGAATCACCCATTATTTCTTTAGCAATTACTTATAAGGAGAATTTATGAGCATTATTGAAGAAGTGCGCGCCAGGGAAATCCTCGATTCGCGCGGTAACCCCACTATAGAGGTGGATGTCATCCTACAGGATGGTACTGTCGGACGGGCTTCCGTACCCTCCGGTGCAAGCACAGGCGAGCACGAAGCCGTTGAGCTCAGGGACGACGACAAGAGCCGCTATTTGGGTAAAGGCGTATTGAAAGCCGTCGAAAACGTCAATACCTTGATCGCTGAAGAAATCGTCGGTCTAGACGCTCTCAACCAGGTCGAGCTCGACCAGACCCTCCTTGAACTCGACGGAACAGAAAATAAAGCCAAGCTCGGTGCGAATGCGATTCTCGGTGTGAGTATGGCGACCGCCCGTGCCGCAGCCAACTACCTTGGTCTCCCCCTTTACCGTTACCTCGGACCCATGAAGACGACATTGCTCCCCGTTCCGATGGCAAACATCATCAACGGCGGAAAACATGCAGACAACAAGGTGGATTTTCAGGAATACATGGTCGTACCCTACGGAGCAGAAAGCGTTCGAGAGGCCATCCGCATGACCGCCGAGGTTTTCCACACTCTCAAAGGACTCCTTAAAAAAGCTGGACACAATACCTCCGTCGGCGATGAGGGCGGTTTTGCCCCGAATATCGGTAACGAGGAATCCCTTGATTTTATTATGAAGGCCATCGAAGCAGCTGGCTATAAACCCGGAGAGCAGTTTGGAATCGCTCTCGACTGCGCAAGTTCCGAACTCTTCGACGAAGGCGAGAAGAAAGGCTACAAGTTCTGGAAGAGCAACCCCGACAAACTTTTCAGCGCTGATGAAATGATCGAACTTTTCACCAAGTGGGTTGGAAAGTACCCCATCATTTCTATCGAAGATCCCCTGGACCAGAACGACTGGGAAGGTTACGCAAAAATCACCAAGGCTCTCGGTTCCAAGATCCAGATAGTCGGAGATGACTTTTTTGTGACCAACCCGAAACGCCTTGCAACCGGAATCGAGAAAGGTTGCTGTAACTCTATTCTGGTGAAGGTAAACCAGATCGGTACCCTGACCGAAACCTTCGACGCTGTTGAAATGGCTAAAAAGGCCGCTTACACAAGCATCATCTCCCACCGTTCCGGCGAGACTGAAGACGCCATTATTTCCAACCTCGCTGTCGCCTGGGGCATGGGGCAGATCAAGACCGGTTCAATGAGCCGGACCGACCGCGTCGCCAAGTACAACGAACTGATCAGGATCGAAGAAGAGCTTGAAGGTATCGCAGAATTCGCAGGTAAAGACGCTTTTTACAGTATAAAAAAGTAAGAGTTTAACTCTGTTGACCAAGGGAGCCAACCGGCTCCCTTTTTTGTTGAAATTCTTTAACTTTGTGCTAGGAGCCTGTTGCGCCTGAGACCGCAGGAATTTACTTGAGGTTGAACTGTGTGATACTTTGTCACCGAATGATTTTGCATACTTAAGAGATTGGTTAATTCTAAAAGATTCCACAAATTGGGATAATAAACTAGAAAGCGATCTTGTTAACGGGAAATTTGACCAACTTGCATCTGAGGCGCTGAAAGATTTGAACTTGGGAATAACAAAAAATCTATGAATCATTATGCTTCCCAAAAATTCTGGGAGCAGTTGAATGAAAGTACATCGTGTGTTAAAATGACCCTCTGACGGAGTGATAATGGATTTTGAGGCTGAGTTAAGAGCAAACCTTTTTTCTGTCTTTATGCCTATATTCTCGATAATAATTATTATTAGGTTTTTATTACTTATCTTTCAAAAGGCCAGGAAAAGTGATAGACATTCATTAATCGATAGAAATCTCACGTATTTCTATTCAACCAAAAATATTGAAACCTTGCAAAAAGCAAAAGTACGACTAATTCTTTTTTTAGAAAAAAAATATCAGAACTACACATCGATAAAAATCTTTGAAGATTACAATAATAGAGTCATTGATCTTGTTGAGGAAAGAATTATTAGTGATATGAATAACACAAGAAAATCGAAATCCCTATTGAGTTTTTTAAATACTGCAAGACATTTTATTGATGAAAGAGATATTTCTTCGGAAGGAAAAAAGTCAATTATTTCAAATAGGATTATGAGTATAGTGAACCGGTTAGAAGACCATTAAGTATTCACGACCAGTATTCTTAATGTTGTGGAAATATTCATTGGTTGCAACTATCGTTTAGACTTCATGGCGCTCGTCTTTACCACTCCTTGATCATTGGAATGTATTACCCAGCCATAAGATATTGGGCAATCAGGCGCAACTTGGATAAGGGTTTTAAAGTAATTGGTAGTATGAGTAGTCATAAAACCTCGATATCCAGTTCGTACGGTCCATGGCCTTCGAAGACCACTGAAAAACCCAACTTACGGCCTACCAAACTTCCCGTCCCGGATTCAGGAAGGGATTCAACCCTTGCTTGAACGACTTTTTCATCGAAAGTTCCTTTATGGAAGAACCAGAGACTGGCTTCTTTTCCTTCAAACAGCCCCTCGAAAAATTCATATCCTTCGTATTGTCCATTTGTGGCAGTTGAATAATACATACAAAACACAAGAGTCGTTTTCCCGTTGAGCTGTCCTTCGTGGCGGAATCCTGCTTCAACTTTTGTCACTTTCCTCTGATCTGCAGCGAGTATAAGTTGGGATTCATCCCCGGTTTCCATGTGATAAATGCTCTGGTAGCTATTCATAAGTCCTCCTGAATACTAAAATACCACGAGATGGAGAAAGGCGTTTGTAAAAATGCGACAAGAAACCTTGAATACGACTGCCAAGTGCGTTCTTCGGACAAACCAGAGAAATTTTCTCGACTACATCGGTGTGGGGCCCAAGTGGATAGTAAAGCGTTTTCGCATTCAAGCTGCATTGGAATGGCTGGATGAACATCCATTCTCGTTCGAATTTGAACGCAGACCTCAGGATTTGACAAATTTAGCCATGACCCTGGGCTATTATGATTTGGCACATTTCAGCCGTGATTTCCGGGATACGGTGGGAATAAATCCCGGGGCGTATCGAAATCCTAAAAGTTTCTCTATTGAACCTGAAACTAATAAATAATTTCATTCTATGCATGGATGTTACGGGGGCAAGAGAATGTTTAGGCATTCACGTATCGTTAGACTTTGTTCCTGGGTAAACTTCTGTGATGACAAAGCGTAAGGTGAGACCTCCGTTTCTAAAGAGTTTGGGGGTCATTCGCCTGGAAAATCTAGGAAATTTCATTAAATCCGGGTTCAAAAAATCACCATGCAAATGCAAGTTGAAGAGGTCCACCCATTGGTAGGGACGGTCGGGTAATGTTATGTTCGGGGTTTAGGCGTAGATCAAGTA
This sequence comes from Borreliella garinii, assembly GCA_020720765.1. Classification (GTDB taxonomy): domain Bacteria; phylum Spirochaetota; class Spirochaetia; order JABEVK01; family JABEVK01; genus DYOB01. Next base: position 21,215 of record DYOB01000023.1, read on the forward strand.
TATTCCTATTATGTATTGGGTACTGGGTTAGATAGACAGGAATTGAGTGATGTGAGGATACTGTTTATAAAAACATATTAATTTGAATATTGATAAATTAGGTTGCAGGGTGGTGATGGGCATGGTAGGATGAGAAGTGTTAACTTGTAAGAGTAAGAAAAGAGAAACCCGAACTGGAGATGAATAATGGCCAAAGACAATAACACTAAAGAAGAACCAATCGAAAAACAGCTTTGGAAATCGGCTGATAAACTCCGCAAAAATATCGACGCCGCTGAATACAAGCATATTGTCCTTGGATTGATATTTTTAAAATACATTTCAGACGCCTTTGAAGAACTCTATTCACAGTTAAAAAACGGTAATGGTGACTATAAAGGAGCCGACCCTGAGGACAAGGATGAATACAAGGCCGAAAATGTCTTTTTCGTTCCCGAAACTGCTCGCTGGTCATTTTTGCAAGCCCAGGCAAAACAGACTACTATCGGTAAAGATGTCGATAACGCAATGGATGCTATCGAAAAAGACAATCCTTCTCTTAAAGATGTTCTACCAAAAGTGTTTGCTCGCGGCAACCTTGACCCGACCAGTCTTGGCGGACTGATTGACCTTGTGAGTAATATCGCTTTAGGTGATGCAAGAGCCCGCAGTGCCGATGTACTCGGCCATGTGTTTGAATTCTTTCTTGGAGAGTTTGCCCTTGCCGAAGGGAAACAGGGCGGGCAGTTCTATACGCCACGCAGTATTGTTGAATTATTGGTAAAAATGCTTGAACCCTACAAAGGGCGCGTGTATGACCCCTGCTGTGGTTCTGGCGGTATGTTCGTACAATCTGAAAAGCTAGTCGCAGAACATCGCGGCAAACTTAACGACATTTCCATTTATGGACAGGAAAGCAATCAAACAACCTGGCGTCTAGCAAAGATGAATCTTGCCATTCGCGGAATTGACAGCTCGCAAGTCAAGTGGAACAACGAAGGCTCATTCCTTAACGATAGTCACAAAGACTTAAAAGCCGATTTTGTTATCGCTAATCCACCATTTAATGACTCTGACTGGTCGGGCGATCTGTTGCGAAAAGATGGCCGGTGGAAATTTGGTACGCCGCCTTCGGGTAACGCCAACTATGCCTGGATTCAGCACTTTTTGTATCACTTAAGCCCCTCAGGAATTGCCGGTTTTGTACTGGCAAAAGGGTCGCTTACTTCTAAAAGTTCCGGTGAAGGCGATATCCGAAAAGCGCTGATTGAAGCGCGGTTGGTGGATTGTATTGTCAATCTTCCGGCAAAGCTCTTCCTAAACACCCAGATTCCCGCTTGTCTGTGGTTTATTCGGCGCTCTCGCGCCGAACCCTCACCCCTGCCCTCTCCCTTGGGGAGAGGGGGGGGCGATGGGGACGTAAATTATAGGGGGAATTTTAATTTTTCGGGGTTGGTCGCGACTGCCAGGGAATTGCGGAAAAACGGGACGCCTGCCGAGAATGTATTTTGGGAGGTTGTTCGCGACCGGAGATTTATGGGGCTAAAGTTCAGGAGACAGCATCAGATTAGCGACTACATTGTGGATTTTTACTGTACCGAGGAAAAACTGATTATCGAGCTGGATGGAGCCGTGCATGAAACAGAGGAAAGGAAAAAGAAAGATCACAAACGAGATGCCTTTCTTGAATCCTTGGGTAATAAGATTATCAGGATTACAAACCATGCAATCCTGAATGAAACCGAATCCGTACTTAAAAAAGTCGAGTCCTTTCTCCCCCCTCTCCCCATGGGAAAGGGGCAGGGGGTAAGGGGAATAGATTCTCGTGCCAACGAGATTCTATTCATAGACGCCCGCAACGAAGGTATACTCATCAACCGCCGTACCAAGGAACTGCGGGAGGAGGATATTCAGAAAATCACTGATACTTACCATGCCTGGCGTAGCCAGTCACCCTCCTCTAACTCCTCCCAAAGAGAGAAGAAGAAGAGCGGCACAAATCAAGAACCCTCTCCCTCTGGGAGAGGGAATGGTGAGGGCGTCCTCTACGAGGACGTTAAAGGGTTCTGTAATTCCGCAAGCATCGAACGGGTTAAGGAACTGGATTATGTGCTCACACCCGGCAGATATGTAGGGCTTCCCGATGATGAGGATGATTTTGATTTTAATGAACGGTTTACTATCCTTAAGGCAGAGTTTGAGGCGCAGTTGAAGGAAGAGGAAAAACTGAACGCACTAATACTGGAGAACTTGAAGAAGGTGAATCCTTCGACGGGTTCAGGGCGCGGTCTGGTATGAAGGTAAATTACAAATCTCCATATTTTACATTAGCGCATTTAAGTAAAATAAGGAACTCTTATCTTTTACTTTGGAGAACAATGTGAAAATTGAGGATTTTAAAGCCGGTAGCTATAAAAAAGGGGTTGAGTACCGGTATTTTTTGCCTGAAAAGATAAATCATTTATTTGTATGGAATGATGAAGGCATAAACGACCTTTTGGAGAGAGCTTCTTTCAAACTGGGTGAACTAAACTCCTTTTCCCGTCTGGTTCCTGATACGGACATGTTCATTATGATGCATATTTTTAAAGAAGCAGTCGTTTCAAGCCGGATTGAAGGAACACAGACCAATATCGAAGAAGCGTTTGTCGACGAGAAGGATATAAATCCTGAAAAACGGGATGACTGGAAGGAAGTTAACAACTATGTGATAGCGATGAATAAAGCTATTGATGAACTAAAAACCCTTCCCATTTCCAACAGGCTCCTAAAAAACACTCATAAGATCTTACTTTCTAGTGGAAGGGGGGAACGTAAAGCTCCCGGTGAATTCAGAGTTTCCCAAAACTGGATTGGCGGGGTAACACTCGCAGACGCTGTTTTCATTCCACCGGCGCATACGGAACTGCCGGAATTACTCTCAGACCTTGAATTTTTTTTAAACAACAGGGATATAAAAATACCTCATCTCGTGCGAATAGCCATAGGTCATTATCAGTTTGAAACTATTCACCCTTTTCTTGATGGAAATGGCAGGATTGGCCGTTTGCTGATTACTCTTTACCTTGTAGCCAGCAGTATTCTGGAAAAACCACTTCTATATTTGTCTGATTTCTTTGAAAAAAACAAAACCTTGTATTATGACAACCTGACCTTTGTTCGAACGAAAGACGATCTCGCGCAATGGCTCAGGTTTTTTCTAACAGGAGTGATAGTCACGGCTGATAATTCTGTTGAAACCCTTCGCAAAATAATAGAGCTAAAGGCACGGATTGAAAAGGATCAAATTGTGATTTTGGGGAAACGCTCTAAACAGGCCCTTGAGCTTTTTCATCATTTATTCAAGAAGCCAGTAATCAGTGTCATCGACGCGCAGAAGATGACGGATCTATCCCCGAAAGCGGCAAATGAACTAGTGCGGATATTTGTTGAAAAGAAAATCTTACGGGAAACCACCGGGTATCAGCGGAACAGGGTTTTTGTATTTGATGAATATTTGAGGATGTTTTGATGAGAGACGGTGAAGTTGGAATGAGTGAGATAATAACAAGCGAAGGTATTCAGAGAAAAATTATCACAATTCGCGATTATCAGGTAATGTTAGATGAGGATTTGGCATTATTATATGAAGTTGAACTCAAAAGATTGAATGAGCAGGTTAAGCGGAATATTGAACGATTTCCAGAGCCTTTCTGTTTTCAGTTAACCGCAGAAGAAGCAGAATCTTTGAGGTCGCAATTTGCGACCTCAAGTTGGGAGTTTTTAAGGTCGCAATTTGCGACCTTAAAAACTGGCCGTGGACAGCACAGAAAATATCTTCCCTATGTCTTTTCTGAACAAGGCGTAGCAATGCTTTCGGCAGTCCTGAAAAGCGAAACAGCGGTAAAAGTCAGCATCCAGATCATGAATGCCTTTGTCGTCATGCGGAGATTTCTCAGGGATAACGCACAAGTCTTCCAGCGTCTGGACACACTTGAGCTTAAACAAATCGAGACCGACAAAAAAGTCGAAAGAGTGCTCACCGCTATTGAAGATACATCACTTAAACCCAAACAGGGTATTTTCTACGACGGCCAGGTCTTTGATGCCTGGAAGTTTGTTTCAGACCTAGTCAGATCAGCAAAGAAGTCAATTGTTCTTATCGATAATTATGTAGATGATTCGGTTTTGTCGCTCTTCGCCAAGAGGGAAAAGTCAGTGGCTGTAACGATTATCACAAAAAATATTTCCAGACAGCTTGAAATTGATGTTAAGAAATTCAACGAACAGTATCCACCGCTGGCAATAAAACAGTACAACGCTTCCCATGACCGCTTTTTGATAATTGACGAATCAGACTTGTATCATATTGGTGCCTCACTCAAGGATATGGGAAAGAAGTGGTTTGCATTCTCGAAGATGGATATTGCTGCGGTTGAGATGCTGGGGAAGGTTGGCCATGAATGAATGGAAGGTAGGACGTTTTACAGATGTTGCTGAGATCGTTATGGGGCAATCACCCCAAGGGGAAAATTGTAACTCAAACGGAAATGGCAAGCCCTTATTAAATGGACCAACCGAATTTGGAGTTAAGTACCCCTTGCCAGTACAGTATACAACTGATCCCACCAAGTGTTCGAAAAAGAATGATATACTCTTTTGTGTGCGCGGTTCAACAACTGGTAGGATGAATTGGGCAGACCAAGAATATGTAATCGGACGAGGTATAGCATCCATGCGACACAGAAAAGGCAATTACCAGGACGTAAAAGGTTTCTGCAACTATGCCCGCATTGAACGGGTTAAGGAACTGGATTATGTGCTCACACCCGGCAGATATGTGGGACTTCCCGATGAGGAGGATGATTTTGATTTTAATGAACGGTTTACCGGATTGAAGAAAGAGTTTGAAGCGCAGTTAAAGGAAGGGGAAAAGCTGAATGTGCTGATACTGGAAAATCTAAAAAAGGTGAGACTTGTATGAGTGACTTATTAGAAACAGATTCAGAATATGCACTCTGGCTTAAAGGCTTAAAACATAAAGTCAGAGCCGTTCAGATTAAGGCTATGATAAAAGTCAACTCCGAGCTTCTGTATTTTTACTGGGAACTTGGAGCTGATATTGTGGAAAAACAAACACATACCAGTTGGGGAGATGGATTTTTATCAAAATTAAGCCGCGATTTGATGCAAGAGTTTCCTGATATAAAAGGATTTTCTTTTCGCAACCTAAAATATATCAGACAATGGTATCAATTTTGGTCTTCACTCCCAATTGGGCAACAGGTTGTTGCCCAATTGAGTCAGGTTCCCTGGGGTCATAATATTGCCATTGTCTCAAAATGCCAGAATGTGACGGAGGCTGACTATTATGTACAGAATACACTGCATCACAACTGGAGTCGTGCAGTTCTTGTTCATCAAATTGAAAGCGGACTCTATCAAAGAGAAGGCAAAGCTGTAACAAATTTTAGTACAACGCTGCCAAAACCACAGTCTGATTTGGCTGTGCAGACTTTAAAAGATCCCTATATTTTTGATTTTCTTTCTATGACAAAAAATTACAATGAACTTGATCTGGAAAAGGCTCTGGTCAATCATATCACTCATTTTTTGTTGGAACTTGGCGCCGGATTTGCCTATATCGGCAGGCAGTTACCAATACTGGTCGGCGAAATGGATTTTTTTATCGATCTTCTCTTTTACCATACCAAGCTGCACTGCTATGTGGTTGTGAAATTAAAAACCGTGGAGTTTGAACCGGAACATACTGGCAAACTCAATTTTTTTCTGAAAGCGGTAGACGCTCAATTCAAGCTGGACGGCGACCAGCCGACTATTGGCATTCTTCTGTGTAAAAGCAAAGATAAAATGGTTGCCGAATATGCGTTAAGCGACATTCACAAACCAATCGGTGTTTCGGAATACCAATTGACTCAAGCTCTCCCAGAGAATTTAAAACCAAGTCTGCCAAGCATTGAAGAACTCGAAAGGGAACTATCAGGATTAGGGGGCGGGGATGAGTGAAAAAGGAAATGCTGAACTTGCTGATACTGGAGAATCTAAAAAAGGTGAAGTTATTATGAAGTTAACTGAAAACCAGATCACTCAACTTAATTCTGCAATTGAAGCTGCGCTAAGTGAAGTCTATGAAAAAGATATCTATTTGATTAAGAAAAAGGTACATGAACGCACCATTGTAAGCCGTTTCTGTATCTACTTTCAAAAAAAATTGGTTTCAATGGATTTTACTGATCAGAATGGCCAGTACAAATATGGTATGGGTTATTCGATAGTATTCAGTCAAGAAAGAACCTCTTTGCAGAAAATTCTCGTCAAGAATGGCGAGGTTTGCCATGAGTGAGTGGAGAGAATGTAAACTTGGCGATTGCATAAAATTAGTAGGAGGCGGGACTCCAAAAACATCAATCCCAGAATATTGGAATGGTAATATCCCGTGGCTTTCTGTTGTAGATTTTAATACAGGCAGAAAATATGTTGAACAAACGGAAAAATCCATTACTGATCTTGGACTAAAGAATAGCAGTACAAAGATCCTAAACCCAAAAGACATCATTATATCTGCTCGAGGAACAGTTGGAGTAATTGCCGTATTAAAAAAAGAAATGGCTTTTAACCAATCATGCTACGGTATAAGAAATATTCCTGATGTTACAGAACAAGAGTATCTCTTTTATTTGTTAAAAGATTCAATAGTTGGTTTCAAACAGATTGCCCATGGTGGAGTATTCGATACCATAACTCGTGAAACTTTTAATTCAATCGACATCCTCCTCCCCCCGCTCCCCGAACAGCGCGCCATTGCGGGCGTACTTTCCAGCC
>DYOB01000157.1 GCA_020720765.1 Borreliella garinii
ACTTGGAAGGCAACGGGCGGCGAAATTCTGATTCCTACCAATTCCGGTACTTATACCTACCTTTATAACATTATTTGGACAAATATTTCCGGTTCAGGCGGCGATGGCTCAATAAGCGGACAAACGGGAGATTATCTAATTAGCGGTCTTACATCGGGAGATATTTACGAAGTAGAAATCAGCGGAACTTTCCCGCAGTTTTACATGAACGCCGATGCAGTTAACGCTCCAAAACTCCAAACGATAGAACAATGGGGCACCATAGATTGGAAAGACATGTCCCATGCATTCCAAAATTGCTCATACTTAACATACGATGCAACCGATGAGCCACGCCTGTACGATGTTACTGATATGTCCTATATGTTTGCAGGTTGCACTGCCCTGAATGCAGACTTCAGCAATTGGGAAGTCAGCGGAATCACTACAATGTCCGAATTTTTGGACGGCGTAACCCTTTCGCCGCAAAATTACAGTGCTTTGCTTACGTCGTGGTCTGTCTTAGACCCTATGACTAACGTTCCGTTTGATGCCGGTCTTAGTAAATACTTCACAGGAAGTACCGCCGATGCTCGTGAAATTCTCACAGCTACTCATGGTTGGTTGATTTCTGACGGCGGAGAATTAAGCCTTGCCGGTGCAGATATAAATACGTGTTCAAACTCAACTACAATATCAGCTTACCCCGGACTTTCCGGCTGGTGGACTTTAATGTCCGGCACAGGCACTATCACAAACGGAAGTGTTACAACCACAACAGTAACAGGTCTGTCAGCAGGAGAAATAGTGTTCAGATACAATTATTATTACAATACAATACCGCTTACGGATGAAGTTTCAGTTACATACACGGTAGCCGAAGCCATAGCCGGCGATGATATTGCAAACAGAATCACTGTTGTCGGCGGTTCATTCCCTAATGCCTTGATGACTGCAAATACGCCCGCGGTCGGCTCAGGCGCGTGGTCGCTTATTTCTCCGACAAGTTTGACTATAACAAACTCGACCAACCCGCTGACTACTATTACCAACATACAATACGGTATTTACGACTTAGTTTGGACGGTAACTAACGGTTCATGTTCCGATTCTGACACCATGCAAATTGTTGCCGGATACGACATTGTATCTGACCCGGATGATGGTATTTTATATTGGGATGTTGCCACAGATTGGGACCTAAATGTAATTCCGGGCATAGCCGATTCGGTTTCAATTATCAATTGCGATGCCTTTGCCAGCTCTGTAACAGGCGCTGTCAATGCAATTTTTGTAGGAGACGGAGGTGATTTAACCTTAAACGGCACAGCAGGACGCGCACCTACAAGTTTACGTACGTATTCCCTTTATATTCAACAAGATGCGGAACGTGCTCCAAACGGACGAAGCACAGCCGTAGTATCTGTAAACAGCTCAGCTACACTCAATATCGGACCGGATCCGACTAAAAGCCGTGCAGGAGCAACAGGAAGATCTTCCGGAATTATTGTAGGTTCCGGCGGAAGTTTGTATATTTCGCAAACCGCCGAACGTGCCGTTGCCGGAACTGTGAACATTGAAACCGGAAGCGATATAACCATTGAAGGGGACGGAACAACACGAGGAAGCGCAGTTGTTCGCGTTATCGGCGGAAGTCTCTATATTGCACAAACTGCCGAGCGTGCAGGCGCAGCAAGTTCACGCGTAACAGTCGGGAATTATGGCTCGCTTTACATTTCGCAAACAGCCGAGCGTGCAAGCACTCCCGGAAATGTAAACATAAAATACGGTTCACTTTATATCTCCCAAACTGCCGAACGTGCAGGTGCCCCCGGTAAAGTTGTTGTTTCAGGCGGAAGTTTATACATTTCCCAAACCGCCGAACGTGCAGGAAGTACCGCAAACGGAATTGTTGTTAGAGGCGGCTCGCTTTACATTTCGCAAACTGCCGAGCGTGCTACAAATGCGGTTACAACACCTCAATTGACCATTAATAAAGGTAAGGTAGAAGTCGGTAGTTCCGAAAATGCTACCGGCGGGACGCTTACCTTCGGCTCACTGTATATTTCGCAGACTGCCGAACGTGCTCCTGACCCCGAAGTTGCTTTGACGGTATTTGACGGAGCAACATTACAATATTCTGCCTTATTCAATACTACTGATGAAATTAGTTTAGGCGAAAATCAAATTATGCACTTCGCCGCCGGCTCTGTTATTGATTTGGTTGATGAAGCTCATGCGTCTGCTACGGCACTAATAAATTTGAAACACGGTTCTTCATTTATAGATATGAAAACCGGCAGAAGTTTTGACGGAACCGTTGAAACCATTTACCCGAACGGAATTTCTTTCCAAAGTTTACCTGTTTCGGGAGTAACAACGGACGATTTAGGAACTTTGGCGATTTCCGGATGGGATGTGGCGACAGAGACTTTTGTAGGATTAGGTGTCAGTACCCCCATAGCCATAGGAAAAGCCCACAGCTATAACAATTTGGGTGCCCAACTGACACAAACTCTTTCTGGTCTTATTGAAGGCGGAAACCAAACGTTCAACCTGTCAAAAGACGGAAACGGTTGGAATTATGTCGGAAATCCATACTCATCAGGCATTGATTGGAACACGATTACTGTGCCCGCAGACGTATCTCCGGTGTATTATGTTTACAATCAGACTCTGCAAAATTATGAAACATTTATAAGTACAGGTGTCGGCATAAACGGAGCGGATGCACATGTTTTGCCAAAAACTGCATTCTTAATGAAAACCTCTGTGGATGACGTATTTACACTAACAAATGCGAACAGAACGCATATTGTTTCAACAACACCCACTCCCACAAATACGCCGTCATTGAATATTCATGTTGAAAACCCCGGAATGTACACGGATGAAACCGCAGTTTATCTCAATGAAAATGCTTCTGAAAATTTCGATGTTCTGTATGATGCACTTAAACTTGCAAGCCCAAATATGTTTGTGCCGAAAGTTTACACTGTGAGTTCCGGAGAACAGCTTGCAATAAATGCACACAAGGTAATCGAAGAAGCAACCGTTATACCCATGATTATTCATACTACTTCGAGCGGAACATACACTGTTACCGTTTCCGGAACGAACAGCATACCCGGTTTAGAAGTATTTGTGAAAAATATCACATTGGGCGGTATTGAACACAATGCTTCGCTTGAGCCTGCGTTTACATTTGAAGATTTAACAGGCAACAAAGATTATGAATTTGAATTGCGTTTTGCTCCTTCTGTTATCGTATGGTCGGGCAATGTAAGTTCAGATTGGAATTTTCCGGGAAATTGGATTCAAGGACGACGACCTACGCACGGAACGGATGTAACAATTCCGGATGTAGGCGCAAATTTTTATCCGGAACTTAACTCTGCTGCAAGTAAACTTGCCGAAACACATCATCTAAAAATAAATTCGGATGCTCACGTATACATTCCGCAAGCACACCAACTCACAGTACACGGAGATTTGACCATAGAATCGAACGCTGAATTGAAATTGTTGTCGCAAAATGCAACCGATGCCTCGCCTTCCTTAATTGTAAATGGTTCGGTAAATAACAACGGAACATTTACGTTCCAACAATATAATCAAGGATGGCGTTGGCATTATATCAGCTCGCCGGTTGAGGGAGCAGAAAGTAGTTTGTATCATCCTGTAAATTTTTACAGATACGATGAAACCATAGCGGATTCTTGGCTCGGCGAAACCGGTTCTACGCTAACAGGTTGGACAAGTTATTCCGGAGTTTTAAATGCAGGTATCGGATATACACAATGGGACGAAAGTAAAGTGGTTGAGTTTACCGGCAATCCGCACCACGGTTCTTATCCGGTAGCTTTGTCATACACAGATAATTTTACATTGCTCGAAGATGACATTTACGATGGCTGGAATTTAATCGGAAATCCGTATCCCTCGTATTTGGATTGGGATTCTGAAGATTTGGTAAAAACCAACCTCGACGATGCGATTTATTTCTACAAAGATAACGGCACAGGAGCGTTTAATCGCTATCAATATTACATCGGCAGCGGTCCGGGTAATGCGTTCCCGACCATAGCCGTAAACGAAGCTTCCGGAATAATTCCGCCCGTGCAAGCATTTTTTGTAAGAGCAAATTCCGCCGGAGCATCTTTGAATTTTGAAAATAATGCACGAGTGCATGGAAATGTGCTGTTTTATCGAACAAGTCGTGAGCAAACCGAAAATGTGATGCGACTGAAAATAAAATTCAGCAACATGCAAGACGAAACAGTCGTTCGTTTCCTCGAACCTGCCACAAATGCTTATGACGGAGCTTTCGATGCGTTCAAGTTGTTTACGTCTGATAACACAGTTCCGTATATCTACACGAAACCGGAGACGACAAGTAACTTCGGTTTGGCAATCAATACCTTACCCGAGTTATCCGACCAATTACAAATTCCTTTGGCTGTTAAAACCCCACAGGAAGGCACGTATGAAATTGTGTTTCCTCAAATCAGCATCGAAACCGGATATAAAGCCATTTTGGTTGATGCCGTTGAAAATGTAGAGGTAGAAATGATTGAAGATGAGGCTTATGCGTTCTACGCACCGGCACAATCAACCCCGAATAGCAATCGGTTCTCAATTCGATTTGACAGAAATTCAGTTGATATACAACCCACAACCAATGCTACTGTAAATGTATATTCGTCCGGAAGCTTGATATTTGTAAAAATACCCGAAAAATCCATTCGTACTACTGAAATTATAGTTTCGGATATTTTTGGCAGAACTTTATTTGTCTCAAAAGCAGAATCATCTGTAAACGAGATAGATATGAGAGGTGTTTCGGTCGGCACATACATCGTTACAGTAAAATCAGCCGACAGCGTTACGAATCGAAAAGTGTATATCGAAAAATAGCTTTTTGCAAAGAAATTTGCGTATAAACATTAAAACCCTTCGCTGTTCGTGAAGGGTTTTTTGTGTTACG